>CAYSTX010000028.1:0-23639 GCA_964434035.1 uncultured Acetobacteraceae bacterium
CTCGGCACCCGCGTAGCTCGCTTGGGTTGCGCTCGAACTCCGGTTCTTACTCCCATATTGAACCCATGAGTATCCGCCCCGTGTCGTCGGTGGTCTTCTCGGGGTCGCCGCCGCGGTTGGCTCAGGTGCCCCCGACCGGGCGGCAGGATTTGAAAGCAAGGAGCGGAGTGCGAAGCGCTGGCGGCGTCGGCACGATCGCTAAAGTCTCAGTATAGCGGAAGATGAGCGGACATGAGTTCGACACTCTCGGAACCCCGGAAATCGACGCTGCCATCCGTTGCGGATGATCCGCGTTGGGCCCGGATTGTCGCCCGCGATAAGACCGCGGACGGCCATCTGTGGTATTCTGTTCTGACGACTGGCGTGTATTGTCGGCCGTCGTGCCCCTCGCGCATCGCCAATCCCGAGAATGTTCAGCTCCACGACACCTTGGAGAGCGCAAGGGCTACGGGCTTCCGGCCCTGCAAACGGTGTAATCCTGACGGTCCGTCGATCGAAGCCGAGAATGCCGCACTCGTCGCGAAAGCGTGCAGAATAATCGAGGAGCGCGAAGAGGAGCCGTCGCTGGAGCAGCTGGCGGACGCGGTCGGTCGTAGTCCGAGCTATTTCCACCGCATGTTCAAGTCCGTCACCGGCGTCACGCCCAAAGACTACGCAACCGCTCACCGCGCAACCAGGGTTCGGCACGGGCTCGCTTCTTGCAGCACCGTTACTGAAGCGATCTACGACGCGGGCTTCAATTCCAGCGGGCGCTTCTACGAAAAATCCACCGACATGCTCGGCATGACTCCCACCCAGTACCGCGCTGGCGGTGCGAACGAGGAGATCAAGTTCGCGGTCGGCCAGACTTCTCTGGGTGCCATATTGGTTGCGTCGACGAAGAAAGGCGTCGCCGCTATCCTTCTCGGGGATGATCCGAATGAGCTCGTGCGCAATCTTCAAGATCGCTTCCCTAAGGCGTATCTAATCGGCGCCGACCACGACTACGAGACCTTGGTGGCGCAGATCGTCGGGTTCGTCGAGGCGCCGCGGATCGGCCTGGATCTTCCCCTTGATGTTCGCGGCACCGCCTTCCAGGAGCGCGTATGGAAGGCGCTCCAGGAAGTGCCGGCCGGTGCTACGGTGTCCTACGCTGAAATTGCGCGGCGTATTGGCGCGCCGAAAGCAGTCCGCGCCGTGGCAGGAGCGTGCGCCGCGAACAAGCTCGCCGTCGCTATTCCCTGCCATCGTGTGGTTCGCGACGATGGCTCGCTCTCTGGCTATGCTCGGGGCGTCGACCGCAAGCGCGCTTTGATCGATCGCGAGGCCTCCCAAAGCGCGTGACCCACGGTCGCGGCCGCAGACGAGCTAAAGGGTCTTGAGATGGACGCATCACCTGAAGCGTCCCCAGAGCGAACGGGTCCGGCGGCACGACCGCGCGGGTTCGCACCGATCGCGTCTCCTAGCATGAGGGTACGGTGGCCAGGCAATTGGTGCGAATCGGCGCGGCGACCGGCAAGCCACTCAGCCTCACGATCGCACTCCGGGCTGGTTTCTGCCTGATGGGCGCCTGTCAGGATTGTTGGATGTGGACCGAGTCGGGTGGCAGATTGCGGGCCTGCACCACTCCTGCCGCAGACGGCATGAGGCTGCTGACTTCAGCGCCGGTGGACCGGTCGCCATGACAGTACTGATCGTGGGGGCAGGCCCAGCCGGTATCGCCGCAGCCGGCCTGCTTGCCGCGCACGGAATATCCCCTGTGCTGCTCGATGAGAACGACACTCCGGGCGGCCAGGTTTGGCGCCGGTTTCGCGAAGAGAGCGCGCTCGACACGCTGTTGGGCAGCGAGGCAGCGCACTACCACCGCATCCACGCCAGCTTCGACGCCATGCGCGGACGGATCGACTATCGTCCGGGTACGCTCGCCTGGACCGTCGCCGACAGCACGTTGCACACGGCCGGTGCCGGCGGTGCGGAGAGGCTGCTGTTCGACCGGCTCATCCTCGCAAACGGCGCCACGGACCGCACGCTGCCCATCCCGGGCTGGACCACGCCAGGCGTCTTCACCCTTGGCGGCGCTCAGGCGCTGCTGAAAGGGCAGAGCTGCGCGATCGGCCGCCATGTCGTGTTCTGTGGCGCATCCCCGCTGCTGTACGTCGCAGCCCTGCAGTACACGCTCGCCGGCGTCACCGTCGCCGGCGTGCTCGACACGACCCCATTCCGTCGCAAGGTCGCCGCCGCGCCGCGCCTGCTTGCGGACGCGAGATCGCTGCAACGGGGCCTGCTCGCGATAGGGGCGCTGCGCCGGCATGGGGTGCCGATCAGGCATGGCGTTCGCCTGCGGCGCTTCATCGGCGACGAGCGGGTGCAGGGGGTTGCGTTCGACTCAGGTGATGGAGAGCAGATCATCGGATGTGACGCCGTCGCGATGGGCTTTGGTCTGAAGCCGGAGACGCAACTGGCAGAACTCGCGGGTGCCACGTTGCGCTACGACCCGGTCAGCCGCCAGTTCCTGCCGGCTGCCGATGCGGACGGACGTTGCGGCGAGACCCTCTATGTGGCGGGCGATGGTTGCGTAGTCGGTGGGGCGCAGGCGGCTGAAGCGAGCGGCGCGCTCGCGGCCTATGCGGTGCTTGCCGATGAGGGCGTCTCGGTGCCGGAGCGCGAGCGCGCCTCCTTGCGCCGAAAGGTCGGTCGATTGCGCCGGTTTCAACGCGGACTGGCCGAGGCATTCGCGTGGCCTTCGCATTGGATCGCCGCCATGCCCGACGATACGCTGCTCTGCCGCTGTGAGGGCGTCACTTTCGGCGAGCTGCGCCGCGCCGTGCGGCGCGATCTCGGACCGCGCGAGGTCAATCGCGGGAAGGCAATCACTCGCTGTGGAATGGGGCGTTGCCAGGGACGGTTCTGCGGCTTGCCTGCGGCCGAGCTCATTGCGTCGGAAACCGGCGTTCCCCTCGCCGATGTCGGGCACCTGCGTGCGCAGGGGCCGGTGAAGCCGATCTCGCTCGCAATGGTAGGCGCGGGATGACCATGCGCACCGCAGTCGCCGTGATCGGCGGGGGACTGATCGGGTGCTGGACGGCATTCTTCCTGCGCCGCCGCGGCATCGAGGTGGTGGTGATCGAGAGGGGCTTGGTCGGCGCGCAATCGAGCGGTGTGAACTTCGGCAATATCCGGCTTCAGGGTCGGCACAGGAACCAGTACGCGCTCGCGCTTCGTTCGCACGCATTGTGGGAGCAGGCCGAGGCGCTAACCGCCGAAGGCTGTGAGTTCGAACAGACCGGGCATCTGTACGTGGCGTTCGGTCCCAAACAGGACGAGGCGTTACGTGTCATCGTGAACGAGGCGCAGACGGCGGGTGTCGGGTCGCAGTTGCTTCGGGCCGCGGAGGTTCGTGCCCGATTTCCCTGGCTTAGTCCGGACGTGACGTCAGCGTCCTGGTCGGCGCGGGACGCGACGGCGAATCCTCGACTAGCCACCCCGGCTGTGGCCCGCGCGGCGCAGGCACTCGGCGCCGTGGTGATGGAGAACACGAAGGTTGAGACGCTGGAGCCGCATGCTAGCGGCTTCCGTGTGCGCACGGAGTGCACGGAGATCGAATGCGATTGGGTCGTCAACGCGGCAGGTGCCTGGGGTGCGGCGATCGCCGCGATGGTCGGCGAGATCGCTCCTCTGTTCTCCGCGGGGCCGCCGCAGTTCGTGACGGAGCCGCTGCCGCGCTTCATCCTTCCGTCCGTGCAGGCGGTGGATGGCAGCATCATTTTGCGACAGGTCGCTCGCGGCAACGTGGTCGCGGCCGGGTACCCGCGCGGCCCGTCCGATCATGTGCGAAACCGTGCGCCCGTACAGCCGGAGAAGACGCTGGCGACCTTGCGCAGCATGGCCCGCGCCGTTCCGCGGCTTGCATCCGCACACATCATTCGCGTGTGGTCCGGGATCGAAGGCTACCTGCCCGACATGCTCCCAATCATCGGGCCGAGTTCCGTGTCACCGCGCCTGCTGCATGCATTCGGCTTCTGCGGTCACGGGTTTCAGCTCGGTCCTGGCGTCGGCGCGGTGTTGACGGAGCTGATTGCGGATGGCGCGACGCCGACCCCGATCGACGCCTTCGCCATCAGCCGTTTCCGCGACGCGACCGTGGCGACGAGCAGCAAACTTGCCGCCGAATTCGATCCTGCGATCGTGGAAGGCGACTCCTAGTCTAATCCGCCGGCAACGGCGTTGCCATGCGGTCAAAACACCCGTCGCGATCCGGCGGCAGAAGGTGCTTCATGATGCGCTGACTGGGCGTGCGCTCGAACGCATCGACCGCGGCGAGGTATCGCGGGTTCTGATACGGGGCCAAGCGCTCGCCGAGCCAGATGGAGAGGTCGGCCAAGTCGACCGAACGACCCGATTTTGGCATGACGAACAGCTTGATGTCCTGTTCGCCGATCTCCGCCGGGACACCGATCATCGCGCAATCCTCAACGGAGGGGTGCTGTGCGGCCACGTGCTCTACCTCCCATGCAGAGACGTTCTCCCCCTTGACGCGCACCGAGTCTGTCATGCGGCCATGGAAAAATAGATTGCCATCCGCATCGAATGAACCGAGGTCGCCCGTATGCAGCGCGCCACCGCGTAGCGCCCTCGCGGTCGCCTCCGGATTGCGGAAGTAGCCGGGCGTGATTGC
The DNA here is from genome assembly GCA_964434035.1 of uncultured Acetobacteraceae bacterium. Taxonomy (GTDB): domain Bacteria; phylum Pseudomonadota; class Alphaproteobacteria; order Acetobacterales; family Acetobacteraceae; genus CAYSTX01. The sequence goes on from CAYSTX010000028.1 coordinate 4,655, forward strand.
GCGTGGATCACGCGTTCGCACGACGATCTCGCCACGCTCGCCTTGCTCGACTGGCCGGCCGTTCGCGTCGACCAGATCGAGGACGCACCAGGGCAGCGGCCGCCCAACGGAGCCGACAAGGCCATTATCGTTGAAGGTGGTGAAGCTCGAGGCCTCCGTCATGCCGTAGCACTCGCGTACGTCGACTCCGAACCGGTCCTGCACCGCGCGCCATACGTCGGCTGGACAGCCGCCGCCCCAGGCGACTCGCACTCCGTGCGCGCAGTCGAGCGGGGACGGCGGCTGCTTGAGCAGGATCTGCAGGATTCCGCCCAGGTAATGGATGTGCGTGGCACCTGCGGCGCGCACATCGGACCAAAAACGGCTGGCACTGAAGCGCGGCGCCATGTGGAGAACCACACGGCGCAACATCGGCAGCAGCATCAGTTGCGATCCGCCGATGTGATAAAGCGGCTCCCACATGTACAGGACGTCGCCGTCGCGCGCGTCGGAGACCAGCAGCGCGCCCTCACCGGCCAGGCGCAACATGCGATGGGTCATCTGCACGCCCTTCGGCGCGCCGGTCGTCCCGGACGTGTAGCTGATCGCGAAAAGATCCTCCGGGGTAGGAGGAGGCTCATCGAGTTCGCCGCTCCCGGATCGCGCGGCGTCGGCCATCGCTGACTCGTCGATCACCGCCACGGCGTCCAGACACGCCCCGCAGCCGCGTACCAGCGGCACAAGGTCGTCGCGCGCTATCACCGCACGGGGCTCGGCGTGATCGAGGATGTAGCGCAGTCCCTCGGCCCGGAGCTGAACGTTCAGCGGCACCCAGACCGCTCCGGTTTTGGCGAGTGCCAGCAACAGCGCGACCGCGTCTGGGCTGTTGTCGAGCATCACCGCGACGCGGTCGCCGCGCTGCACATTCTCGCCGCGCAGCCTGCTTGCCAGACGCGCGGAGCTTGCGTGCAGTTTGGCGAAGGTCAGCACGTCGCCGTTGAAACGGGCGAAGACGCGGTTCGGTTCGGTCTGCGCCAAATGGACGAATCGCCGGATGAAGCCGTCGTCGCTGCCGGGCGGGTTCGCGGGCAGGCCGGTCATGAGGCGTAGCTCGGTTCCTGCTCATCGAGCAGGTTGATGATTTCCTGCATATGCAGGTCGGCATTGATGGCGAACTGCGCAAACTGGTCGTGGGTCGTCTTGGCGAGCTCGTCGGAAATGACATTCAGCGGCAAGCCGGTCTGCATGCTCAGGAGCTGAACCTGACACGCGCGCTCCAGATAGTAGAAATCGTCGAAGGTCTGCGCGATCGTCTCGCCCACGACGACGACGCCGTGATTGGCAAGGAATAGCACGCGCTTGTCGCCCATCGCTTCGGCCATGCGTTCGCCCTCGGTCGTCGCGTCGGCAATGCCGTTGAAGTGGTCGTCATAGGCGATGTCGCCGAAGAAACGCGTGGAGTTCTGGTGGACCATCAGAACCCGTCCACCCCGGATCGCGGTCAGCGCGGTCGAGTACGGGGCGTGGAGGTGCATCACCACCTTCGCGTTCGGGTGGCGTAGGTGGATGCGGGTATGGATGGTGAATCCGGTGGTTGGCGCTCGGCCCGTGCCCTCGATCGTGCGTCCGTTCTCATCGATGACCAGTAGGCTGCTCGCCGTGATACGCGCGAAATGCGTGCCCTTCGGGTTAATCAGGAAGCGTCGCCCCGGAAGCATGACCGAGAGGTGGTTGCAGACGCCCTCGTGCATGTTGAGCCGAGCCGCCATGCGGAATGTGGCGGCGAGTTCGACTCGCGCCGTTTGGGTCTCATCGTCGTTGCTGGGATAATCGGTCACGTTGCCTCCTTCAGTTCGCAGCGCTGCGCCGGCGCAGGATCTCGGCGCTGATGATGAACACGGTGACGAAGACCAGGACCACGGTGGACACCGCGGCGAGTGTGGGGTTCACCTGCAGCAGCAGGTCGTCCCAGATGCGGCGCGGCAGGGTCGAGGTGCCGCCGCCGGTCACGAACAGCGCGACCGTCAGCTCGTCAAAGGACGTGATGAAGGCAAACAGGAAGCCCGCAATCAGCCCGCCCTTGATCTGCGGTAGGGTGATGTGGACGAGCGTACGCCAGCGGCTTGCGCCCATGCTCCACGCCGCCTGGTCCAGCCGCTCGTCGTATGTCTTGAGCACCGCCATCACGGTGATCACCACGTACGGGACGGCAAGGATCGTATGGCCGATCACGAGGCCGGCGATGGTGCCGACCAATCCGACATGCGCGTACAGATAGAACAACCCGACCGCGATGATGATGCGCGGCAGCACGAGGGGTGCGAGGATGACGGCGAGCAGAAGACCGCGCCCTACTACGCGCTGGCGCACCAGCACGAAGGCTGCGGCGGTCCCGAGCACCGTTGCTACGAAGCCGGTCAGCAAGGCCGCGGTGAAGGAGCGCACGGTGGCCGCGATCCACTCCGATGAGCCGAAGAATAGGTCGTACCACCGCAGCGAGAATCCCTGTGGCGGGAATTCGATGAAAGTGCCGCTCGTGAACGAAACTGGGATCACGAACAGCGACGGTAGCACCAGGAACGCAATGATCACGCTGCACGCGGCCGCCAGAACCGTGCGGGAGATGCGGCGAGCCGGGCGCGACGGGTCCGGTCTCGCGAGCTTGTCCCAGAGGGCGCCCGCGGCGTCGCATAAGGTGCCGATCGTGCCGGTCAGCCACGCTCCGACCCAGCCGGCGGCGCGGCCCAACGCGCCCGGCCGCCGTGCGGGTTCCGATGCGTGACCGCCCGAGAGACTCGAGAGCCCGACTAGCCGGTCGTACAGCACGAAGATTACCGTCGAGGCCGCGAGTAGCAGCATCGCGAGAGCGCTTGCGAAACGCCAGTCCATCACTTCCTGGATAATCGAGATGATTACCTGAGAAATCATTGTCTGCTGGCGACCGCCGAGCAGCGCCGGGGTAATGAAAAAGCCGAGCGAACTGACGAAGACCAGCAGCCCGGCCGATGCAACACCGGGCAGCGACAGGCGGAAGAAGATGCGCCAGAACGCGTTCCCGGCGCCTGCGCCAAGTGTGCGCGCCGCGCTGACGAGCGTACGGTCTACGCGCTGTATGACCGAGAGCATCGCGACGACGCCGAGCGGCATCATCGAATGCACCATGCCGATCATCACGCCGGTCATGTTAAAGATCAGCGACACCGGCGCATCGGTCACTCCGAGCGCCAGGAGCAGCTTGTTGATCGCACCGTTCCGCCCCAGCAGAATCATCCAGGCGAAGGTGCGCACCAGGAAGCTCGTCCAGAACGGCATGAGCACAAGCAGGGTCAGCCAGTCGCGGGTCCGCGTGTTCGACGTCGCCAGCAGGTAGGCGACCGGATAGCCGGCAAGCAGCGAGAAGATCGTCGTCCATGCGCTGACCTGAAGCGTGACGCCGAGCGTGCGGGCGTACACAGGAGTGGTCAGCGCACGTGAGAAATTGGCGAGCGTAAGATTCCCCGCCTGATCCACGAGACTGAGCCAGAGGATCTGCGCCACCGGATAGAGAAAGAACGCTGCGGTGAAGAGCAGCAGCGGGAACAGCGGCCAGGCGCGCAGCACGCGCGTCCAAGGCAGGGGCGGCACACCCCAGTTGGGCACAGAGGCGAGGCGGACCTCGCTCAAAGCCTCTCCGAATGCGGCAGAACGACGGTGTGGTCGCGGCTCCACCCAAGCCGAACCGGCGTGCCAGGCGCCGGCGCGGGACGGCCGCGGTCGGTGAACTGCTTGACGGCCAGCGTCAGCTCGCCGGGAAGCGTAACGTAGTGCCGATACACACCGCTGCCGAAGACCGTTTCGGTCAGCGTGCCTTCGGCGATATTATCCGCCTCTTGCCCCGGATGAAGCAGCTGAAGGTTCTCCGGTCGCAGCAACAGCTTTACGGCGTGTCCGGCCGAGAATTCCGGCCCGACCGGCGCGTGAACCAGCAATCCGCCGTCCACCTCAAGTACGCCAGTCTCGCCGCAGTTGGCGACTGTGCCCGCGATGATGTTCGACTCGCCCAGGAAGTCGGCAACGAAGGTCGTGTGCGGGCGGAAATAAAGGTCCTCCGGCGTGCCGATCTGCTCGATGCGTCCATCCCGCATCAGGCAGATGCGGTCGGACATCGCCAGCGCTTCCTCCTGGTCATGCGTCACGTAAAGGACGGTGATGCCGAGGCGCTTGTGGAGGTGCTTGATCTCCATCTGCATGCGGTCGCGCAACTGCCGATCGAGCGCGCCCAGCGGCTCATCCATCAGGATGATCGACGGGTGATAAACCATGCACCGCGCCAGCGCGATCCGCTGCTGCTGGCCGCCGGACAGCTCCTTGGGCATCCGCTCGGCGACGTGCGGAAGCTGCACGATCTCCAGCACGCGGCGCACTTCGGCCGCAATCTCGGCCGACGCCATGCCCCGCATCCGCAGCGGGAAGGCGATGTTCTCCGCGAGCGTCAGATGCGGGAACAACGCGTAGTTCTGGAACACCATGCCGATATCGCGCTTGTTCGGCGGCGCGTAGGTGGACAGCCGGCCGTCGATCCAGACCTCACCCGATGTCGGCTGGGTCAGGCCGGCAACGATCATCAGCAGAGTGGTCTTGCCCGAGCCGGACGGGCCGAGGAGCGTGAGGAACTCGCCCTCGGCCATGTCGAGTGTCGCGTCTGCCAGCGCGGTGACGGGACCGTAGCTTTTGCCGACCCCGCGCAGCGCCAGTTTGGCGGCGGAACCGGGCGTCATGTCAGGCGAGCAGCCACGCGTTGAACCGCTCGATCATCTTCTCCTTGTTTTTCGCCCACCACGGATTGTCCGACTGCACCATCAGCTTCAGGTTGTCCGGCGCAGTCGGGAGAAGCTTCGCCCGTTCGGTGGAAATGTATTTGTACGCTTCGGGGTTCGTCGGTCCGTAGGCGAGTTTCGATACGAAGTCGGCCTGTCGTTTGGCATTGGCGCAGAATGTGATGAACCGCTTGGCAAGCGCCGCGTGCGGATCGCCCTTCGGCACGACCCAGCCTTCAAGCGCGTAGATCCCCTGGTCCCAGGAAATCGCGACCGGCCCGCCCGCATCGATCACCGCCTGTGCGCGCGCGTTCCAGGTCGGAAGCATATCGACCTCGCCGCTCTGGAGCATCTGCGTCGTCTGCGCGCCGCCCGTCCACCAGACATCGACATGCGGCTTGATCTGATCGAGCTTCTTGTACGCCCGCTCGACATCGATCGGGTACACCTTGTCGGCGGGTACGCCGTCGGCCATCATGGCCGCTTCCAGCATGTCGATCGGGTGCTTGTGCATCGCGCGCCTTCCGGGGAACCGCTGCACGTCCCAGAAATCCACCCAGTTCTTCGGGCCGTTCTTGCCGAACTTGTCGGTGCGATAGGCGACGATTGTCGCGTAGACGTCTTGGCCCATCCAGTCCGGTCGGCGCGCCTGCGGCATGATCTGCGCCATGTCTGGATGGTTCCAGTCGAGCGGCTCCAGCAGCCCTTGCGGCGAGAGCTCCGTCTGGTCCGCGTCCGTCGCGATCACTGCGTCCCAGGTATAGGACCTGGTGTCGACGTTCGCCTTGATTTCGACGGAGGGGTAGTGCTCGCGCGCGATGTGGTTGATGTGGACATCGGCTTCTTTAGCGAACGGCTGGACGAAAGCGGCGTCGCATGCCGGCGTCCATGCCCCGCCCGGATCGGCAACGGTAATCGTATCTTTCGCGAGAGCGCGGTTGCCGCGCGCCTCGACAAGCAAAGAGGCGAACGCCCCCGCTCCGGCGAGCATGCTGCGTCGGCCGATTGCGTAGCGGGACGGGCCGTCGATGGACTTTGGATCGATCATCGCTCTGTCTCCCTCATTTTGTTCGCGCGCTCTCGTTCGGCGCGTTTGCGGGCGGCGCGTTCGGCCAGGAACTTTTCCATCATGCGTGCGGGCTCGCCAGTCGCATACGCCTCGCGTTGCGTGCGGATGCCGGCCTGGATGCACTCGCGGAAGTTCGCCTCGGTAACTTCGCGGAAGCGGGCCTTGTTCAGGCGCATCGCGACCGGCGCCTTCTCCGCCAGCTCATGCGCGAGCGCCATGGCCGCCGGGATTACCTGATCGCGCGGGACCAGCCGGCTGATCAGACCGATCGCGTAGCATTCGGCAGCGTCCATCATGCGCCCGGTGAGCGTGAGATCGATGGTGCGCGCGAGTCCGAGGATCTCCTTCATGATCCAGGGGCCCGTAACGCTGGCGATGCCGGCGTTGATCTCCGGCTGTCCCATCGTCACGCCCTCGTGCCCGATGCGGATGTCTCCGAGGAGCGCGACCTGGAACGCCGATCCGGCCGCAAGACCGTTGAGTGCAACGATAAGCGGTTTCGATAGCGAGCGTATGCGGTCGTACAGCCTCTCCCATTCGCCCATCCAGAGCTCGGCGCGGTCCGGATCGAATGTCTTGGTCTCGTTCAAGTCCTGCCCTGCACCGAAGGCCCGGTCCCCTGCGCCGGTCAGCACGATGGCGCGCACCGCCTCGTTCGCCTCGGCCGCTTCCAGCGCCGCGACCAGCATCTCGCGCATCGGCGCATGCCAGGCGTTGAGGATCTCCGGCCGGTTCAGCGTGATGACCGCGACGCGGCCCTCCGTGCGGGTCAGGATGAACGGCTGCATGCGGTTTCTCCTCCGGGACGGCAGGTATTGCAATGCAATACGTTGTATTGACACGGTGCGCCTTTTCGGACACATTTGTCAACGATGAGCCGAGCTCCGCCTGCCAACGAACCGAATGCCGCGAACGGCTCGCGCGAGGATCCGCTGTTCGTTCGCTCGATCGAAAAGGCATTCCGCGTGCTGTCAGCGTTTGGCGCCGGCCGGCCCACGCTGTCGCTCAGTCAGGTCGCGGAAGCGGCGGAGCTCGATAAGAGCTCGGCCCAGCGGTTCACGCACACGCTCGAGCGTCTGGGATATTTGCGCAAGGATCCGGACACACGCCGCTTCGAATTGACGACGCGCGCGCTCGACCTCGGCTACCACTACACGCGCGCGAGCCCGATCGTGGACCGCGCGATGCCCTACCTGCTGGACCTCAGCCGCAACACGGAAGAAGCGATCAGCCTGACCGTGCTGGACGGCGCGGAGATCGTCTACGTCGCGCGGTTCATGAGCCGACGCATGATCAGCAGCAACGTGATCGTCGGCACGCGGCTGCCGGCCTATTGCACGGCACCAGGACGGGCGATGCTCGCCTGCCTGCCGCAAAGTCAGGCTCGTGGCCTTCTCGCGTCGTCGGAACGCAAGGCCTACACGCCGCACACGACTTGGCGGATGCCAGAGCTGATGGCGAGCCTGGCGGACGTGATCTCTCGGCGCTACGCCGTCGCCGTCGAAGAGATCTTCCCAAACGACATCTCGCTGGGTGCCGCGATCACCGGCGCGCGGGGCGAACCGGTGGGTGCCGTCAGCCTTTCCGTCTCGCGCCTGCACATGGCGGCTGAGGCCGCGGAAACTCGCTTCGCGCCGATGCTCTGCGCGGCCGCCCGATCCATGTCGTTTCACGTGCTGCCAGGAGGCCCAGGATGAACGAGCCCGTCGATGTCCTGTTGCTGGGCAGCGGTCCCTTTGCCGCCCGCATCGCATTCGATCTCGCCGCCACGGCCAAGCGTCCAACCCGCGTGCTTGTCGCGGCACGCGACCCGAGACGGCTCGCCTGGATCCGCACCGCGGCACGCGGCCGCGCCGCGTTGTTCGAGACGCCGGCGCGATTCGAGACGACGAGCGTCGATCTGCTCGCGAACGGCGAGGCGGCGGCGCTGCTTGTCCGCTGCTGCCCGCGCGTCATCATGCAGGCAGCCTCGGCGCAGGCCGGATCCGTTATTGCCGGACGTCGGACCGGCTGGACCCAATTGGTCGCAGACGGCGGCCTGAGCGTAACTGCCGTGTTCCAATCGATCGTGACGTTTGCCGTAGCGGCCGCGGCACGAGACGCCTATGCGGCCGCGCAGCTCGTAAACTGCTGCTTTCCCGACGTCGTCAACGGCCTGGTCGCTGCTGCCGGGCTCCCGGTGCTGTGCGGCGCCGGCAATATCGGGATCCTTTCCAACGCATTCGCAGGCAAGTTGCAGGCGACAGGCGAGGGGGGACAGGTCCGGATGCTAGCGCACTACCAGCAGCTCGGCGCATGGCGTGTCCCGCCGGAGGAACGAGGTGGCGTCCCGCCGCGCGTGTGGGTCGACGGGACTGAGGTGACGGACGTGTTCGACCGCTTCGCCGACATCCAACTTACGCCGGAGCCTGCCGTCGACATCTCAGGCGCATCGGCCGTGCCGCTCGCACTGGCCGTCGCGCACGGCAAGTCGTGGCGCGGTCATGTTCCGGGCCCGCATGGGCTTCCGGGCGGCTATCCGGTGTCATGGGATGGTACGGCGATGCATCTCGATCTGCCAGCCGGACTGACGCGAGAGGCGGCTGTGGCCTGCAACGCACACTTTGAGGCGCAGAACGGGCTCGTCGTTGAGGCCCGCCGCGCCCGCTACACTGGCCGACTGCACGCGGCCCTGCACGCGGTCGCTCCGTCGCTTGCCGCCGGCTTCTCGCTCGATGATTTGCACGCGGTGCATGTGGAGATGCAGTCGTTGCGTGCTCGATTGGATAGTGCCTGACCTAGTCTAACGATTCCCGGCTCAAGACATTGCAGCTTCGCCCTCCGCCTCGATGGGCTTCGCATTCCGCGGGTCAGGCTGCGTGCTGCGTCAACAGGTGCGAACCGTCGAACCGCCGGTCCGGCCGGTATGGTGTGATGTCGAAATTCGGTGTCTCGCCGCAGGCCAGCGTGCCCACGATGTTGCCGGTTACCGCGCCGAAGGTGAGGCCGAGGTGGCCATGACCGAAGGCGTAGATGACGTTGCGATGGCGAGGCGAACGGCCAATGACCGGCAGTGAATCCGGCGTGGAGGGACGTGAGCCGCACCAGCGGCTGGCAACGTTCAACTCCAGCCCGCGGATCAGTCCGGCCGCGCCGCGGAAGATGCGCAGCGCCCGGTCATGGTCTGGTGGCGCCTCGATCGTCGTCAATTCGGCCATGGTGGTCATGCGCAGGCCGGTGCTGAGCGTGACGATCGACACGTTGCGGTCCGCGGATAGGACCGGAATGGCGGGCACGTGCGGCGCGGCATCCATCATGATGTGATAACCGCGTTCGGCGACCAGCGAGACCTGTTCGCCCAACAGCGCGACGAGTGCACGCGACCAGGCACCGGCTGCGATCACCACAAGGTCGCTGGCGTGCGACCCGGCGTCGGTGACGACGCCGGCGACACCAGCCGGCCCCAACGTGAAGTCGCGCACGGTCTCGCGTAGCACACGCCCGCCCCGCGCGCGCACCGCATCGACGACTGCTTCCGTCAGTGACAGTGGGTTCGTCGTGGTCTGCACAATGGGAAAGAACGCACCACACACCGCGCGGTCCGACAGGGCCGGCTCAAGCTCCCGCAAAGCCGGACCATCCATCTCCTGCACCTCGATCCCGTGCCGTCGCCGCAGCGCGATTCCATCGCGCGCGCGGGCAAATGCCTCGCGCGACTCACAGGCGAAGATCAGCCCCGTGTGATGGATCAGGTCGGTCCGGCCGACTTCATTCAACAGCGAATCGTACGCGTTGCCAGACTGAGCAAGCAGGGCGGCGCGTGCTGTGGCAATCGCCTCGACCCGCGCCGGCGCGAGGGTACGGCGGAAGGCCACCAGCCAGGGCAACGTCTGCGGCAGATGGCGCCAGCGAATCACCAGTGGATGCATAGGATCCAGCAACATCTTCGGCAGGTCACGCAGCATCCCAGGCATGCCGAGAGGCGGCACAGAGGCGAGACCAATACTCGCGGAGTTGCCGAACGAGGCGGCGCGACCCGGCGCGTCCTTCTCGATCAGCGTGACGTCGAAGCCGCGGCGTAGCAGGGCGAAGGCGCAGCAGGCACCGATGATGCCGCCACCGAGCACCAATACCCGTTGGCCGGATCGGGAAGGCGCGGACTGGCTCATGGTTGGTTCCTATGATGCGGCGGCTCATTGGCCCCGCTCGTTCAGCAGGCGACTGGCGGCCGAGTCAACTCCCGGTGGTTGCGTGCCCCCGCAACCAAACCAACAGACTACCCCTATACGACTGACCGATCCTGCTCACGCCGAGGCGACGTTGCGGGACCTGGGCGAGGCGACGCTCGCGCTGGTCCGCGCGGGGGCGGAGGCTGACGTGACCGCACCGGGGAATTTCACCGCCCGCGCGGTGCGGCACGTCCTGGACCACGCTGGCAATGATCCTCGCCAACGCCTTGCCGGATACAGGGGACGAACCGCGCCGGAAGGAGCCGCTATGAAGTGCCGTCCGGACTATTCAGGTCGCGTGTCGGTGGCGCACTCGCCTGCGCGATCAGCTCGTCCGCGCTTGCGTCATGTATGCGTAACAGCGCCATCACTGTCGCGACGCCGACCGAGGTAAGTTCGCAATGCCAGTGGCATTGCAGTGCACCGGGCGGCAGGCGCACCGGGTCGTAAATCTCGGCGGCGGCGAGCGCCTCATGGACGGCAAAGTCGAAATCCTGCGGCTCGACTTGCCGCCCAAGGATGGCCTCGAAGCGACCCTGTCCGGCGGCGACGTCGGGAGCACGAAGCCGGTGTCGGAAGGCAACCAGCAACAATAACGTGTGCAACGTCATGTGCTCAGCTGCCATGAACAGCCGCCGTTCCTGGCTTGTGCAGCGTGTAGCGATAGACCAGCGCGGTAGAGGGCGCCCATTGCCTGAACTTCTTCTCGGCCCATGCATGCATCAGCGTTTTGCCAGCAGGCTATCGCCGGGAGTGCCAACTGTCGTCCGAATCCTGCTCTCGCACGGCCTCCGGATTGCATCGGCCTCCGAACTGCATAGGTGTCCGAACTACGTAGGCCTCCGTATCGCATCAGCCGGCATTCGTAGGTCGGAGAACCCCCTGGACCCGCAACGTGTGAAGATCATTCTCGCCGATAGTGAGGCCGATCGTGTTCGATTGTTGCTGCAGGGACTGACGACCGACGTCGGCGTTACGGTGCTGCGGCTAGAGCCTCACGAGTCCCTTTTGGATGCCGTCGTCACGCACGCGCCCGATGTCATCCTGGTGGACATGGCGCGACCGGACCGCGATGCTTTGGAAAGTCTGCGCCAACTCTCGACGCGGGACCCGCGTCCCATCGCCCTGTTCGTCGACGAGGACGATCCGCAGTTCATGGAGGCGGCGATCGGCGCCGGCGTGTCGTCGTACAATGTCGTCGGAACGCCGCCGCCCGACGTGAAGCCTATCCTGCGCGCTGCGGTCGCGCTTTTCCGTCAGCATCAGCAGACCCGCACTGCGCTCAACGCCGCCGAGGCCAAATTGGAAGAGCGAACCATTATCGATCAGGCCAAGGCGCGGTTGATCCGCGATCGGCGTCTGTCGGAGCCGGACGCGTATCGCCTCCTCCGCCGCAAGGCGATGACCAGCGGGCGTAAGATTGTCGATGTCGCGCGGGACCTACTTTGTGCCGGCGAGGGTGTCGGCCAATGACCACGTCGATCGCGCCAATCCGATTTGGCCTGCTGCGGCTGGCCGACAGCGCGCCGGCCGTGGTGGCGGTGCGGCGTGGCCTGTTTCGGGAGCTCGGGGTTCAGGTCGAGCTATCGGTTGAGCCGTCCTGGGCCAATATCGCCGACAAGCTTGCGTATGGACTGCTGGATGCCGCCTCCATGTTGCCGCCGCTGGCGCTGGCGGCGGGGTTGGGGCTGCGCGGACCGCCCGGGCGCCTTTTGGTGCCTATGGGTTTGAGCACGGGGGGCAATACCGTCACGCTCGGCCACGCGGCCGCAACCACGGTGTGCGACGGCGCCGAGCCTCTTGACCCGCAAACAGCCGGCCGTCGCTTCGGCGTATGGCTGCGCGCGCAATCCGCCCGCCTCGTTTTGCGGTGGCACACGCGTTTTCGACGCACAATTTGCTGCTGCGCTACTGGTTGGCGGCATCCGGCGTCGATCCCGACCGGGATATCAACGTGGTCGTGATTCCACCCGAGGATGTCGAGGCGGCCTGGCGGCGGGCCGCATCGCTGGGTTCTGTGCCGGTGCGCCCTGGGGGGCGCTTGCCGCGGAGCGCGGGTCCGGCCGCGTCTTGTTCGGCACTTCGGCGATCTGGGGCGGCCATCCGGAAAAGTGCCTGGCGGTCGCGGCGCCTTGGGCGGCCGCGCATCCTGGTTCGGTTCACCTGCTGCTGCGCGGCCTGCTGCAGGCGCAGCTGATCTGCGAGCGGGCAGGGGCGGGGCCGGAAATCGCATCATTGCTGGCCGAGCAACCGTTAGGGCTGCCGTTCGCGGCAAGCCGTGCCTCGTTGCCCGGCGGCAAGGCGACCGAGCAGATCCAGTTTCACACTGGCGCGGTCTGGTTTCCGTGGCGCTCCCATGCCGCCTGGTTTCTGGCGCAGATGCGGCGGTGGGGATGGTTGTCGTCGACAGTCGATATCGCCGAGGCAGCGCGCCGCGTCTACCGACCGGACCTGCTCGCCTCGGCGGCGCTGGATGAGCGGTTGAGCTGGCCGGATGTCGACACCAAACGAGAGGGTTCGCACAGCACGCCTTGGATGCAGCCAGGGCGGCCCGAGCCGCTGGAGATGATGGCTGACCTATTTTGCGACGGCGCGTTATTTGATCAATTCGGCGAACCGGAGACCGTTCCGGGCCACTCCTCTGGTTAGATGTTCGGCGTCTAGGATACCGATTAGGCGAAACGCCCACTTCGTAGGCGACAGAAGCCGTCCTTATCGCGGGAGCGCGACGCTGATTTCCTGAGGCTGCCTCGAGATTTCCCTGGCACGCGCCTTGCGACGCACCGCGCAGTGCCGCGTTACACGCGGCTCGTCCGGGTGTGCCCAATGGCGGGCATGGCCGCCGCCGGGGCCGCATGGCTCCCGAACGATCGACACGTGGGCCAATGGCGGTCCGCGACCGGGCCGCGCGCCCGCCGGAGCATCCTCTCGTGTCAAAAGGATTCCTGAAGGCAGGTCATCTGCCGACCCTGTTCGCCGCGTTTCTGTATTTCGATTCAGCTTCATGGTCTGGGTGCTGCTCGGGCCGCTCGGCGTAGCCGTCGCTCGAGACCTGCATCTCGATCCGGCCCATAAGGGACTGATGGTGACGCCGGTGCTGGCCGGCGCGCTGTTGCGCCTGCCGCTCGGCTTGCTCGTGGACCGGTTCCGGGCAAAGCGGGTCGGCATCGGGGCGCAAGCGGTGGTGATCGCCGGCCTTACCGCCGCCTGGCTCATCGGCGTGCACAGTTTCGCCGCCACCCTTCTGTTGGGCGTTGTCTTGGGTCTTGCCGGTGCCTCGTTTGCCGTCGCACTGCCGCTCGCATCCGGCTGGTATCCGCCGGAGCATCAAGGGACGGCGCTCGGTATTGCCGGGGCGGGAAACTCGGGCACCGTGCTTGCGGCTCTATTCGCCCCCGGCCTTGCCGTCGCGACCGGCTGGCAGAACGTCGTCGGTTTCGCGGCGGTGCCGATGTGTGTCGCTTTGGCGGTGTTCCTGGTGTTCGCAAAGGACAGCCCCAACGCGCCCCCGCCGAAGCCGCTCTCGGCCTATTTCCGGCTGCTTCAGACCGGCGATGCGTGGTGGTTCATGTTCTTCTGTAGCGTCACCTTCGGCGGCTTCGTCGGCCTCGCCTCGTCGCTGACGATTTATTTCAATGATCAGTATGGGTTGAGCGCGGTCACGGCCGGCTATTGCACGGCCGGCGTTGTGTTCGTCGGCTCGCTGGTGCGTCCGCTGGGCGGCGCGGTCGCTGATCGTGTCGGCGGCGTGCGCGCGCTCAGTTTGATGTACGCGATCGCCGCCATGGCGTTTGCCACCGTCGCGCCTGGGATCTCCTCGATCTGGCTCGCAGTCCCTGTCTTCATGCTGGGCATGCTGGCGCTCGGCATGGGCAACGGTGCGGTGTTCCAGCTCGTTCCGCAACGTTTTCGGCGCGAGATCGGCGTCATGACCGGACTGGTCGGCATGACCGGCGGGCTCGGCGGTTTTTATCTGGCGTCCAGCCTCGGCTACTCGAAGCAGCTGACCGGCAGCTACGGCGCGGGCTTCCTCGTGTTCGCCATTCTGGCCGCGACCGCATTGGTTTGTATCAGCGGCGTGCGCCGACACTGGCGGACGACGTGGGCAGAGGCACACGGCGCCGCGCGCGTCTGATCGGGGCGCGTGCGATGAACATGCTGTCTCGGCCTCGCCAGCGCTTGGTTGTCATTGGCAACGGTATGGCCGGCGTGCGCGCCATCGAGGAAATCCTGGCGCGCGCGCCCGGCCAGTTCTGCATCACGGTGTTTGGCGCCGAGCCGCACGGCAACTATAACCGGGTCATGCTCTCGGCAGTGCTGTCCGGTGAGGCGCGCTTCGCAGACATCGTAACGCATGACACGTCTTGGTACGCGGCGAACGACATCGAGCTGATCGCGGGGGAGGCGGTGGTCGAGATCGACCGCACCGCGCGCATCGTCCGGGGCGAGAACGGCACGGCGCGCGGCTACGACGTGCTGCTGCTCACCACGGGGTCCGTACCGGTGATGCTGCCGATACCTGGCGCCGACCTTCCGGGTGTGATCGCGGTTTCGCAACATCGCCGATGTCGAGGCGATGCACGCCGCGTATTGCCCAGGCGCGCGGGCGGTCGTGATCGGCGGCGGCTTGCTTGGGCTCGAGGCCGCGCATGGGCTTCGCCGCCACGGCATGGACGTGACGGTCGTGCATTTGATGCCGAGCCTCATGGAGCGGCAGTTGGACGATGTCTCCGCCGCGTTGCTCAGCCGCGCCATGGAGGCGCGCGGAGTAACGGTCCTGACGGAAGCGAGCACACGCGCCGTGCTTGGCGAGGAGCGGGCGCGTTGCGTGGTGCTGTCGGATGGACGTGAAATCCCGACCGATCTGGTGGTCATGGCGGCGGGCGTGCGTCCGAATGTCGTGCTGGCGCGTGCATCCGGGCTCGACTGCGGACGCGGCGTGCACGTGAATGATGACATGCGGACCAGCGACCCGTCCGTGTTTGCGATCGGCGAATGCGCGGAGCGTCGGGGTCACGTGGTCGGTTTCGTCGAACCGATCTGGGAGATGGCGCGTGTCTGTGCCGAACATATCGTTGGCCGGGGTGCAACGCGTTACATGCAGGCGGCTGTCGGCACGCGGCTGAAAGTGACCGGGATAGACGCCTTCTCGGCAGGTGACTTTCTGGGTGATCCGACGACCGAGACCATCGTCTTCCGCGACCTTTCGCGCGGCATACACAAGCGCTTCGTCGTGCGCGAGGACCGTCTGGTCGGCATCTCGATGGTTGGCGAGTCGCACGATGCCGCGTGGTACCTGGCTCTGCTCAGGCGTGAGGCTGACGTCGCTGCGCTTCGTGGGTCTCTTGCTTTTGGACCAAGCGCGCTCGACTCGGCTGACGGCGACGTTGAGTCCGGCATCGTGGTAGACGCGTGATGCAGGATGGCGTGCAGACCACCTGTCCGTATTGCGGCGTCGGGTGCGGCGTCGTTGCCATGCCGGACGGCACGATCCGTGGCGATACCGCGCATCCGTCAAACCGCGGACGGCTTTGCTCAAAAGGTACGGCGCTTGAGCTCACCCTCGACGACACCGACCGGCTGACGGAGCCGTCTGTCCATGGCGTGCCTGCCTCGTGGGAGACGGCGCTCGATCTCGTGGCCGAGCGGTTCGGCGACACCATCGCCGCGAACGGTCCCGACAGTGTTGCTTTCTACGTCTCGGGCCAATGCCTGACCGAGGACTACTACGTCGCGAACAAGCTAATGAAGGGCTTCATTGGCAGCGGCAACATCGATACGAACTCGCGACTCTGCATGGCGTCGTCGGTGGCGGGTCACGTCCGCGCTTTTGGCGAGGATGTGGTGCCGGGCGTGTATGAGGACTGGGACGAAGCCGATCTTGTCGTTCTGGTCGGCAGCAACACGGCCTGGTGCCACCCGGTTCTGTATCAGCGGCTCCTGGCCGCCCGGGCGACCCGTGGCACGCGGTTGGTGGTTTTGGATCCGCGCCGCACGGCGACGGCGGAAGATGTTGATCTTCACCTGCCGTTGGCGCCCGGCAGCGATGTGCTCGTGTTCAACGGTCTGCTCGCGTACCTCGAAATGGCGTCCGCTCTCGATCATGATTGGATCGCCCATCATACGACGGGCTTCACGGAGATGCTCGCGGCCGCACGCGCCGATGCCGCCGATCCGCGTACGGTCGCGGCTGCCTGCGGCCTCGATCCCGTTATGCTCGCAACCTTCTACGAATGGTTTGCAACGACTGAGCGGGTCTTGACGGTCTATTCGCAGGGCGTGAACCAATCGTCTGTCGGCACCGACAAGGTCAACGCGATCATCAACTGTCACCTCGCGACCGGCCGGATCGGGCGGCCGGGCATGGGACCGTTCTCGGTTACTGGTCAACCCAACGCGATGGGGGGACGAGAGGTCGGCGGCTTGGCGAATCAGCTCGCCGCGCATTTGCGGTTCGACGATCCGGCCGACCGCGACCGGCTGCGCCGCTTTTGGAATGCTCCACGTTTGGCAACGCATCCGGGCCTCAAGGCCGTCGACCTGTTTGACGCGGTGCTGGACGGCCGGGTGAAGGCGTTGTGGATCGTCGCAACCAATCCGGCCGACACCCTTCCGCGCACCGACCGTGTGCCGGCCGCACTGCAGGCGTGTCCGTTTGTCGTCGTGTCGGATTGCTGGCCGACCGACACGACACGCTATGGGCATGTCGCCCTGCCCGCGGCGGGGTGGGGCGAAAAGGACGGCACCGTCACCAGTTCCGAGCGCCGCATCTCCCGACAGCGCAAATTCCGCGACGCGCCCGGCGACGCGCGGCCCGATTGGTGGATGTTCGCCGACGTTGCGCGGCGCATGGGGTTCGGTGATGCGTTCGCGTGGGACGGCGCGGCTCCGATCTTCCGCGAACATGCGCGGCTGAGCGGGTTAGAGAATTTGGGCGAGCGCGTGTTCGACGTCGGCGCGCTGGCTGAATTTGACGACGCGGAATACGACCAAATGACGCCACGCCGCTGGCCGCTGGCCGCACGTGATGCCGACGGCGCGACCGATGCCGGGCGAGCGTACGCCGACGGTGTGTTCAGCACGCCGGATCGTCGCGCCCGCTTCGTTCCGACACCTTATCGTCGGTTGACCGGAACCGATGCGCGCCCGTTTCTGCTCAACACCGGCCGGGTTCGCGACCAATGGCACACGATGACCCGCACCGGCCGCGTGCCGCGCTTGATGACGCATGCGCCGGAGCCGACGGTTTCGATTCATCCGGCCGATGCCGCGTGCCTTGGCCTCGTGGAAGACGATCTCGCGACAATCGAAACAGATGCCGGCAGCGCGCTGCTCCGGGTCGCGGTGACGGCGGCGCAGCGTCCCGGTGAGCTGTTCGCGCCGATGCACTGGACTGATGCATTCGCCTCATCCGGGCCGATCGGGCGCGCGGTCACGGCGCGGCTCGACCCGACTTCCGGGCAGCCGGAACTGAAGGCGACCCCGGCCTCGGTGACCCGTGTTTCTCCACGGTTTTACGGCGTCCTGCTCCGGCGGACCGGCGTCGCGTTGCCGGCGCTATGCCATTGGGTGCGAGTGCCGCTTGCATACGGCCACGTCTACCATTTGACCGGCGTCACCGAGCCGCCAACAGGCGAGGCACTGGCCGAATTCGCCGCCGCCATGCTGGGACGGATGCCTGACGAGACGGAGTGGGTCGAGATGGAGGACGCGGGCCGAGGCGTGCTTCGCCGAGCCGCCTTGGTCGATGGCGTGCTCGAGGCTTGTCTGTTGCTGGCGCGCGATCTTGGCTCGCTGCCACAGCACGAGGCGATCGCGCCGCTGCTCGGTTCGAAGGTGGCTGAGCACGCTCGATGGCGCGTGTTGGTCGGCGGCGACGGCGGTCAACGCGCCGATGATGGTCCGCGCGTCTGCGCGTGTTTCGGCGTCGGCCGGGCGACGGTGTGTCAGTCCGTGCGCGAGCACGGGCTTCGGACAACGCAGGAAATTGGCGCGCGCCTGCGTGCCGGAACCAACTGCGGTTCGTGCCTTCCGGAACTGAAATCGATTCTGCGTGAGATCTGGGCCGTGGCGGAAGTCGGCATAGGAGTTGCAGCCACCCAAGCGGCGTTTGCTGCCGGCAAAGATGCCTAGACCGCTTTCCCGACACGCGCTCAGCGAAGGAGGAGTCGCATGGACTCGCTGAAACCCGCCGATATCGTCGCAAACATGGTCCAGTCCGGCATTGCCAAAGTCGGTCTTGGACCGTTCGACCTGATCATACGCGGCGCTCTGTCGGGTGCGCTGCTGGGTTTGACCGAGGGCTGCGATCCATCCGGCATCGTTTTTCTGGTCGGCGCGGGGCCGGGTGCCGCCGACTTGCTCACGGTTCGCGCACAGCGCTTGCTCGGGGAGGCCGACGTAATCGTGCATGATCGCTTGGTCAGTAACGAAGTGCTCGATTTGGCCCGGCGCGATGCCGACCGGATTTTCGTCGGCAAGGCGCGGGCGAACCACTGCATGAAGCGGGAGGATATCGGCGCCCTCCTGATCCGGCTCGCCCGCGCCGGCAAACACGTGGTCCGGCTGAAAGGTGGTGATCCGTTCGTCTTCGGTCGCGGCGGCGAGGAGGTGAAAATGCTCGCCGCCGCCGGGGTTCCGTTCCAGGTCGTGCCCGGCATCACGGCCGCGCTCGCGTGCGCCGCCGATGCTGTTATCCCGCTCACGCATCGCGACGCGAGCCGCGCCGTGACGCTGGTCACCGGCCACACGAAAGACGGCACGCTATCGCTCGACTTCGAGGCGCTCGCGCGCCCGGGCTCGACGCTTGCGGTCTACATGGGTACCCATACGCTCGCGTCGCTGTGGGAGGCACTGATGCGCCACGGCTTCGACCCGAAAACCCCATCGGCGTTGGTCGAGCATGGCGGGACACGACATCGGCGCATCCTCAC
>CAYSTX010000029.1:0-21234 GCA_964434035.1 uncultured Acetobacteraceae bacterium
CACGGCGGCGAAAGCGGCTTCGGGCCTGCTCGACTACGACGACCTGATCGATCGCACGGACCGGTTGCTCGACGACCCGGGCGCCGCTTGGGTGCACTACAAGCTCGACGGCGGCATCGACCATCTGCTGCTCGATGAGGTGCAAGACACGGCGCCGGCGCAGTGGCACATCGCCGCCCGCCTCGTCGAGGAGTTCTTCGCCGGAGCTGGGGCCGATGCGGCAGACCGCGCGCGGCCACGTACCGTCTTCGCCGTCGGCGACCGTAAGCAGTCGATTTTCTCGTTCCAAGGCGCGGACCCGATGGGGTTCGACAAGTGGCGACAGCATTTCCGCGCGCGGGCGGCAGACGCGCAGCACGGGTTCGTCGATCAGCCGCTCGATGTGTCGTTCCGCTCCTCGGCCGCAATCCTCACACTGGTCGACGCGGTGTTCGCCGACGCCGACGCACGTCGCGGCGTCGTGCTGCTCGATGAAACGCTGCGCCATCAGGTTGCGCTTGAAACCGCTCCCGGTCGCGTCGAGCTGTGGCCGCTAGCGCCGAAGCCGGATGAGGCCGCCATCGCCGCGTGGGAAACGGCCGACGGCAACCGCGCGCGCATCACCGCGCCGGGGCTGCTCGCCGAGGCGCTCGCCGACTGGATCAGGGACGAACTCGCCGACCCCAGCGCCGAACTGACGCCCGGCGACATCATGGTTCTGGTGCAAACGCGCACCGCGTTTCCGCGCGCGCTGGTCAACGCGCTGAAGGCGCGTGGCGTGCCGGTCGCAGGGCTCGACCGGATGACGCTGGTGGAGCAGCCGGCGGTCGAGGATCTGCTCGCGCTGTGTGACGCACTGCTGTTGCCGGAGGACGATCTCGCGGTCGCCTGCGTGCTAACGAGCCCGCTCGGCGGCCTAACCGACGACAGCCTGATGGACCTCGCGATCGACCGCGGCGCGGCGACGCTGTTCGACACGCTGCAGGCGCGCGCGGACGAGCGGCCGGACTGGTCGGCAGCGTGGACGATGCTGAAGCGGCTGCGGGCGCGCGTTGATTTCGTGCCGGCGCACGCGCTGCTGACCGAGGCGCTGGGGCCGCTCGGCGGACGCGCGCGTCTGCTTGGGCGACTGGGCGCGGAGGCGGCGGACCCGATCGATGAACTGCTGGCCGCCGCGCTCGAACATGCCACGACGCACCCGCCCTCGCTGCAGCATTTCCTGCACTGGCTCCGCGCGAGCGAAACCGACATCAAGCGTGAAGCGGAGGGCGCGGGCGGGCTTGTTCGCGTCCTGACGGTGCATGGCGCGAAGGGGTTGGAGGCGAAGCTCGTCATCCTGCCGGATACGGTGTCGCCGCATCGCAACTCCGAAAAGCTCGTCTGGGCGACACTCGATAGCGGCCTCGCCCTGCCGGTGCTGGTCAGTCAGAAGGCGTTGCTTTGCCGTCCAGCCGTGGCACTCCGCGACGCGCAGAAGATCGCGGCGGAGGAGGAGCGGAACCGGCTGCTTTATGTCGCGCTGACGCGGGCGCGAGACCGGCTGATTGTCTGCGGGCATACCCCGGCGAGATCCGTTCCGGATGGGTGCTGGTACACCATCATTGCGACCGCGATGGACCGGCTGCCGGCCGAGCGCGTGGCGTTTCCGGCCTTCGCGGGTGAGATGCGCCGCTACCGCCACGACCCGCAATCCGTTGGACCGGCTAAAGAGCCGTCCCTGGTCGCGCCTGCCGCCCTGCCCGCGCCCGCCTGGCTTGGTGCTGCACCCGACTGGCGCGCGGCGCCGCCGCCGGTTGAGCCGGTCGTGCCGACCCGCCTCGCCCCGAGCCGGCCGGACGGCGTCGAACTCGGCCCGGTGCCGCACGCCGCCTCCCCCATAGTCACGCGCGACACGGAAGGGCCGCTACGGCGCGGCAGCCTGATCCACACGCTACTGCAACACCTGCCGACCCTGCCTCCGGCGACGCGGCGGGACGCGGCGCGCCGCTGGCTGATGGCGGCGGCGCAGGGCGTGAAGGCGGACGAGGCTGCGGTAATCGCCGATGAGACGATGGCGGTGCTGGAAAACCCCGACCTGGTGCCGCTGTTCGGCCCAGGCTCACGCGCCGAGGCGCCGCTGACCGGCATCGTGCGGGGCGCAGTCGTCGGCGGCCTCGTGGACCGCATCGCGGTCCTGCCGGACCGGGTGTTGATCTGCGACTACAAGACCGGGCGCGATGCCCCGGACCGGGCGGAGGACACGCCGGTGCTTTATTGCCGGCAGATGGCCGCCTATCGCGACGTGCTGCGCGCCATCTATCCGGATCGGCCGGTCACCTGCGCGCTGGTCTGGACTCGCGCCGCACGCATCACTGTGTTGCCGGACGCGGTGCTCGACGCCAGCTTGATGACCGGGGCCGGATCAACCATGTCTCGTCCCTGAAACCAAGGAGCCGCCCGCCGATGAGCACGCAGACCAAGGCCGTGACCGACCAGAGCTTCCACACCGACGTGTTGTCGGCGGAGGGGCCGGTGCTGGTTGATTTCTGGGCCGAGTGGTGCGGCCCCTGCAAGGTGATCGGCCCGGCGCTCGAGGAGCTGGCGACAGAGTTCGCCGGCAAGCTGACGATCGCCAAGGTCAACATCGATGAGAACCCGAGCACGCCGAATGACTACGCGGTGCGCGGCATCCCGACGTTGATCCTGTTCAAGGACGGCAAGCCGGCGGCGACGCAGGTTGGCGCGCTGCCGAAGAGCCGGCTCAAGGAGTGGATCGCCGGCAGCCTCTGATCTCCCCCCGCTATGGCACTGAAGCGGGCAGCGCCACCGGTCGCCGATTGACCGTGGCGCTGGTCGCGCCGCCGTTCGCGGGACATCAGGATCCGATGAAGGCATTGGCCGCTGCACTCACGGCGCGCGGCCACCGCGCGATCATGGTCGATACGCGCGCAACGATGCTGAACTTCCCGACCGAAGGGACGCTCGGCGTCGTCCGCGCCCTCGCCCACTCGACCGGAATCATTCTACGCGATCTTCCTGCGTTGCTCGCCGCCGCTTCGCCCGACATCGTTGCGGTCGATCAGCTGACGATGGCGGGCGGGTTGGTCGCGGCGCATCTCGGTTTGCCGTTCGTTTCTGTTGCAAACGGATTGCCGATCGACCGGGAGCCGCGGCTGCCGCCGTATTTCATCGATTGGCAGTATTATCCGTCCTTCTTCGGCCGCTGGCGCAACCGCGGCGCCTGGCGCGTGCAGAGGATCGTGATGCGGCCCGTCAATGGGCGGATCGCACGGCAGGCCGCCGCGTGGGGATTGCGAGCGCGGTCGGCGCAGGACTGTCTCTCTCCCCTCGCCTCGATCGCACAGACGGTCGATTCGTTCGACTATCCGCGCCCCGACCGCGCGCCGCACATTCACACCGTCGGACCACTTCGCCCGCCCGGACCAGTAGCGGAAGAGCAAGGCTTGCCTGACGAGCCGTTCGCGTTTGTTTCGCTCGGGTCGTTGCAGGGGTATCGGGCAGATCTGCTGGGCCGGCTGACTGCCGCGTGCGAGGCGGCCGGGCTCAGGAGCGTTGTCGCGCATGGCGGCCATTTGCCGGCAACGGCGGAGGCGGCGCTGCCCGGCCGCCCGGCCGTGCGGGCGCGGGTCGATCAGCCCGCGGTGCTCGCGCGGGCGGCGCTGTGCGTCTGTCACGGCGGGATGAACACGGTCATGGACGCGATGGCGGCCGGGGTGCCGCTCGTGGTGTTGCCGCTCGCGTATGAGCAGCCGGCGATCGCCGCCCGGGTCGCCTATAACGGCGCGGGACGGCGCGCCTCGTCGCGCTGGGGCGTTCCGCGCCTCGCCCGCGTGATCGCCGAGGCGGCGACCGATCCGGCAACGCGGGCGGCGGCGGGGCGGATCGCGGCGGAGATCGCGGTTGCCGGCGGTGCGACCCGCGCGGCCGAAATCATCGAGACGGCGGCTCTGACCCTGCGACCAGTCGTCGGCGCGCCGCCGGCAAGCCCCACCACGGCACATGCGGCATCAGGTGATGCTCGTGGTGGTAATTGAAGTGGTAACAAGCCAGCAACGACCCGAGCCACGGGTAGCCGAGTGACCGCGCGCGGTGCCGGTCGGCAAATCCGGCATGCGGCGCCGCGTCGTGCTCGCCCTCATGCCGGTGTGGGAGCCACGTCCCGAAGACGAACAACTGCAACGACGATAGCAGCGCCGGCACGGCCCAGAACACGATCTGATTGATCCTCTCGGCCACGAGCAGCTGGCCCTCGACCGTATAGACGGCGGCCATGAACGCCATCTGTCGCCAGCCGAAGTAGCGGCCGACGAAAACGCCATACCAGGCGAGGAGCCGCGTCGGCGCGGGCGCGAAGAAATCGGGGTCATCCGCCGTGCCCGGCGCCGCATGGTGCGCGTGGTGCGCGGTGCGCAGGCGGCTGAAGTCGAACCCCGCATAGAGCAACAGACAAAGCCGCCCGATTGCCCCATTCAGGCGCGGCCGCCCCGGCGCCAGTGACCCATGCATCGCATCATGCGCCGCGATGAACAGCCCGACGCAGAGCCAACACTGCACCGCCGCGACGAGCGGCGCCGCGGCCGACCACGGCCGGTCCCACCGCCAGAAGAACACGCCGCCGACATGGATCGCGAGAAACGCGCCGACCACCGCGAACGCCAGCGCCACGCCCAGCAACCGGCCAGGGCGGCGATTCGCGACGGCTTGCGATGCGGCGGCGATGACGATCATCGCTTGCCGGTATGGGACGACGAGCCACTTCCATGCAATGTCTGATGCCATGTCGCTGACCCTGCTCTCATCCGGCTGGATCGGCCCGGCCGCCGCCGGGCTCGTGGCGTTCGTCGGCATGGAGGGCCTTGCCTGGGCGACGCACCGCTACATCATGCATGGCTTCCTGTGGTCCTGGCACCGGTCGCACCATGAGCCGCGTGACGGCTTCCTGGAGCGGAACGACCGGTTCGCGATCGGGGGCGCCGCGATCGCCGTCGTCGCGTTCTGGCTGCACTGGCAATATGGCTGGCTCGCCTTCGGGGCGGGTTGCGGCGTCACCGCGTATGGCATCGCGTATGTGCTGGTGCATGACGGGCTGGTGCATCGTCGGCTGAAGCTCGGCGTGATGCCAAAGCGCGGCTATCTCGGCCGCCTGATCACCGCGCATCACCTGCACCACGCGGTGCATGGGCGGGAGGGGTGCGTGTCGTTCGGGTTCCTGTACGCGCCGCCGATCGCGGCACTGCGGCGGAAGCTCGCGGCGGGTCGCGGGAAGGCAACGGCCGACGCGGAAGCGGCGGTCTCCTCCAGCTAGCTCCGCGTCGGTTCGTCCTGACGGGCAAGCGCGTCGAGCAGCGCGGTCAAGACGGGGCCGCATCGCGGTCAACTCTCGCAAATGGGCGCCTGACAATTCGCGCAGGATTTCCTCGGCCGCCGCCGTGACCGATAGCCGCACCCGCCGCCGGTCGAGTGGGTCCGCGCGGCGGGCGACGAGCCCCGCCTGACAGAGCCGGTCGACGAGTTCGGTCGCGCTATGGTGACGGATCAGCAGCCGCTCGGCCAGATCGCCAATCGTCGCCCCGCCCCCGTCGGGAAAACCCTTGATCGCCAGCAGCGCCTGATGCTGCCGCGGCGTCAGGCCGGCGGCCTCGGCGGACGCTGCGCTAAACGCGAGGAACCGGCGCAGCCCGTGGCGGAATTCGGACAGCGCCTCGTATTCAGCCTTGCTGACGGATCGGGCTGACATCGCGCGAGTGTAGGGGTGGCCAGCGGCGGCGCGCATCGCGTGTTCGGCACACCGGTCGCGGCGGTTCTGCTGGCGTTCGAGCTGCTGTTGTTCGAGTGGAAGCCGCGCAGCTTCATCGCCATCGCGATCGCCGCCGCCGTCGCGGCAGCGGAGCGCAATCTGCTGCTCACGCCCGCGCCGCTATTTCCGTTCGTCGCGCACGTGTCGCCGACGATCCCGAATTTCTTAGCCTGGCTCGCTGTCGGCGTTCTGTCCGGGCTCGGGTCCGGCTTGCTGACCACCATGGTCTATGCGGCCGAGGACTCGTTCGAGCGGCTGCCGCTGCATTGGATGTGGTGGCCGCTGATCGGCGGCGTGGTCGTCGGCATCGGCAGGCTGATCGAGCCGTCAGCACTCGGCGTCGGCTACGACAACATTCGACATCTGTTGACTGGCGATATGCTGCCGGCCGCCGTTTTGCTGCTGCTGGTGGTTAAGGCGGTGATCTGGTCGGTGGCCCTCGGCTCCGGCACGTCGGGCGGCGTGCTCGCGCCGTTGCTGATCATGGGCGGCGCGCTCGGCGCGGTCGCGGGCAATGTGTTGCCGGATGCGCCGACGGGCTTCTGGGCGCTGCTCGGGATGGCGGCGATGATGGGCGGCACGATGCGGGCACCTCTCACCGCGTGCCTGTTCGCGGTCGAGCTGACGCATGATGTCGGCGTGCTGCTGCCGCTGATCGCCGCTTGCAGCGCCGCGTATGCGGTCACAGTGTTGTTGCTGAAGCGATCTATCCTGACCGAGAAGGTCGCGCGGCGGGGCACGCATGTGTCGCGCGAGTATCACGTGAACCCGTACACGCTCGCCCGCGTGGCGGACGTGATGGTGCGCGAAGTCGGCGCGCGAGTCGGCGGCCGGACCGTGATCACCGGATACGGTGACGAAATGGCCGAGCAATTGATCGAGCGAATGGTGGCGGCCGATCTCGGTCGCGTCCCGATCGTCGATCACGCGACCGGCGCGTTGATCGGGCTGGTCGCCCGGAAGGATCTTTTGCAAGTACACGCGCGCGCGATTGCCGATGAGCGTGGACGAAAGGTGATGATGCGTTGGCGCCGCCGCCCAGTCACGCCAGCGCGGGCGGCGTAAACAAACCGTCGCGGGCAACGATGGAGCGGCGGATGATCGGGGTGCGGGCGCGGGTCGCGCGGAGGCAGCCGATTGCGGCGAGTGCCGCCTTGCGCCCCGGCCCCGTCGCCACCCGCTCATCCCACGCGGCCGACCCGCGCGCGCGGACCATCAGGCCGATTTCCCGGTAAATCCCCCACGCCGCCGCGATGCCGCACGCCGACCGCCACGGCAGGCGCGCGATGCCGGCGCGGGCGGAGGCGTAGTAGGGCTCGGCCGCCTGCACCAGCCTTGAAGCGGCGGCGGCGACGGCTTCGCGGTGGGCGGGGTCGGCGATTTCGTCGAGCGGCACGCCGGCCTCGATCAGCCACGCCTCGGGCAGATAGATCCGCCCGGCCCGCGCATCGTCCACCACGTCGCGCGCGATGTTCGACAATTGAAACGCAATCCCGAGATCGGACGCCCGGCGGAGCGTTTCGGTGTCCCGCACATCCATCACATGCGCCATCATCACGCCGACCGCGCCGGCGACGCAGTACGCGTAGCTGAGCGTATCGCCCAGGGTCTCGAACCGGCGGCAGGACGCGTCCATGGCGAAGCCGTCGATCAGGTCGAGCGGGTAGCGCGACGGGATCCGGTGCCGCGCAGCGACACGCCCGAGGCCCGCAAACACGCAGCCCTCCGGCGCCTCCCCGGCGAGGCCGGCAAGCGTCGCCTCCCGCAGCGCTGCCACCGCGTCGGCGTCGGCGAGGGCATGGCGGCGGGCGCCGCCGAGTTCCTGCCCGTCGATCACGTCGTCGCAATGCCGGCACCACGCATAGAGCAACGCGACATCATCCCGCAGCGCCGGCGCGAGCAGGCGGGACGCGGTGGCGAAACTCGATGAGCCGGCGGCCAGGGTCGCGCGCGCGTCGCGCGCCGTGGGGCCCGGCTGCATCGCCCGGTTCAGGCGGGAACCGGGTGGCCGAGCGCGGCCAACATCGTCGACGCCGTTGCCCGTGCCGAGCCTACGACGCCCGGCACGCCCGCCCCGGGATGCGTGCCCGCGCCGACCAGAAACAGGCCGGGGACGCGCGTGTCTTCGTTATGCGGACGGAAATAGGCCGACTGCGTCAGGATCGGCTCGACCGAGAACGCCGAGCCGTGATGCGCGTGAAACACGTCCCGGAAATCGGCCGGCGTGAAGATGCGCAACGTGGCGAGATCGGCGCGCAGCCCCGGCAATAGTTTCTCTTCGAGGGCTACCAGGATCCGGTCGCAATAGCGCGGTCCCTCGATGGTCCAGTCGATCGCGGCGTGACCGAGATGCGGTACGGGCGACAGCACATAAAACGCGCTCTTGCCAGCGGGCGCCATCGCAGGGTCGCTAATGTAGGGCGCGTGTAAGTAGAGCGAGAAATCGTCCGGCAGCGCGGGGCCTTTGAAGATGTCGGCTATCAGCGCCTTGTAGCGCGGCCCGAACAGTATCGTGTGGTGCGCAATGTCCTCGCGCCGTTGGTTAAGGCCGAAATAAATCACGAACAGCGACATGCTGTGCGCCTTCGCCGCCAGCCGCTTACCCTCCGCCGCGCCGCGCGGATTGTGGCCGAGCAGCGTGCCGTATGTGTGCACGACATCGGCATTGCTCGCGACCTGATCGGCGGGATGGCGCGCGCCGTCCGCGGTCTCGACACCGGACACACGGCCGATCGCGCCGTCGGTCAGGATGCGCGCGACCGGCGCGTTGAGCATCATTCGGCCGCCGAGATCCTCGAACAGCCGCACCATCGCGCGCACGAGCGCGCCGGTGCCGCCGCGTGGATAAAACACGCCCCACCGCCGTTCGAGCGCATGGATCAGCGTATAGATGGACGACGTACGAAACGGGCTGCCGCCGACCAGCAGCGAGTGGAAGCTGAATGCCTGGCGCAGCTTGTCGTCACGCACGAAGCGCGCGACGGCGGCGTGCACCGTCTCCCACGCGCGGAGCTTCATCAGTGCGGGCGCGACGGCGACCATGCTGCGGAAATCCGGGAACGGCACGTGGCCGAGTTCGAGATAGCCCTTCGCGAAAACTTTCTCGGAGTAGTCGAGGAAGCGGTGGTAGCCCTCGACGTCCGCCGGCGAGCGCGCCGCGATCTGCGCGTCGATCTCCGCCTGATCATTTGAGTAGTCGAACCGGTCGCCGTCATCCCACAGCAACCGGTAGAATGGTTTCACCGGCAACAGCTCGACGTAATCGGACAAGCGGCGGCTGGATAGCGCGAACAGCGCCTCAAGCGCCGACGGGTCGGTGATGACGGTCGGGCCGGCGTCGAAGATGAAACCGTCCTGCTCATAGACGTATGCGCGTCCGCCTGGCTTGTCCCGCGCCTCAAACACCGTCGTCTGCACGCCAGCCGATTGCAGCCGAATCGCGAGCGCGAGGCCGCCGAAGCCGCTGCCGATCACCGCCGCCGTCGGCCGGTCCCCGATCGCGGCCGTGACGGCCATCGGCGTCGACATCTCGTTCAAGCGAGGTGCTCCGTCTGACGGGCGCGGGCGGGCGGAATGCAGCGGATGGCGGACAGCAACGGAACGGGCGGCCGCCCGGTGAGAATGCGCATGCGATCGGTCAGCGTCGTTCGTCCGGCATAGAAACGTTCAATCAGCGGCTGGGGCAAGCGGTAGAAGCGATTGAACACAAGCCACCGCTGATCGGCCGGCCCGGCGAGGAACAGCATCCGGTTCAGCAACCGATAGAACCCCTGCGTGGCCCAGATGCGGCGCGCCCGGCTGTGCAGGATCGCGCGGAGCCGCACCGCGTCGCCCGGCCAGTCCCGCGCCAGCGCGTCGGCGGTCGAGACGGCGGCGGGTAGCGAGTAGCTCGTGACGGGATGAAACATCGCGAGACGGACGCCGATCGCGGCCGCATCGTCGGGGCCGGCCGCGTCCAGCATAACGTCGATGTCGCCGTCCATCACGACCGGCAGCACGCCCCGCTCCTCCGATAGACGCTCAACGATCCGCCAGCCTTGCGAGTCGGCGTATGCGTCGGTCTCGCGGCGGAACCCGTTCGGCTCGAGCGCGGGCGATAGGGAGTAGCGCGTGTCCTCGATCAACAACCGGTCGGGGCCGAGGGGTAGGACGTAGAAGAAACGAAACCCGTCGAGCTGCTCGACCCGCGCATCCATCAAAATCGGCAGGTCGAGCCCGTGCGGGGCGGCGAGCCGCACCTCGTGGCCCACGAATTTCTGCCAGCCGCAGACAAGCCCGGCGAGATGCATGCCGCCGCGTCCATCAACCACCGCCGTCGCATCGATCCGCGCGCCGCCCGGTTCCGTCACGTGCCTTGCCGCGACGGTCTCGAGCGAATGGCCGAACGCGACGTCATCGCCGAGAGCCGCGTCCAGCGCCGAGGCGATCGCCGATGCCGATATCGTCCGATACGGTGTCGTCAGCGTCCGTTCGAAGCCCGGAAACATGACGCGGTAGCCGGGCCAGGAATGCCCGACGAAGGGCGCAACCCAGGCCCGCTCCCCGTCCGCGAGGTCGGTCGCGAAAAACGACCACGTTCGGCCCGCGCCGAAGCACGGGCCTGCATCGAAGGCGGCTATTCGCAGATCTGGACGGTGCGCGCGGAGCCGCAGGGCGAGCATCGCGTTCGCAAGACCGACGCCCGCGAGGGCGGCATCGTATCGCACTCCGTCCATCAGCGCGGCGACCACGTCCCTCCCATGGAGGGACTATATAGCCGGTGATCTCGTCAGCGCATCGTCTGGCGCGGCCGGAATTATGCTCAGTCGGGAATTGTTCCGTCCGCCCGCAGCACTTCGCCAGCGAGATAGAGGCTGCCGCAAATCAAAACCCGGGCTGGCGCGGCACTCGTGGCCGGTTCATGCGAGATTTGATCGAGCGCGGCGGCGACGGTCGGGCCGGGTCGCGCGACGCCGGAAGAGGCCGCAACGATCGCCTCGACGGGCCAGGCGAGATGCTGCCGCGGCTCGGCGACCGCCCAGAGCGTCGTTGCGCGCGGGATCAGCGGGGCGAGGAAGGCGGCGGCGTTTTTCGATTGTTTCATGCCAACAACCAGGTGCACCGGCCGGTCACGCCAGCCATCGAGCACGGTCGCGAGCACGGCGGCGGCGCCCTCGTTATGGCCGCCGTCGAGCCACAGCTCCCACCCGGACGGCAGCCGGTCGGTGAGCTTTCCGTGCAGACGCTGAAGCCGCGCCGCCCAGACCGCCCGGCCGACCCCGGCGCGGATCGCGTCGTCCGGTACGGCGAGGCCGGACGCGCGGATAGCGGCGGCGGCGATGGCCGCGTTGTCGCGCTGATGCGGCCCCGGCAGTCTCGGCGGCGGCAGGTCGGCCGCGTCGAAATCTCGCCCCAACAGCAGCATCGGCGCGCCTAGCGCCTCGGCTTTGGCGGCGATCGCGGCGAGCGCCGCCGGCGGCTGCGGACCGACGATGACCGGCACGCCTGGCTTGATGATGCCCGCCTTCTCGGTCGCGATTTCGGCGAGCGTTTCGCCCAGAAAATCCTGATGATCGATCGAAACCGGCGCGATGACGCAGCCGGCCGGGCGCGGCACGACGTTGGTCGCATCGCCCCGCCCGCCGAGCCCGACCTCGAGCACGCAGAGATCGGCCGGGGTTTCCGCGAACAGCAGGAGTGCTGCCGCCGTGATGACCTCGAACACGGTGATCGGGTCTTCGCCCGCCGCTTCCTCCACCCGGTCGAGCGCCGCGTACAGCGCGTCGTTCTCGACCAGTCGGCCGGCGATGCGGATGCGCTCGTTGAAGCGGACAAGATGCGGCGACGTGTAGACGTGCACCGACAAACCGGCCGCCTCCGCCATTGCTCGAAGAAAGGCGCAGGTGCTGCCTTTGCCGTTCGTGCCAGCGACGTGGATGACCGGCGGCAGACGCAGTTCGGGGTTGCCCAGCCGGTCGAGGGTTGCGCGGATACGATCGAGCCCAAGGTCGATCAGGACCGGATGGCGCGCGTGGAGCCGGGCGGTCAGCGCGTCGATGCGGCTTTCGGTCGCCGCGTCGCGCGCGTCAATCGTGGCGCTCACGTTCCGCCGGCCGGTCCGGTCGTCATCGGCTCGACGGCCGATGCCGTGTTCGCGTCCGGCGCCACGGTTTCCTCCACCACGACCGGCTCGGCCGGAACCTCCGCCGGCTCCTTCTCGCGCAGCAGCCCGATCAGCCGGCCCAGCGTCTCGCGCAACTCGGTGCGGCGGACGACCATGTCGAGAATGCCGTGCGCGAGCAGATACTCCGCCCGCTGAAACCCGTCCGGCAGTGTCTCGCGCACCGTCTGCTCAATGACGCGCGCGCCCGCGAAGCCGATCAGCGCGCCGGGTTCGGCGATCTGCACATCGCCCAGCATCGCGAGGCTCGCCGTGACGCCGCCGGTCGTCGGGTCCGTCAGCACGACGATGTACGGCAGCCCCGCCTCTTTCACGAGCTGCGTCGCGATGACCGTGCGCGGCATCTGCATAAGGCTCACCGCGCCCTCCTGCATCCGCGCGCCGCCCGCGGCAGTGAAGACGATGAGCGGAGCGTCCTGCAGCACGGCCAGCTTCGCCGCCGTCACGATCGCCTCACCGACCGCCGCGCCCATCGAGCCGGCCATGAAGTCGAACGCCATCACCGCGACCACCGCCCGGTGGCCGCCGATGCGGCCGTGGGCCACGAGGATCGCGTCTTCGAGGCCCGTCGCCTCGCGCGCTTCCTTCAGCCGGTCGGTGTACCGCTTGGTGTCGCGGAACCGCAGCGGGTCAGGCGGCACGCGCGGCAAGTCGATCGCCGTCCATTGACCGTCATCGAAGGTCCAGCTCAGTCGCTCCTTCGCCGTGGTACGCATGTGGTGCCCGCAGCCGGAGCAAACCTTCATGTCTTTCACCAGATCGGTATGAAAGATCATCAACTGACAGTTCGGGCATTGCCGCCAGAGATTATCCGGCACCTCGCGCGGCGCGAACAGCGTGCGGATCTTTGGCCGCACATACTCGGACAGCCAGCTCATGCCGCGGACGCCGACACCCGGGCGGTGCGTACAGCCTCCGCCAAACTGCGCACCTGATCCAGCACGCGGCGGGCTGTGTCCGGCGCGGCATGGCCGTCCGGCGTGAGGCTTGCGCGCAGCGTGTCGATGAGCGCGGATGCGACCACTGCGGCGTCAGCCTTGCGCACCGCCTCGGCAGCCTGTTCCGGCGTGCGGACGCCGAAGCCGACGGCGATCGGTAGCCGCGTCTCCGCACGGATGCGCGGGATGGCGCCAGCCAGCTCGTCCGCGGTAGCGGTGCGGGTGCCAGTGATGCCGGTGATGCTGACGTAATAGACGAAACCGCTGCTGCCGTTCAGCACGAGCGGCAGGCGCGCCTCATCGGTCGTCGGCGCAACCAAGCGGATCACGTCAAGCCCGCGCTCGGCCGCATGCGGGACTAGCAAAGCCGCCTCCTCGCTCGGCAGATCGACGACGATCAATCCATCGACGCCCGCCGCCGCCGCATCGGTGCAAAACCGTTTTACGTCGTACGACAGGATTGGGTTGAGATAGCCCATCAGCACGATCGGCGTCTGGCTGTCGTCGTTGCGGAAATCTCGGACCATGGCGAGCGTACGGGCGACGGTCGCGCCGGCCTGCAGCGCACGGCGGCCGGCGGCCTGAATGATCGGGCCGTCCGCCATCGGGTCGGTGAAAGGCATCCCGATTTCGATCAGGTCGGCGCCCGCCGCCGGCATCCCGCGCAGGATCGCCATCGACGTCGCCGGATCGGGGTCGTACGCCTCCAGGAACGGGATCAATGCGCCCCGCCCCTCGGCGGCGAGGGACGCAAACCGCGCTTCGATCCGGCTCACAGCTTGACGCCGAGCCGGTCGGCGACGGTAAAGATGTCCTTGTCGCCGCGACCGCAGAGATTCATCAGGATGATTGCGTCCTTATCCATCGCCGGCGCGATCTTCGCGACATGGGCGAGCGCGTGCGCCGGTTCGAGCGCGGGGATGATGCCTTCGGTGCGCGTGCAGAGCTGAAACGCCTCAAGCGCCTCGTCGTCCGTTGCTGCCACGTATTCGACCCGCTTGATCTCGTGCAAGAAAGAGTGCTCCGGCCCGATGCCCGGATAGTCGAGCCCGGCGCTGATGCTATGCGCCTCCTCGATCTGGCCGTCTTCGTTCTGCAGCAGATAGGTGCGGTTGCCATGCAGCACGCCCGGGCGGCCGCGCGAGATGCTCGCCGCGTGGTGGCCGGTGTCGAGCCCTTCGCCCGCTGCCTCGACGCCGATCAGCCGCACGCTCTCATCATCCAGGAACGGATGAAACAACCCCATCGCGTTCGAGCCGCCGCCGATGCAGGCAACCGCGACGTCAGGGAGACGACCCTCGCGCTGCATAAGCTGAGCGCGCGCC
The DNA here is from genome assembly GCA_964434035.1 of uncultured Acetobacteraceae bacterium. Lineage (GTDB taxonomy): Bacteria > Pseudomonadota > Alphaproteobacteria > Acetobacterales > Acetobacteraceae > CAYSTX01. Next base: position 14,200 of record CAYSTX010000029.1, read on the forward strand.
TCCTCACCGATGACCGACTGGAAGTCACGCACCATCATCGGGTACGGGTGCGGTCCAGCGACGGTGCCGATGATGTAATACGTGTCTCTGACATTCGCGACCCAGTCGCGCATCGCCTCGTTCATCGCGTCCTTCAGCGTGCCGGCACCGGACGTGACCGAACGAACCTCGGCGCCGAGCAGTTTCATCCGAAACACGTTCGGCGACTGCCGCGCCACGTCGACGGCGCCCATGTAGATCGTGCACGGCAGACCGAAAAGCGCGCACATGGTCGCCGTCGCGACGCCATGCTGCCCGGCACCGGTCTCGGCGATGATCCGCGTGCGGCCCATGCGGCGCGCGAGCAGGATCTGCCCCATACAGTTGTTCGCCTTATGCGAACCAGTGTGGTTCAGCTCGTCGCGCTTGAAAAAGATGCGGGCACCACCGAGCGTCTTCGTCAGGCGCTCCGCGTACCAAAGCGGGCTCGGCCGGCCGACGTAGTCACGAAGGTAAAGATCAAGCTCGGTGCGGAACGCCGGATCCTGTTTCGCGTCCTCGTAAGCGCGCTCGACCTCGAGAACCAGCGGCATCAGCGTTTCAGCGACGAACCGGCCACCGAAAGCGCCAAAACGGCCGCGCGCATCGGGGCCGCTGCGCAGCGAGTTCTTCAGATGAGGATCGGGCAAGCGGTCGCTCTCGTTCATGCGCGCGTCATAACCCGGTCCGGCCGCCGCCGAAAGGCCGCCCAAGCGGCGGCCGGACCGTCGCTATGACCCGCGATGGGTGACAAGATCGGTCACCACCGCCGGGTCCGCCAGGGTTGAGGTGTCGCCGAGACTGTCCGTCTCGTTCGCGGCGATCTTGCGCAGGATGCGGCGCATGATCTTGCCGCTCCGCGTCTTCGGCAGGCCGGGCGCCCACTGGATGATGTCGGGCGCCGCGATAGGGCCGATTTCCTTGCGGACCCAGGCAACCAGCTCCATCCGCAGCGCGTCGGTCGGCTCCTCATCGGCGATCAGAGTGACGTAGGCATAGATGCCCTGCCCCTTCAGATCATGCGGGTAGCCGACCACTGCCGCCTCGGCGACCTTCGGGTGGGCAACCAGCGCGCTCTCGACCTCGGCCGTGCCCATCCGATGGCCGGAGACGTTGATCACGTCATCGACCCGCCCGGTGATCCAATAATAGCCATCGGCGTCGCGGCGGGCGCCGTCGCCGGTGAAGTAGCGGCCAGGGAAAGTCGAGAAATAGGTCTGCACGAAACGGGCATGGTCGCCAAAGACGGTCCGCATCTGACCGGGCCAGCTTTCGGCGATGCAGAGATTGCCCTCGGTCTCGCCGCTCAGCTCGTTCCCTTCGCCGTCCACCAGCACCGGCTTGACGCCGGGGAGCGGCAGGGTGGCGGAGCCGGGCTTGAGCGGCGTCGCGCCCGGAAGCGGGCTAATCAGGATGCCGCCGGTCTCGGTCTGCCACCATGTATCGACAATCGGGCAGCGCCCGTCGCCAACCACGCGGTGATACCAAAGCCACGCCTCGGGATTGATCGGCTCTCCGACACTGCCGAGGATGCGGAGGCTCGCGCGGGAGGTCGAGCGCACCGGCTCCTCGCCTTCGCGCATCAGCGCACGGATTGCCGTCGGCGCGGTGTAGAAGATGTTGACCTTGTGTTTATCGACGACCTGCCAGAACCGGCTGCTCGTGGGATAGTTGGGCACGCCCTCGAACATCAGCGTCGTCGCGCCGTTGGCGAGTGGGCCGTAGACAATATAGGTGTGCCCGGTGACCCAGCCGACATCGGCCGTGCACCAAAAGACCTCGCCGGGCCGGTAATCGAACACCAGCTCGTGCGTAAAACTCGCCCAAACCATATAGCCGCCGATCGTGTGCAGCACGCCCTTTGGCTGCCCCGTGCTGCCAGACGTGTAGAGGATGAACAGCGGATCCTCGGCCGCCATTTCTTCCGGCGGACACTCGGGTGACGCGGCGGCGAGCAGCGTCGAATAATCATGGTCGCGGCCCGCCGTCATCGGCACCGTGCCGCCCGTGACTCGCACCACGACGACCGTCTTCACGCTGGGGCATTGCGTCAGGGCCTCGTCAGCGTTCGCCTTGAGCTTGACGCGCCTTCCGCCGCGCCGCCCCTCGTCGGCGGTGATGAGCACTTCCGAACCGCAATCCTGGATCCGGCTGGCTAGGCTGTCCGGCGAGAAACCGCCGAAGACCACCGAGTGGATCGCGCCGATTCGCGCGCAGGCCAGCATCGCAACAGCCGCCTCGACGACCATCGGAAGATAGATCGTGACCCGGTCACCGCGCTTGACGCCGAGCGATTTCAGCGCGTTGGCGAAGCGGCAGACCTGCTCATGCAGCTCGCGATAGGTCACGTGCCGGCTCTGGCCCGGCTCGTCCCCTTCCCAGATGATCGCGACGCGGTCCCCGTTGCCGGCGGCGACGTGGCGGTCGAGGCAGGTGGCGGACGCGTTGAGCGTGCCGTCCTCGAACCAGCGGATCGAGACGTCGCCCGTAAACGAGGCGTTGCGGATCTTCGTCGGTCGGCGGATCCAATCGACCCGGTTTGCCTCCTTGGCCCAGAAACCGTCAGGGTCCGTCGCGGCCTCCCGTCGCATGGCGGCGGCCTGTTCCGCATTGACCCGCGCGTGCGCCGCGATTTCCGGCGGCACCTCAAGTACGTCGACATCGGACATGCGTTGTCTCCCCCGTCACGGCGTGCGCCGTCGCCTCATGCCGATGCGGGCGACGGTCGGAAGCGATGCTCGGTTATAGGCCCGCGTCAGCGGGAACCCAAATAAGGCCCTCGCGAAGCGTGACCGGCACCGCCTCGAGTTGGCCGCCTTGACATGGCCCGCGGAGGCACTCGCCGTCGTCGATCCTGAACTCGGCGCCATGCGTGCCGCAGATAATGCGCGTGCCGTCGTCGGTCAGGAACCGGTCGGGCGCCCAGTCGAGCGAGACGCCGAGATGCGGGCAGGCATTCACATAGACCCGCACATCATCGCCACGGCGGACGGCGAACAGCCCGGTGAATCCGCCTTGTGCGGCCGGAAAGCCGCGCGCCCCGCCGTCGCGGATGTCCGTGAGAGCGCCGAGGCAACGGTCAGCCGCCGCCATTCCGCTCACCGCACACCGCCGAGCGCGCAGATGTGTTTCCACTCGGCCGGCGTGACCGGGGAGACGGAGAGCCGCGACTGCCGCAGGAGCGCCATCTCGGCCAGCGCCGGGTCGGCCTTGATCGCCGCGAGCGTCACGGGCTGCTTCAGTGGTCGGACGGCGCGGACATCGACGGCCGACCAATCGGCGCCCTCCTCGGCGGTCGGGTCCGGATAGGCCTCGCGCACCACCTCAACGATGCCGACGATCTCCTTGCCAACATTGGAGTGGTAGAAAAAAGCCCGATCCCCTTTCCGCATGGCACGCAGGTTGAGCTTCGCCGTGTGGTTGCGAACCCCAGTCCATGGCTCGACGCCGTGCTCGACCTGCTGCGCCCAGGAAAACGCGTCGGGTTCGGATTTGACCAGCCAGTACGCCACGCCAATGTGCCTCCCTTGCCTGGCCCGCCAGCGTTTGCACCCGGCGCGTCACGGGGTCTAGCGTTTGCGTCGTTGCACGGGGAGGATGACAGCGTGGCTTCATCAATGGCGCCACCGGCTCTATATGCCGCGTCGTGACGCGCGATGTGACCGCCACGAACCTTCCGCAAAGCGAGCTGCGACCCGCGGGGCGCGGCTTCAACCTCCATCGATTCGCCAATCCCGGCCGCTTCCTCCGGCTCTCCGCGGCCGTTCTGCCGTGGCTCTGGACGCTCGGGGTCGGGCTCACAGCCATCGGCGTCGTCTGGGGCCTCTTCTTCGCGCCGGCTGACTGGCAGCAGGGCGACGCGGTGCGGATCATCTACGTCCATGTGCCGTTCGCATGGCTCGCGTCCGCCGGCTATGCCGGGCTCGCGATCTGCTCGGTGCTGTCGCTGGTCTGGCGGCACCCGCTCGCCGACCTCGCGGCGGTCGAGATCGGGCCGGTCGGCGCCGCCTTCTCGGGCCTCTGCCTCGCCACGGGCAGTATCTGGGGCAAGCCAATGTGGGGTGCCTGGTGGGTGTGGGACGCGCGGCTCACCTCGGTGCTCGTGCTGTTTTTCCTCTACATTGGCCACGTCGTACTGGTGCGCGCCTTCGACGACCCGCAGCGCGGCTATCGCGCCGGCGCCGTGCTCGCGCTGATTGGCGCCGTCGACCTGCCCATCATCAAGTTCAGCGTCGATTGGTGGAACACTCTTCATCAGCCGGCCACCATTACGCTAACCGGCGCACCGACCATGTATGTGAGCATGCTGTGGCCGTTGCTGTTCTCCGCTGTCGGGTTTACCGCGCTGTTCGCCGCGATCGTCGTCGCCCGCACACGGGCTGCCGTCATGGAGCGCCGGGTGCGTGGCCTGCTGATGGTCCGCGCGGAGCAGGCTGGGTAGGAGGCGCGTCGATGATGTTTCAGATGGACCACCTGCCCTACGTGGCGGGCGCGTATGCGCTTTCGCTGATTGTGCCCGCCCTGCTGGCGATCGACGCCGTGCTGCGGTCGCGGCGCGCGGCGCGGCGGCTGGCGGCGCTCGACAAGCGGGCGGCGGCGCGATGACGCGGAAGCACCGCCGCCTCGTCATCCTGCTCGCATGCGGGGTTGGGCTCGGCTCGGCGACGGCGCTCGCGCTGAACGCCTTCCGCAGCACCATCGTCTTCTTCGTCGCGCCGTCCGACCTCGCCGCGCGCACCGCGTCAAACCGGATGCTGCGGCTTGGCGGCCTCGTGCAGGAGGGCAGTCTCAAGCGCGCGGATGTGGACGGCAAGCCGACCGCGAGCTTCCGCGTCACCGACGGGCGGGCGACCGTGACCGTCCGCTACACCGGCATCCTGCCGGATCTGTTCCGCGAGGGTCAGGGCATCGTTGCCGAGGGCACGCTGCGGCCGGACGGCGATTTCCGGGCGACCGAGGTGCTCGCCAAGCACGACGCGACGTATATGCCGAAAGACGTGGTCGAGGCGCTGAAGCGGAGCGGCCATTGGGACCCGTCCGCCGGTCCGCCGCCGCCGGCCAATACGTGGAACACGCTGACCGTTAAGGACCAGAAGGGCTCATGATCCCCGAACTCGGCCACTTCGCGCTCGCGCTCGCGGTCGCGATTTCGGCCGCGCAAGCCCTGCTGCCGCTAATCGGCGCGCATCGTGGCGACCGGCGACTGATGGCTGCGGCGCCGCCGCTGGCGCTAGGCCAACTCATTGCGCTTGCAACCGCTTTTGGCTGCCTCGTCGCCGCGTCGGTGAACGACGATTTCTCGGTGCTGAACGTCGCCGAGAACAGCGCGTCGGTGAAACCGCTGATCTACAAGATCACCGGCGCTTGGGGGAACCATGAGGGATCGATCCTGCTCTGGTGCCTGATCCTCGCACTGTGCGGCGGCGCGGTCGCGATCTTCGGGCGGTCGCTGCCGTCGGCGTTGCGGGCGCGGGTGATCGGCGTGCTCGGGTTCGTCTCGTCCGGCTTCCTGCTGTTCGCGCTCACGACATCCAACCCATTCGTGCGCCTCTGGCCGCCGCCGCTCGAAGGGCGGGACATGAACCCGCTGCTGCAAGACCCCGGCCTCGCGATGCATCCGCCGATCCTCTACGCGGGCTATGTCGGCTTCGCGATCCCGTTCGCGTTCGCGGTCGCGGCGTTGCTGGAGGGGCGCGTCGATGCCGCCTGGGGGCGCTGGGTGCGGCCGTGGACGCTCGCGTCGTGGTGCCTGCTCACGGGCGGCATCGCGCTCGGGTCGTGGTGGGCGTATTATGAACTCGGCTGGGGCGGATATTGGTTCTGGGACCCGGTGGAGAACGCGAGCCTGCTGCCGTGGCTCACCGGCACCGCGCTGCTGCACTCGGCCCTCGTGGTCGAAAAGCGCGAGTCGCTGAAGACATGGACCGTGCTGCTCGCGATCGGCACGTTTTCGCTGAGTCTCTCCGGCACGTTCCTCGTCCGCTCCGGCATCCTCAACTCCGTCCATGCGTTCGCGACCGACCCGACGCGCGGCGTGTTCATCCTGGCGCTGCTGGCGATTGTCATCGGCGGGTCACTGATGCTGTTTGCGGTACGCGCATCGCGACTCGCGCCGATCGGCATCTTCGCGCCCGTCTCGCGTGAGGGCGCGCTGATCCTCAACAACATCCTGCTCTGCTCGATCTGCGCCGTGGTGCTGACCGGCACCGTCTATCCGCTGTTCGCGTCGCTGTTGCTCGGCGAACAGCTCAGCGTCGGGCCGCCGTATTTTCAGGCGACCGTACTGCCGCTCGCCGCACCCTTGCTGATCGCGATGGCGGTCGGTCCGGTGATGCCGTGGAAGCGGGCTTCGCTCGGCCCGGCGCTGCTGCGGCTCTGGTGGGCCGCCTTGATCGCGGCCGTCGTTGGCGTCCTCGTGACGCTCGGGATTGGACGCGGGATGCCGGCACTCGGCTTCGCCGCCAGTGCGTGGCTGATCGCCGGTAGCGCTGCCGAGGTCGTCGAGCGGGCGCGGCTGTTTCGCATTCCCCTCGGCGCATCGTTGACGCGGCTCGCGCAGCAGCGGCTGTCGGTGTACGGCGCGGCGCTGGCGCATGCGGGCATGGGCGTGACTGTCGCCGGGATCGCCGGCATGGCGCTCGCCAGCAACACCATCGTCGCCGTACAGCCGGGTCAGACGACCATGCTCGCCGGCTACGCATTTCGCCTCGACGGGCTGCATGACGAGGCGGGCTCGAACTACAACGCGCGCGTCGCCGATCTCGACGTGAGCCGCGACGGTCATCACATCGCGACGCTGCATCCGTCCCGCCGGACGTTCACGACGCAGACGACAACGGTGACCGACACCGCGATCCGCACCAACGGGCTCGCCGACATCTACACGGTGCTGGGCGAGGAACAGGGCGGCAAGTCGGTGCTGCGGCTGCACTACAACCCGCTCGCGCCGTGGATCTGGCTCGGCGGCCTTGTGATGGCGGCGGGCGGCGGATTGTCGCTCGCGGACCGGCGGCTGCG
>CAYSTX010000029.1:21334-23533 GCA_964434035.1 uncultured Acetobacteraceae bacterium
AGCGCGGACGGCGCCGTTGTGACCGACGCCGATCTGCGCAGTTTCGGCCGGCCGGTTCTGCTCAACTTCTTCGCCTCCTGGTGCGTCCCCTGCGTCGAGGAAGCGCCGAACCTGCAGACGCTGCGCAGCGACGGCACCCCGATCATCGGCATCGCCTATAAGGACCGTCCGGAAGCAACCGCGCAGTTCCTCGAGCAGAACGGTGACCCGTACGCGCGGCTCGCCCATGACGACGCCGGGCGCGTCGCGATCGATTTCGGCCTGTACGGCGTGCCTGAGACCTACGTGATCGACACGCACGGCATCATCCATGCGCGCTACGCCGGCGGCATTTCCGAAGACATCGCGCGCAAGGCGATCCGTCCGCTGCTGCGGCGCCTGGCATGACAAAGCGGATGCTCGCGCTGGCCGGCGCATTCGGCGCAGCGTTGCTGCTCGGCCCCGTCCCGGCGGCGCTTGCGGTAAGCAGCCCGGCGGAAATGTTGCCCGATCGCGCCCAGGAACTCCGTGCCGAGACAATAGGCCATCAACTGCGCTGCCTAGTCTGTCAGAACGAGAGCGTCGAGGACAGCGAGGCGGACCTCGCCCGCGATCTCCGCCGCATCATCCGCACGCGAGTCACCGCCGGCGACAGCGATCAGACGGTGATCGACTGGATGGTGGCGCGCTACGGCAACTTCGTCCGCCTGCGGCCGCCGTTCGATTTCTCCACGCTGCTGCTGTGGGGCGCGCCGGTAATCGCGCTGCTGGCTGGCGCCGCCGCCGTGCTGTTTGGACGCCGCCGGGCCGCCGCGCCGCCGCCGCCGCTGTCGGCCGAGGAACGCGCGCGGCTTAGCGAGTTGCTGAAGCCGTGATCTGGCTCGCGCTGGTCGTTCTGGCGACCCTCTGCATGGCCCCGTTCGCCATCGTGACGTGGCGGCGAAGCAGTAATGCGCGTGGGCGCCGCGAGGCGGCGCTCGCCCTACATCGCGCGCAGCTTGACGAGCTGGAACGGGACCGCGCCGAGGGACGCCTGCCCGAGCCGGAATACGCGACCGCGACGCTCGAGATTCAGCGCCGGCTGCTCGCCGCCGCCGCGTCGGCCGATCAGGACGGACCCGAGTCCTCGCGCACCCCCTTATTCGCGGCGCTCGCCGTGGTGCCTATCGCAGCGCTGCTGCTGTATCTCGTCGGCGGCAGCCCGGGGCTTCCGGACATGCCGCGCGCTGAAATGCTGCGGATCGAGCAGGCACGCGCCATGCAGGAAGACGCGCTGATCGCCCAGCTGCGCGCCAAGTTGAGCCAGCTTGACCCGACCAGCGCCCAGGCGCGGCAGGGCTACGTCCTGCTCGGCAACGCGGAGGCGAGCCGTCAGCACATGGCGGCGGCGGCCGATGCGTGGAAGGTGGCGCTCGCCGCCGCCTTCGACCCGACGCTGGCCGTCGAGACGGCGGAAGCGATGAGCGAGGCGGCGGGTCAGGTGACGGACGACGCGAAGGCGCTATTCCAACGCGCGCTCGACGCCGCGCCGCCGAACGCACCGTGGCGGGTTATGGCGCAGCGCCGCCTGTCGGGGGCGCCGATGCGACCGGCCCCGCCACTGAACTGATCGCCCGCGTCACCGCTACCGCCCGGCCGCGATCCCCTCGCGCCGCGGGTCGCTGCCGCCCTGAATCCCCTCCTCGGTGATCTTGAGGATGTTGAGACCGCTGGTCAGCACCGTCGGGTTGGGGCTGATAGTCCAGCCGAGTGCCTGAAGCTGTGGCGCTAGGCTGCGGACGTCGAACGGGCCGATCAGCCCGGTCGTGCCGGCCGGCGCGCCGCCGGGCTGGCCGGGCGGAATGGTGGCCGAGAACAGCGTCTCCAGGATCGTTGGGTCGCTGTTATTGTTCTGAAAATGCGCCTGGTTCGCGGCCTCCTGCGGATCGAGGCCGAAGTCGAGCAGCGCCAGCAGCGATTGCGTCGTGGTGCCGATGATCGAGGCGCCCCCCGGCGATCCGGTCGCGAAGACCGGCTCACCCTCCGGCGTGAAAACGATCGTCGGCGACATCGAACTGCGTGGTCGTTTGCCGCCTTCGACGCGGTTGGCTATCGGCGCGCTCTCCGGACCCGGCGAGAACGAGAAGTCCGTCAGCTCATTGTTGAGGATGAAACCATCAACCATCCGATTGTTGCCGAACGGGCTCTCGACCGTGATCGTCTGCGACAGGACGTTGCCGA
>CAYSTX010000030.1:0-22936 GCA_964434035.1 uncultured Acetobacteraceae bacterium
ATATCGCGGGAACGCTTTGCCTGCGCGCCGGTTCCGGCATCAGGCTGGGCTGTTCTTTGGGACTGTTGACGCCCCCGCTCGCAGCAACCCGGTTTAGAGATTGACGGCGGGACGATGGGGACGGGGTTCGCCCGCGCCCGAGCAAAACGGGTCCCCCGCGGGTCCGAAAGCCGGAAGCGCCTGGTTTCAGGGGGTATTTTTAAGGTGACGAAGCCGCCACAAAACCCAACGATCAGGATGGTGCCCAGGGGCGGAATCGAACCACCGACACTGCGATTTTCAGTCGCATGCTCTACCAACTGAGCTACCTGGGCATCCGTACACGGCGGAAGCGGTCGAGGTAGCGGAACGCGGACACCCGATCAAGCCCGACCGATCCGGTCCCACCCGCGACCCGCGCTTGACGATCCCGGCGGTGTTCGCCACTTCACCCCCATGGCGACGCGCATCCTGATCGATCATCGCGCCGGCGGCGCGCAGGCTGTGCGCCACCCGGAAAAGGCGGCCCGGCCCGATAACCCGATCCAGCGCAAGCCGGACTGGATCCGCGTCCGCGCCCCTTCGCACCCCGTCTATCATGAGACCCGCGCGCTGATGCGGGAGAACAACCTCGTCACCGTCTGCGAGGAAGCGGCCTGCCCGAACATTGGGGAGTGCTGGTCGCAGCGGCACGCGACCATGATGATCATGGGCGACGTCTGCACCCGCGCCTGCGCCTTCTGCAACGTCGCGACCGGCCTGCCGGGGCCGCTCGATGCGACCGAGCCGGCGAGGGTCGCCGACGCGGTGGCGAAGCTTGGGCTGCGGCATGTCGTCATCACCTCGGTTGACCGGGACGATCTGCCGGATGGCGGGGCGGCCCATTTCGCCGCGGTGATCGCCGCCGTCCGCCGGAGCGCGCCGGAGACCACGATCGAGGTGCTGACGCCCGATTTCCTGCGCAAGCCCGGCGGCGCCGAGGTGCTGGCGGCGGCGCGGCCGGACGTCTTCAACCACAATCTGGAGACGGTCCCGCGCCTCTACCCGACCGTCCGGCCCGGCGCGCGGTACTATCAGTCGCTGCGCCTGCTGGACACGGTCAAGCACCTGGCCCCCGGCATCTTCACTAAATCCGGGCTGATGGTTGGATTGGGGGAGGAGCGTGCCGAGATCGTGCAGGTGATGGACGATCTCCGCATCGCCGACGTCGATTTCCTCACGGTCGGTCAGTACCTCCAGCCGACGGTCAAGCACGCGGCTGTCGACCGTTTCGTGCCGCCGGATGAGTTCGCGGAGCTCGCCGCCACCGCCCGGGCGCGCGGCTTTCTGCTGGTATCGGCGACGCCGTTGACCCGCAGCTCCTACCACGCCGATAGCGACTTCGCGGCGCTGCGCGCGGCGCGGGCCTTGCACCTATCGCGGGGGTCGGACCCGTCCGACCGGACCCGAACGATGGTGCCAGCCTGACCGATGCCGACCCATGCCGAATACAAGACCGTGCCCTATCGGCCCGAGCAGCTGTTCGACCTCGTGGCCGATGTCGGCGCGTATCCCGAGTTCCTGCCGTGGTGCGCGGCTGCCCGGGTGCGGTCGCGGACGGAGACGGAGCTGGTCGCCGACCTGACGATCGGGTTCGGCCCGTTCCGGGAGAGCTTCACCAGTCGCGTCGCTCTCGATCGGCCGAACCTCATCCGCGTCACGTATGAGAACGGACCTTTCCGGTACCTCAATAACAAGTGGGTCTTCCGGCCAGACCCGCGCGGCTGCCGCGTCGATTTCTTCGTCGATTTCGAGTTCCGCAGCCGCGTCCTGCAGGCGGCGATCGGTGTCGTGTTCAACGAGGCCGTCCGCCGCATGGTCAACGCGTTCCTCAAGCGCGCCCGCGACAAATACGGCCCGCCGTTCGCGACGATCGCCGTCCAGCCAGCGCCGATTGCCGCCAAGGTGCCGGTGAAAGGCTGACCGCACGCGGCGCCAAGTGACGACGCTGGCTTGACGCAGACATGTCCGTTTCGCCGCTGACGCCGTTTCGGTTGCACGGTATCCTTGCAATAATTCGCTCGGAGTGCCGTCGCCGATGCCTGCCATCCTGGTGCTGCTGATCTGCCTCCTCGGGCTGCCGGGTGGCGCGTATGCGGCACGCGAGCCCGCGCGCCCCGCTCGCGTCGTCACGATCATCAACCACGCGGCGCAGGCGATCACCGAGGTGCATGTGTCGGCGGTCCGTGAGGATGGCTGGGGCGACGACCTGCTCAAGGGTGCGCGGCTCGAGCCCGGCAAGCGGGTGGCGGTCCGTGTTCCCGCCGGGACCGGCTGCGCCTATGACGCCGAAATCGTCTATCAGGACGGCCATACGGAGGAGCGGCGGGGCGTTGATCTCTGCCGCGTGCGCGACCTCAGCTTCGACGGGCGCACCGTGGTCGTCCACAACAACGACGCGCCGATGCGGACGATCTCGATCCTGAACCGCTCGGCGCGGCCGATCGAACAGGTGTTCGTCTCGCCCGCCAATTCCGACGATTGGGGCGAGGATCAGCTCGGTTCCGGCCCGATCCACCCCGGCGGCCGTACCGATGTCGGCTTCGTCGGCGGCTGCCAGGAGGATGTGAGGGTCGTCTTCGACAACAAATCGGCCGAGGAGCGGCGCGCGCTCGATCTTTGCTCGTTCGATACGCTGACCATCACGCCCGGCTGGACCACGGCGGAGGATCACGGCGAGCTCGACACGATCGTGGCGCCCGCGCCTGTGCCGGAGGTCTCGGTCGTCAACAAGTCCGGCGGCACGGTGACCGAGCTCTACCTGATGCAGGAGGGTAGCAAGGATGAGGGGCGGGACCTGCTCGGTCGCGGCGTGCTTCGCGCCGGCGGCCGTGCCATGGTTCCGTTCGATCGCGGCGCCACCTGTAAGATCGACGTGCACGCGGTCTTCGCCGGAAACAAGCCTGACGCGCATCAGGTCGCCAATCTGTGCACGGCCAAGGAAATCGCGATCGCGCCGTGACCGGGCGCGGTCGTTACAATCATCGAGACGGTCGGACGGGAAGGGGAACGACGCCATGACCATCGCCGACCTCTACGCACTGCCCGACACGCCGCGGCAGTGGGACGTGCCGCAGGACTATCAGACCTGCTTCTCCTGGGATTTCGCGCCCGAACGCGCGCGCCTGCTCGCCCTCTATGAGCGTGGCAAGACGATGCAGTGGAACGCGACGGACCGGCTCGACTGGTCGCAGGAACTCGACCCAGAGAACCCGCAGCAGCTTCCGGAAGCGATGCTGCCGATCTCGTCGACACCCGTCTATCAACGGATGTCGGAGAAAGAGAAGATCGAGGTCCGCCGCAACCATCAGGCCTGGAGCACCTCGCAATTTCTGCAAGGTGAGCAGGGCGCGCTGATCTGCGCGGCCAAGATCGTCCAGCAGGTGCCGGACATGGACAGCAAGTTCTACGCGGCGACGCAGGTGATGGACGAGGCGCGCCACGTCGAGGTGTACAAGAAGCTCATCGAGAAATTCGGCATCGCCTACCCGATGACGAAGCCGCTGCAGACGCTGCTCGATCAGGTGCTGCGCGATACGCGGTGGGACATGACGTATCTCGGGATGCAGGTCGTGATCGAGGGTCTGGCGCTCGCCGCCTTCGCGCGCATCCGCGACCATGCCCAGAACCCGCTCGCTGCCGCCGTCAACGCGTATGTCATGGAGGATGAGGCGCGGCACGTCGCCTTCGGCCGCCTGTCGCTCCGCGACTATTACCCTCAGCTCACCCAGGCCGAGCGCGATGAGCGGGAGGAGTTTCTAGTCGAGGCATGCTTCCTGATGCGTGACCGGTTCGATGCGATCGAGCTGTGGCAGCATCTCGATCTGCCGATCGCCGAATGCGTCGAGCACTGGAGGGAGAGCGGCTCGCAGGCCGCGTTCCGCCGCAATCTGTTCACCCGCATTGTGCCGACGGTGAAGGATATCGGGCTTTGGGGCTCGCGCGTGCGGGCGGGCTATGAGCAGATGGGCGTGCTTGAATACGCCAACGTCGATCTGACCGCGCTGTCGGAAAGTGACGAGCAGGTGGCCGCCGCGTTTGACGCGCGGCGCCGGCATGTGGACGCTACAATCGCCGAAGGAGAAGCCGCCGAATGACGCGTACGCCCGACTTCACGCCCGCCCGCGACCGCGATTTCACGCCCGCGCGCCCCGATCCATCGCTGCCGCCGCTCCGCGTCAATCTCTACTCGGACACGCAGACGCGCCCGACCGCCGCGATGAAGGACGCGATGATGGCGGCCGAGGTCGGCGATGAGCAGCATGGCGACGATCCGTCGGTGCATGCGCTCTGCGACCGGATGGCCGCACTGCTCGGCAAGGAGGCGGCGATGTTCCTGCCGTCCGGTACGATGTGCAATCAGATCGCGCTGCTAACGTGGTGCGAGCGGGGTGACGAGGTGCTTGCGCATGAAACTGCGCACATCATCACCAGCGAGGGCGGTGCGCCGGGAGCGCTTGCCGGCGTGATGGTGCACGGGCTGAAGGGCGCGCGCGGGCAGTTCGACGCGGACGACGTCGAGGCTGCGATCCGCGGTCGTGAACGCTATGACCCGCCGCAATCGCTGCTCGCCGTCGAGCAGACGTCGAACAAGGGTGGCGGCAGCGTATGGCCATTGTCGCGGCTCGATGCGGTGACGACGCGGGCGCACTCGCACGGGCTTGCGGTGCACATGGATGGCGCGCGGCTGATGAACGCCGTCGTCGCGACCGGCGTGTCGGCGGATGTCATGGTCGCCGGCTGCGACAGCGTCTGGCTCGACTTCACCAAGGGGCTCGGCGCACCGCTCGGTGCCGTCTTGTGCGGCTCGTCGGCGTTCATCGGCCGCGCGTGGCGATGGAAGCAGCGGATTGGCGGCTCAATGCGGCAGGGCGGGCTGAATGCTGCCGGCTGTCTCTACGCGCTCGATCACCACATCGCGCGGCTCGCCGACGACCACGCGCGGGCGCGGCGGCTCGCCGGCGGGCTCAGTCAGATGCCGGGCATCCTCGTCGAGCCGCCGGATACCAACCTCGTCTTTTTCGACGTTTCCGGCACCGGCCTCGATGGCGAGACGTTCGAGCGACGGGCGCGGCTGCATGGCGTCGCGGTCTCCGTCATGGGCCGCCATCGGGTGCGCCTCTGCACGCATCTCGACGTTGACGACGCGGGCATCGCGACGGCTCTCGACGTGTTCCGGACGATCCTGAACGAGGCGTAGGTTCGGCGCGCCGGCAAACATCGCTTGCAACCGAATCTCGCCTTGGCAGCCGGGATACAACCGTATTAGGATTGATCCGCAACCGGATCGGGCCTCAACATGTCACGTTGGCTTTTCGCAGCACTCCTCTCCACTTTGGTCGCTTGCAGCGGCGTGGCGTCGGCGCAGACGGCCAATCCGTCCGCGCCGAGACCCTACGTGACGCTCGCCAAACGGTTCGAGACCGCGAATACCACGCATGACGGGCACCTCACGCTCGAGCAGGCGAAGCAGGGGATGCCCGCGATCGCCCGACATTTCGATGAAATCGACACGGCTCATCACGGCTGGCTGACCTACGATCAGGTCCGGCAATACGCCTATGCTTGGCGCGCCGCGCATCCGGATGGCAACGAGGGCACGACCGCCGCTAAGTAGGCGTCGTGCACCGCTTCGGGCGAGATTGCGTCCATGCCCGCGTCTGAACGGCCACGCGGCGGCACGACCGGAACGATCAGCGCGCTGTGCTTTAGCGGTGGCGTTGCGCCGAACAGCCCGACACTGATCGTGCCACACGCGGCCGCGAGGTTCATCATGCCGGTGTCATTGCCGACGTAGGCGTCCGCCTCGGCCAGCAGCGCCGCCGCTTGACCGAGCGGCAACGCGATCGCGGGCACGACGCGCACACCGTTTGCCGCCGCGCCGATCTCCATGGCCAACGCCGCCTCCGCCTTGCCGCCGACCGGCACGATCACGCTCGGCGACAGCAGGCGGGCGAGGGACGCGAAGCGCGTCGCTCCCCATTGCTTTTCCGGCTCCGAACTGCCGATGCCGAACGCGACGAACCGCTCACCGCCGAGCCCGAGCGCGTCGCGAATGGCGGCACGGTGCGCGGCGGGCGGGTTCAGGCGTGGTTCGAGGTGCGTAAGCGGGATGCGGGCCGCGCGCAGCCACGCGGTCGCCTGCGCGTGCGGACTGTCCCGCGCTTCGTCGGGCGACAGGAACGGCGGTTTCAGCAGCGCGCGTTGCAGCCCGACGCCGTAGCCGTACCGCGCCGCAATCCCGGCGGCGGCGACCGCGGCGGCAAGCGTCTTTCCGTGATGCAGCAGCACCGCCGCGTCGAACCGTCCGCGCCGCAAATCCTGCGTCAGCCGCACGAACCCACTGACGCCGCGATCGAGCCAGATCACGTCGTCGATCAGCCCTTCGCCGTCGAGGAGCTGATCCGCCGCCGAGCGTCGTTTCGTTACCAACGTCACGCTCGCGCGCTCGGGCAGCGCGTCGCGGATCGCGCGCAGATGCGGCAGGTGCCAGACCATGTCGCCAATGCCCGGCAACGGCTGAGCGATCGCGACCCGGGCGCCTGGGGGCAGGTCCGCCAATACAGAGCGCACTGAAATCAGATCGCCCCGTGCAGCAGCGCGAGCGCGCGCGCGACGGTCGCCTCGCGTATTTCGGTGCGGTCGCCGGGGAAAATCTGACGCTCGGTGATCGTCGGTCCGTTCGCACGGGCGAGGCCGAACCAGACAAGCCCGACCGGCTTGTCCAGAGACCCGCCGCCCGGCCCGGCGACGCCGGTGACGGATACCGTCCGCGTCGCGCGCGACCGCGACAACGCTCCCTCGGCCATCGCGCGCGCAACCGGTTCGCTGACGGCGCCGACCGCCGCGATCAGCGCTGGATCGACGCCGAGCAACTCGGTCTTCGCCTCGTTCGAATAGGTGACGAAGCCGCGATCCACCACGTCCGACGACCCGGCGATTGCGGTGAGCGTCGCGGCGATCAGCCCGCCCGTGCAGCTTTCCGCCGTCGCGACATGCAGGCCGGCGGTCCGATAGGCGTCGAGCAACGCCTCGGCGTCATGGAGCAGAGCTTCAGTCGTCATTGGTCCGAGAGACCTCTATTCGCCAAGTGCCTCGATCAGCCCGTCATCAATGGCCGCGAGGAAAGCGCGATAGTCCTGCCGTGTCTGCTCGGCGTAGTCGAGGGCGAAGTCGGCGATCGCGGCGTCGAATACGCTGCCCGAACCCATGTAACCGGCGATCGCCGCCGCATCGCCGCTCCGTGCATGGGCGCGGGCGAGCACCTGTCCGCAGAGTGCCGCATGGTGCGGCAACGCTCCGTCCGCCACGAGATCGCCGACGCGCGCGAGCTTTGGGTCCCTGAGCGTGCGGACATAGCAGTGCAAATCGTCGCCCGGATCCTTCGTCCAGCCGAGCAGCGGGTCCGGCGTCGCCTGCAACAGGCGCTGTCCGGTCACGACCCGTTCGCCGGCGTTAGAAAAGACGCTGGGTCCGGCATAGGGCGCGAGGACCGAGGCGATCGCCTCTTTCATCTGCAGCAGCAGCGGCTCGTTGTCGCCGCTGAGATAGAGGCCGATTGCGCAGAAACGGCCAACGCTTCCGACGCCTACGACCTTGAACGCGACATCGACCAGTTGGTAGCGGTCGAGGAGCGCGCGGCGGTCCCGCGGCAGGGTCGCCGCGTAGCTGCCGAACGCGCTGCGGGCCGCGACCTCGTGCGTGTCATCCATCATTTCCGTCAGCGGCATGATCAGCGGCGGCTTGGGGCGGATCCGGATCTGGCCGCGCCGCCGCTCCAGCAGCCGCGGGTAGTGGCGACGCTCGGCTTCAACCGCGGACACTAGCAGGCGAAGCTCACGGTCGCGGAGGTCTGAATCGTCGATCGTCTCGACCGCCGCCGCCGCGTCGACCCGCGCGTGCCAAGTCGCCAGCGGATCGAGCGGCATCAGCGCCTTCATCTGAGTCCGGTAGGCGACGGCGGCGGTGCGGGCGAGGTTGCGGCAGGTCTTCGACGGCATACCGCGCGCGTCGGCGTCGACCGCGAGGCCGACCGCGAGGCGCTTCAGGTCCCACTCGAACGGCGCGGGCAGGGTTTCATCGAAATCGTTGACGTCGAAGACGGGCGTGCCCTCGGGCGAGGCGAAGACGCCGAAATTGGCCGGGTGCGCGTCGCCGCACGCCTGCACCATCAGGCCGCTGGTTGGCGTCGTCGCGAGGTCGGCCGCCATGACGGCCGCGGTGCCGCGAAAATAGGCGAAGGCCGAGCGGCGCATCCGCTCATAGCGGATCGGCAGCAGCGAGGAGATGCAGTTCCGTCCCGTCTCGATAATCACCCGCACCGGATCCTGCCGGTCAGGGGGCGCCGCCCATCGCGCGTGCAGGCTACGCGGCACGCGCCGACGGATCGCCTGACCCGTGGCGCGGCGCTCACCAGCCGTCGGTAGCCGCTCAGGGTCTGGTCGCCGCTGCAGCATGGCCATTCCTGCGCCCACTCTCGAAATCGTGACATCTCGCGACGGGGACATCCCGGCGTCAATACTAAGTCGCAATAGCTGTCAGCAATATGGCGGTGCCAGCAGCGGCCAGCGCGCCCGCGATCAGATCGTCCGCCATCACGAACACTGGTCCCGATCGCCGGTCCGCCCATCCTACCGGGCCGGGCTTGGCGATGTCGAACAGACGGAACAGCGCGAACGCGATCAGCAGCCCGGCCCACGATGGTCGCCATGCCGCGCCGAGCAGCGACACCATCTGCCCAGCGACTTCGTCGACGACAACCCAACCGGGATCGCGCGCCGGCGCCCCGACCAACGCGCGCTCGATCGCCCAGAGCCCCACGGCGGTAACCACGGCAGCGCCGAGAGCGAGCGCCGCAGGCGACAACGCGAGCAGCGCCGCGCCGAGTGCCAGCCCCAACACCGAGCCGGCCGTGCCGGGGGCAGTGGGCACGTAACCGACGCCAAACCCGCTCGCGATCACCCGCGCCGGCCTCATGACGGCGGCCGGTCGAGCCGGGCGCGATAGAGCGTTCGCGCTTCCAGCACGCGCTGAACGTAATTGCGGGTCTCGTCGAACGGGATCAGCTCGATCCAGTCGATCAGGTTGACTGAGCCCGCCTTTCGCGGGTCCCCGTTCGCGGCGATCCAGTCGGCGACCCGATGCGGCCCGGCATTATAGGCGGCGGCCGTGAGCGCCGCCGCGTTGCCGTAGCTGTCGAGCAGCTCGCGCAGATAGGCCACGCCGAGCGTGACGTTGAGGCGCGGGTCGGCGATCAACGCGGCGTTCAGCGTCGGCGGGGGCTCGGCGCCGTCGCGTTTGCGGAACACAGCGGCCGCTGTTGCGGGCATGAGCTGCATCAGGCCGCGCGCGCCCGACGGGCTAATCGCACCAGGATCGAAGCTGCTCTCTTGGCGGATGATGCCAAGCGCCAGCGCCGGATCGACCCCCTCGCCAGAGGCCGCGAGCATGGCGACGATGGATGGCGGTGCTGGCCAGCCGGAGACGGGCAGCATGATCCCATCCACCCCGGCCCGCCGCCCGATCGCGACCGCGTCGTCGGGCAGGCCGAGGCCGAGCGCGAGTCGTGCCGCGAGCGCCCGGTCGGCCGCAGTCGGCGCGTCCTCGGCGGCGCTGCGGAGGAAAGTCGCGGCCTGTCCCTCCATGCCCCAGCGCGCAAGCAAGATCGCCGCGCGCACTAGGTCGCGGCTGAGAAACGCGCGCACCCCCTCAAGGTCAGAGGGCGGATCAGTGAGCGTCTTGAGCGTCGCTGGCAGCCCATTGCCGGCCGCGATCTGTCCGTAGAACGTCGTCGGCCACGCGGCCGCCCGCGCTGTCGCCGCCGCCGCGACCTCCGCATGGCCCAACGCCGTCGCCGCCTGCGCCGACCAATAGGCGGCCCGCGCGCTGGTGATCGCGGCGTGCGACAGGCGGGCGAGCGTGTCGAAATGGCGGGCGGCGCTGTCTGGGTCGTGCATGAGGCGCAGCGCAATGAAGCCGGCGAGGAACGCCGCATCGGTCGCGGGGCCGGTCGCGACCTGCGCGCTGTCGTTGGCGAGCTTGTAGGCGCGCGGTGCGTCGCCGAGCATGAGCAGGTCGCGCGCCAGCGCCGCCCGCTCGGCCCAGAAGGCGGCGCGGTGCTCCGGGTTCGTCGCCTTCTCCGCTGCGAATCCCTCCGCGTGCCAAAGATCAACGGCGGGCGCGACCTGGCCGGCCCGGCGCAGCCAGCGCGCCCGCTCGAGCACGAAGCCGGGGGCGGCGCGCGCGGCGGCGGGCAGGGCGGTCGCGCGCGCGAACTCTGCCGGGCCGCCGCCTTTCCGCAACGCGAGCCATGCTTCGGCGGCCGCCCGGGCCGGATGTGGCAGGCGGGAAATCTGGTGCGTGGCGGCGGCCGGATCAGTCCAGGCGAGGCGGTCGAAGCGCGCTTCCTCGTCGGTCGGCATCAGCACGGTGCCCCAGCGGGCAAGAAACGCGCCTTCCGTCCCGTTGTTGTCGATCCCCTCGCGCCACGCGTGCCGCGCCAGGCGGGCTGCCTCCGCCGTGTCGCCGCGCGCGGCCGCGGCTTCGGCGCAGCGCACGATGACCGGCGGTGACGGCACCGAAGCCGGCGGACAGGCGGATGCGGGCGGCAGCGCTGGATCGGCCGCGAGCGCCCCTTGGTATCGCCGGAGCAGCATCGCCTGCGCAGGCCAGCCGGGATGCGAATCGATGAACGCCGCGATCGCGGCCGGGCTCAGGCCGTTGCCGGCGCGCATGTGGAAGTAGGCGACGAGGTCGGCCGCGATCGGGTCCGGCTCAGCGGTGGCAAGAAAGGCGGCCTCGGCCCAGTTCGCCGCGGCGATGGCGGCGGCGATCTGCGACCGCGCTTCAGGCTCGGCCGCGCGTGTGCGGCACGGCGCCACCAGCAGCGCCACGGCGACGATGAGACGGAACGGAAGGCGGCGGGCCGGGCGCATGCGTCCGCTTCTAACCCGTCGCCGCCTTGCGGTGCATCTCCCGCGCGCCTAGCGTCAAAATCTCCCCTGGGGCTTAAGGATCGAAAACATGTTCAAGGGCTCACTTGTCGCCCTGATCACGCCGTTCACCGAAGACGGGGCGGTGGATGAGGATGGGTTCGCGCGCTTCGTCGATTGGCAGATCAATCAGGGAACGAACGGCCTTGTTCCTGTCGGCACCACGGGCGAGAGCCCGACGCTGACGCATGAAGAACACAAGCGTGTGGTCGAAGTCGCCGTCGAGGTCGCGCGCGGCCGCGTGCCGGTGATCGCCGGCACGGGGTCGAACAGCACGGCCGAGGCGGTCGAGTTGACGAAGCACGCGAAGCGCGCGGGCGCGGACGCGGCGCTCGTCGTCACGCCGTACTACAATAAGCCGACGCAGGACGGGCTCTATCGGCATTTCACCGCGATTGCCGATGCGGCCGATCTGCCGATCATTATCTACAATATTCCCCCGCGCAGCGTGATCGACATGTCGGTCGAGACGATGGCGCGGCTCGCGCAGCATCGCCGGATCATCGGCGTGAAGGACGCGACCGCCAATCTCGCCCGTCCGCTGCATACGCGCCGCGCCTGTGGTGCCGGGTTCTGTCAGCTATCGGGCGAGGATCATACGGCGCTCGCCTTCCTGGCCGCCGGCGGCGACGGCTGCATCAGCGTGACCGCCAATGTGGCGCCGCGCCTCTGCAGTGACATGCACGACGCATGGGCCGCTGGACGCATCGCGGATGCGATCTCGATGCAGGACCGGCTGGTGCCGCTGCATGACGCGCTGTTCGCCGAGACCAGCCCGGCGCCGGTTAAGTACGCCGCGAGTCTGCTCGGCAAATCGCGCGAGACATGCCGCTTGCCGCTCGCGCCTCTCATGGACGCGACGCGGGCGCGTGTGCGGGACGCGTTGGTCGAGGTTGGCCTGCTGAACTGATGGCCGCCGCCGAGCCGAAGCGCGCCAAAGGGGCGATGATCTCGCATGGGATCGCGTCGCAAAACCGACGCGCGCGCTATGACTACACGATTAAGGAAACCGTCGAGGCAGGGATCGTGCTCAAGGGTCCCGAGGTGAAGTCGCTCCGCCTCGGCCGCGCGACCTTGAACGAGGCATGGGCCGGCGAGCGTGACGGCGAGCTATGGCTGTTCAACGCGTACATCCCCGAATACCAGGGGGGCGTGCTGTCGCGTTTTGAGCCTCGGGCGCCGCGCAAGCTGCTGGTGAAGGTCAGGCAGCGCGACGCATTGCTCGGCGCGGTCGCGCGCGACGGCAACACGATCGTGCCACTCGACATCCACTTCAACGACCGCGGTCTCGCGAAGGTGCTTCTCGGCGTTGGCGAGGGTCGCAAGAAGGCCGACAAGCGCCATGCCATCGCGGCGCGCGACTGGCAGCGCGACAAGGCGCGGCTGATGCGGACGCGCGGATAGCGCGGCGGGCAACTAGCGACCCAAAATTGGAGGCGGCAATGCAGCGGTTTCAGGGCAAGACGGTTATCGTGACGGGCGCGGGCTCCGGCATCGGCGCCGCCACCGCCAAGCGATTCGGCGACGAAGGCGCGAACGTCGCGATGTGCGGCCGGTCGCGCGGCCGCTTGGACAAGATCGCGTCCACGATGGCGCCGGAACGGACGATGGTGACCGAGGCCGACGTCGCCGACCCGCGAGCCGTAAAGCGTCTGATCGAGGCCGCCGTGTCGCGCTTCAACCGGCTCGACTGCCTCGTCAACAACGCGGGCGTCGTCGCGTTCGGGCCGCTGACCGACATGTCGGATGAGGATTGGCGGCGCGTCATGGCCGTGGACGTGGACGGCGTTTTCTACTGCACGCGCGAGGCCGTGTCGCATCTGGCGAAGACCAAGGGCAACATCGTCAACGTCTCCTCCGTCTCCGGCATCGGTGGCGACTGGATGATGGCCGCCTACAACGCCGCCAAAGGCGCGGTCACCAACATGACCCGCTCATTGGCGCTCGAGCTTGGCGCCCAGGGCATCCGGGTGAACGCCGTCAATCCGAGCCTGACCCGCACCGGCATGACCACCGAGCTTGAGCGCGATCACGCGCTGATGGCGAAGTTCATCGAGCGCATTCCGCTCGGCCGGCCCGCCGAGCCCGAGGACGTGGCGGACGTCATTGCCTTCCTCGCGAGCGACGACGCGCGTTTCGTCACTGGCGTGAACCTGCCCGTGGACGGCGGCGTCAGCGCCTCCAACGGGCAGCCGCGGATCGTCTCCTAGGCATCAGCCCTAGGCCGGTGGAGCTGGGATCAACCCGTAGCGCAGCATCGTTGTCTTCATCTTCGCGACATCCGGTACGGGATCGGCAAGCAACGTCGCCATTTCGCGAAAGTAGGCCGGCCCGAGTACGCCTGGGCTGAGGACGCAGAGACATTTGCCCGACCGTTGTGTGTCGTTGCGGAACCCGTGCACCGCCCCGCGCCGAATGAAGGCGGTCCGGCCCGGTCCTACCGCGACGTCCCGGCCGTCGATCCGCCAAATTGTCTCACCGCCAAGACCATAGACGGTTTCGTCCCAGCTCTCATGATAGTGCGGCACCGGCACCCGGGAATTCGGCTGCACTGTCATCTCAAACATGTCGAGGCTGCCGGCGGTGTCCTCCTTGCTCCACAGGAAGCGCAGCTCAAGACCGCCCATCCGGATGGTTTCGGACATGCGCTTGCCTCCTTCGCCTCTTTGACGTCTTACGTGCCGGCGCGCACCTTGACGTAGCTACCCGGCGCATCGTCGATCGCGGGCAGGGCTCCCGCGCCGGGCTGGCGCGCCGGCACCCGCTTGTCGTCGAGCGCCGTCACCCAGCGTTGCCAGTCCGGCCACCACGACCCGGCGATCTCCGTCGCGCCGGCCAGCCACGCCTCCGGATCGGGCGGCAGGTCGCTGTTGATCCAGTGGCTGTATTTGCCGGAATCCGGCGGGTTGACCACGCCCGCGATGTGGCCCGACGCCGCGAGCACGAAGCGCCGGTCGCCGCCGAGCAGCTGCGTGCCGCGATAGGTCGACTTCCACGGCGCGATATGGTCGTCGCGCGTCGAGAGGAAGTAGGATGGCACCGTGATCCGCGACAGGTCGACCGGGGTTCCGTCGAGCGAAATGCCGCCCGGGACGGCGAGCCGATTCTCCTGATACATCCGCCGCAGATAGAAGCTGTGCATCTTCGCCGGCATGCGGGTCGAATCGCTGTTCCAGTACAGCAGGTCGAACGGGAACGGCTCGTTGCCCAGCAAGTAGTTGTTCACGACGAACGACCAGATCAGGTCATTCGCGCGCAGCATGTTGAACGTCGTCGCCATCTCGCTGCCTTCGAGATAGCCGCGCTTGTTCATCTTCTCCTCGAGCGCCGTCAGCTGCTCCTCATCGATGAAGACGCTGAGTTCGCCGGCCTGCTCGAAATCCAACATCGTGACGAAGAAAGTCGCCGAGCGGATGCGATCGTCGCCCCGCGCCGCCATCACCGCGAGCGTCGCCCCGAGCAGCGTGCCGCCGAGGCAGTACCCGATCGCGTTGACCTCCCGCTCCCCGGTCGCGCGTTCGATCGCGTCGAGGGCGGCGAAGTAGCCGTCGGTCATGTAGTCATCGAAGCGCTTCTCGGCGAGGCGCTCATCCGGGTTGACCCAGCTGATCATGAAGACCGTGTGGCCCTGCGCCACCGCCCAGCGGACCAGGCTGTTCCGCGGGCGCAGATCGAGGATGTAGAACTTGTTGATCCACGGCGGCCCGATCAGCAGTGGCCGTTTCAGGACGGTCTTGGTCGTCGGCGAGTACTGGATGAGCTGCATCAGGTCGTTCTGGAAGATCACCTTCCCGGGCGAGACGCCGATGTTCTCGCCGAGGCGGAAGGCTTCCGTGTCTGTCATCTTGATCGACAGCTTGCCGCGCCCGCGCTCCAGGTCGGCCAGCAGATTCGATAGCCCTTTGAGCAGGTTCTCGCCGCCCGTCTCCGCCGTGCGTCGCAGCACCTCGGGGTTGGTCAGCAGGAAGTTGCTCGGGCTCATCGCGTCAATGAACTGCCGCGAGTAGAAATCGACCTTCTGCGCCGTCTTCGGATCGAGCCCGTCCACGTGGGAGACAACGTCGTTCACATACCGGGCGCTCAGCAGATAGCTCTGCTTGATGAAGTCGAAGATCTCGCTTTCCTTCCACGTGTCGTCGCGGAAGCGGCGGTCGCTTGCTGGGGCGTCGATCACGGGCGCTACGTCATCGAGCCCGACCATGCGGCGCGCGGTGTTCTGCCAGAGCGTCATGTAGTCCTGCCAGAAGCCGATCTGCGCCTGCACGAGATGCGACGGATTGGCGATCAGCCGCGCGGTCATTTCCATGAACGCGCTGCCGACATTCAGCGGATCCGGGCACACCTCCGCATCGGCCTGCCGGCGCAGCCACTCCCCGACGATGCGCTGACTCCGCTCGGCGACGTCGGCCATCGTGCGGCCGAGCTCGGCGGGGTCCGGCAGCCTGAACATGGGGCTGTCCGGCTTCGTGGCGTCTGCCATATTAGACGTTCCTTCCCTTGCGTCGCATGTCCCACCCGCTACACCGTTGGCGCACAGGCGTGGAGTTCTTAACGTTGATCATACGATATCTGCGGGTTCGGCCCAACCTCGGGTCAGGATTAGTCCGCCTGGCGGTCGTGTCGGCGTTCGCCACGGGACTGTCCGGCTGCGGCAGCAAGACGACCGAGTCGATGAACCCGATCAACTGGTGGCACGATCTCGAGGGCGGCGCCATCGCGAAGCAGCGGCCACCGCCACCGGGCGTGAACGATCCGTATCCGAATCTTGCGTCGGTCCCCGAGAAGCCCGCGCGGACGGACCCGTCGCTCCGCGCCGGCATCGCCGATGCGCTGGTAGCCGACCGGACGAACGCGCAGCGCGTGGCCGCGGCGGCGCCGCTGTCCGACCCGTCTTCGCCGGCCGCGAGCCCGAACCTGTTCGGCGTCGGAACCACACCGCCACCCTCCGCCTCGGCGCCGCCGTCCGCCGCAGCGCCCCCGCCCTCCTCCGCCTCGCCGGCGCTGAGCGCCTCCCTGCCTGGGGCCCAAGCGGCGCCACGTCCGCCGGAGCCGGCCGCGGACCGGCCGGCTTCCCCGCCGTCGCGGGCCCCGGTCGGCACGGTCAAGGAGTCCGCGCTGCCGCCGCCGACGATCCCGGCCGATCAGCTGCCGGCTATCCCGGCCGCGCCGCCGGCACCCGCCGCACTGTCCGGCGTGCCGACCCCGCCCGCGCCGTCTGCTCCGCCACCGTCGGTCTCGCAGCAGGTCGCCGCTGCCGTGCCCCCGCCGGCCGCTCCGGCTCGGCCGCCAGTCGCCGCCGCACCGCCTGTCGCCGCGGCCGCGACCGCACGGCCCGTCACTGCTGGTAACGCGCCGGTCGCCGTCGCGTTCGCGCCCGGCTCGGCGACCTTGCCGCCCGGCTCGGCCGACATGTTGCGCGGGATCGCCGCACGGCGCGGGTCGGCGGCGATTGCCGTCACCGGCTATGGCGACGCCGCGTCGGCCGATCCGTCGGCGCAGGCCGCGGCCGTGTCGCTCGGCCTCTCGCGGGCGCAGGCGATCGCCGCCGCTCTCGCCTCCGACGGGGTGCCGGCCACCGCCCTGCGCCTCGATGCCGAGGCGGCCGGGCAGGGCGGCACTGTCCGCCTGCTGAACTGAACGCCGATCGCAAGGGCTGCGCGATGACCGAACCAGAATCAGACGAAACAATCCTACCGAGCACGGACTTCCACCGCATCCGGCGGCTGCCGCCGTACGTGTTCGCCGAAGTTAACGGCGCGAAGGCGCATGCGCGGGCTGAGGGCGAGGACGTGATTGACCTCGGCATGGGCAACCCAGACAGCCCGACGCCGCCGCACATCGTCGCGAAGCTGGTCGAGACGGTGCAGGACCCGCGCTCGCACCGCTATTCCGTGAGCAAGGGCATCCCTGGTCTCCGCCGCGCGCTCGCCGCCTATTATCGCCGCCGGTTTGACGTGGCACTCGACCCGGAGACGGAGGTCGTCGCGACGCTCGGCTCGAAAGAGGGTCTAGCCAACCTCGCCGCTGCGATCACCAGCCCGGGCGACACGATCCTCGTGCCGAACCCGTCGTATCCGATCCATCAGTTCGGCTTCATCATCGCCGGCGCGTCGGTGCGCAGCATCCCCGCGACGCCGGACGAGGACATGCTGCGCGCGCTCGACCGCGCGGTGCGTCACTCGGTGCCGAAGCCGACGGCGCTGATCGTCAACTTCCCGTCGAACCCGACCGCCTATCTCGCCTCGCTCGACTTCTACCGCGAGGTCGTGCGGTTCGCGCGCGCAAACGGCATCTGGATCATGTCCGATCTCGCGTACGCCGAGATCTATTTCGGCAACACGCCGCCGCCGTCGATCCTGCAGGTGCCGGGCGCGAAAGACATCGCGGTCGAGTTCACGAGCATGTCGAAGACCTACTCGATGCCGGGCTGGCGCATGGGCTTCGCCGCCGGCAATCCGCGTTTGGTCTCGGCGCTGACCCGGATGAAATCATATCTCGACTATGGCGCCTTCACGCCGATCCAGGTCGCGGCAACCGCGGCGTTGACCGGCCCGCAGGACTGCGTGACCGAGATGCGGACGCTGTATCGGGAGCGGCGGGACGTGCTGGTGCGCGGGCTCGCCGCGGCCGGCTGGAATATGCCGAGCCCGGAAGGCTCGATGTTTGCCTGGGCGCCGATCCCCGAACGCTACGCGCATCTCGGCTCGGTCGCGTTCAGCAAGCTGCTGCTCGCGCGCGCCCGCGTGGCCGTCGCACCTGGCATCGGTTTCGGCGAATACGGCGACGGGCACGTGCGGATCGCGCTCGTTGAAAACACGCATCGCCTGCGTCAGGCGGTGCGCAACATCCGCGCCTTCCTCGCCGCCGACAGCAACGTCGCCGCGCCAAAGACGCCGGTCGTTACGAGCACCGCGGCATGACCGCACCTCTCTCGATCGGCGTCGCTGGGCTCGGCACCGTCGGCATCGGCGTTCTGCGACTGTTGGCCGCGAACGACGACCTCATCAGCGCGCGCGCCGGAAGGCCGATCCGTGTTGTCGCCGTCTCCGCGCGCGACCGTACGCGTGATCGCGGAATCGACCTGTCCGGCATTCGCTGGCACGACGACGCGGTTGCGCTCGCAGACGACCCGACGGTCGATGTCGTCGTCGAAACGATTGGCGGCGCCGACGGAACCGCGCGTGCGCTGGTCGAGGCGGCGCTCAAGGCCGGGCGGCCAGTCGTCACTGCGAACAAGGCGTTGCTCGCCGTGCACGGCGGGGCGCTTGCCGCCATCGCTGAGCGCACGGGCGTCGCACTTGCGTTCGAGGCGGCGGTGGCCGGCGGCATTCCGGTCATCAAGGCGCTGCGCGAAGGACTCGCCGGTAACCGCCTTAGCGCCGTCGCAGGCATTTTGAACGGCACCTGCAACTACATCCTGACGGTGATGCGCGAGCAGGGGCGGGACTTCGCCGACGTGCTCGCCGAGGCGCAGGCGCATGGCTATGCGGAGGCCGATCCGAGCTTCGACATCGACGGTATTGATGCCGCGCACAAACTGGCGATCCTCGCAGCCCTCGCATTCGGACGGCCGGTCGCGTTTGATGCCGTGCATGTGGAGGGCATCCGCGCGATTACCGCGCTCGACATCGCGTTTGCGACCGAGCTTGGCTATCGCATCAAGCTGCTCGGCCTCGCGCGCTGCTCCGATGACGGCATAGCGGCGCGCGTGCATCCCTGCCTCGTGCCCGCCGGCGCGCCGATCGCGCGCGTTGACGGCGTGTTCAACGCGGTGATCGCCGATGGCGATTTCGTCGGCCGCGTCATGTTGGAGGGACGCGGCGCTGGCGGTGGGCCGACCGCGTCGGCAGTGGTCGCCGACTTGATCGACGTCGCGCGCGGTCGTGCGACGCCGGTCTGGGGCGCCGCGTATGGTTCGCTGTCGGACGCGCCGTCGGTGCCGATGACGGCGCACCACGGCGCGTATTATCTGCGGCTGATGGTGCGCGACCGGCCGGGCGTGATCGCGGACGTCGCTGCTGCCCTGCGCGATCACGACGTCTCGCTGCAGTCGATGATTCAGCGCGGCCGCAGTGATGGCGACGACAGTGCCGTGCCCGTCGTCCTGGTCACGCATGAAACGAACGAGAGTGCGATGCGTGATTCGCTTGACCGAATCGCCGCGATTCATACCGTTCTGGAGCGTCCGGCGATGATCCGTATCGAGCCAGGCTGATCCGTCCCAGGACCAAGGAGCCCCTCACATGAGCGATGCGTCCGACCGCCGACGGCTCGGCGAACTGACCGACCGCAACCTAGCCCTCGAACTGGTGCGCGTGACCGAGGCGGCAGGCCTCGCGGCGTCCCGCTGGATGGGCCGCGGCAAGAAGAACGAGGCCGATGGCGCCGCGGTCGAGGCGATGCGCCGCGCATTCGACTTCGTCGCGATCGACGGCACCGTCGTGATTGGCGAGGGCGAGATGGACGAGGCGCCGATGCTGTTCATCGGCGAGAAGGTCGGACACGGCGGCCCGCGCATGGATATCGCCGTCGATCCGCTCGAGGGCACGACGATCACCGCGAAGGGCGGACCGAACGCGCTCGCGGTCGTCGCGCTGGCGGAGGCCGGCTGCTTCCTGCACGCGCCCGATATCTACATGGACAAGATCGCGGTCGGCGGTGGATTGCCGCCGGGTGTCGTCGATCTCGATGCGCCGCCCGCCGAAAACCTCCGCAACCTCGCACGCGCCAAAGAGCGCGACGTGAGCGACCTCGTTGTCTGCATTCTGGAACGCGAGCGCCACGCCGAACTGATCGCCCGCTGCCGCGAGGCGGGTGCACGCATCATGCTGATCGGCGACGGCGACGTTGCCGGCGTGATCGCGACGACGATGCCGGAGAGTGGTGTCGACATCTACATGGGCTCGGGCGGCGCGCCTGAAGGCGTGCTGGCCGCCGCGGCGCTGCGCTGCACTGGTGGGCAGATGCAGGGCCGGCTGCTGTTCGAAGATGACAAGCAGCGTGAGCGGGCGCAAGGCATGGGCGTCACCGATCCCGCGCACAAATATGACGTGGCCGAAATGGCGCGCGGCGACGTGATGTTCGCGGCGACCGGCGTCACTAGCGGCGCGATGCTGCGTGGCGTGCGCCGGTTCGGCCACGGCGCCATCACGCATTCGGTCGTGATGCGGAGCAAGTCCGGCACCGTCCGCTACGTCGAGGCCCACCACAACTTCGATACCAAGACCTGGACCCCGTCCTGATCCGCGCGTGAGCGTGTTTCGTCCGCTGCCGGTCGAGACGGCGCTCGGCATTACGCGCAGTCTCTCGGGCCGCCGATGGGTCTGGCGGGCGCCGGCTGCTGACCGCGTCGGCCTCGGCATCGCGCAGCGGCTGGATGTGCCCGAGGTGGTCGGGCGCGTCCTCGCCGGGCGCGGCATCACCGTGGATGACGCAGCTGATTTTTTGGCACCTACGCTGCGCGCGCTAATGCCCGATCCGTCCTGCATGGCCGACATGGACCCGGCCGCCGAGCGCCTCGCCGACGCCGTCGTGCGTGGCGAAACGGTTGCCGTGTTCGGTGATTACGACGTGGACGGTGCCTGTTCGGCCGCACTGATGACGCGCCTCCTGCGCGCGCTCGGCGTCACCGTGTTCACGCACATCCCGGACCGGCTGACGGAGGGCTACGGCCCGAACGCCGCGGCATTGCGCGCGCTGGTCGGACGGGGCGCGAGCCTGATCGTCTGCGTTGATTGCGGCACGGCGGCGGCCGAGCCGTTGTCGGCGGTCGCCGGGCGCGCTGACGTAATCGTGCTCGATCACCACAAAGCCGAAGGCCCGACGCCGCCGATCGCGGCGACCGTCAACCCGAACCGGCTGGATTGCGCGTCGCGTCTCAACGGCCTCTGCGCCGCCGGCGTCGCGTTCCTGACCGCCGTCGCCACCGTCCGCTCATTGCGGCGACGGGATTTTTTCGCGCAGCGGACGGAGCCGGACTTGCTGTCGCTCCTCGACCTCGTCGCACTCGCGACCGTCTGCGACGTGATGCCGCTGGTCGGGCTCAACCGCGCGCTGGTAACGCAAGGGCTACGCGTGATGGCGCGGCGGGCGCGGCTGGGCGTCACGGCGCTGCTCGACGTCGCGGGCGTGCGCGGCGAGCCGGACGCGTTCGCCTGCGGCTACGCGCTCGGGCCAAGGATCAACGCCGCCGGGCGTCTGAGCGAGGCGGGCCTCGGGCTCCGCCTGCTGCTGACCGAGGACGAGGACGAGGCGCGCATGATCGCCGCGCAGCTGGACGCCGTGAACGGCGAGCGCCGCACGGTCGAGGCGGCGATGCTGGATGCGGCGATGGAGGCGGCGGCGCTGCAGGCGTCGCAGGGCCACGCCTGCCTGCTCATCTCCGGCCCCGCATGGCACCAGGGCGTCGTCGGCATCGTCGCCGGACGGATCAAGGAACGCTTCAACCGGCCGGCACTCGTCGCCGGCATCGCGGATGGGGTCGCCAAGGGGTCGGGCCGGTCGGTGGCGGGGCTCGACCTCGGCGCCGCCGTGATCGCGGCGCGGCAGGCCGGGTTGCTGATGACCGGCGGCGGGCACGCGATGGCGGCCGGCTTCTCGCTCGACCCCGCGCGTCTGCCGATGCTGCACGAGTTTCTGAACGACCGGCTCGCCCCGGCCGTGCTGCTGCCAGGTGCGGCCGATCTCGCGATCGAGGGCGCCGTCACGGTCGCGGGCGCCGGCCTCGACCTCGCGGCCCATCTCGCCCGCCTCGCGCCGTTTGGGCCGGGCAACGAGGAGCCGGTCTTCGCGCTGACTCGCGGCCGGGTCGTCCGCGCCGACCGGGTCGGCAAGGAGGGCACGACGGTGCGCGCGATGCTGGAGGGTGAGGGCGGCGGCGCGCGGCTGAAGGCGATGCTGTTCCGCGCGGCCGACACGCCACTGGCAACGGCGCTGCTGTCGCCGTCAGCGCCGTTGCACATCGCCGGCAATCTGCGCCACGAAGTGTGGCAGGGCCGAGCGTCGGCGTGCCTGTGCATCGCCGACGCGGCTGAAGTGCCGCCCGCTTAAGGCTTCGCGGCGTGCTTCGCCTGCCAGTTCTTCATCAGCGCGATCTCGCGGTCTTGCGCGGCGACGATATCGCGCGCGAGACGGCGCATCGCCGGGTCCTTGCCGTATTGCAGCTCGACCTTGGCCATATCGATCGCGCCCTGATGATGCGGGATCATCATGGCGACGAAATCGTGGTCGGCGTCGCCCGTCATCGGCACGCTGCTCATGGCTTTGCTCATGGCCTCCATTCCCTCCGCCATCGCTTTGTCGGCCGGGCTGCTGCTGGGCGTGCTGCCCGGCGCCGCAGGCTGCATGGGCATCGACCCGGACATCTGCGCAAACGCGGGCGGGGCGACCGAGGCCCCGCCAACGGCCAGGACGAGAGCGAGCGCGTAACGGTAGGACATCGAGGCGTATCTCCGATTGCAGGTTTAAACATGGCCACTTTGGTCAGCCGGGCGCGCCTGTCCACCACTACACGGCCGGTTGACGGCACGCCCGCCCCGGCGCTATCTGCCCGGCCTCTCCACCGGACGGCGGCGTAGCTCAGCGGTAGAGCAGGGGAATCATAATCCCTTGGTCGGCGGTTCAAATCCGTCCGCCGCTACCATCCCGGAGGGTCTCACGGTATCCCGGCATGACCACAAAGGCCCACTGAAGCCCCAACGAATCGCGACGCCCGTGAAGCTGACCGAAACAGCGATCACCAAGAAGATCCGCGAGGTTGCCGAGAGTGGCGTGCGGGGCGAGCTTGCAGACGCATCGTGTCCAGGTTTGCGACTCTGCGTGACCCCGGCGGGCACGAAGACCTGGGCACTGGCTTGCCGTGACCGATACGGCGGGATGCGCCGATTTTCCCTCGGCAGCTTCCCAAGGATCGGCATCAGTGAACCCCG
>CAYSTX010000031.1:0-22807 GCA_964434035.1 uncultured Acetobacteraceae bacterium
CATCCCGGTGCACATGATCGAGACGATCAACAAGCTGGTGCGCACGTCGCGCCAGATGCTGCACGAGATCGGCCGCGAGCCGGCGCCGGAAGAGCTTGCAGAAAAGCTCGGCATGCCGCTCGAGAAGGTGCGGAAGGTGCTGAAGATCGCCAAAGAGCCGATCAGCCTCGAGACGCCAATTGGCGACGAGGAAGACAGCCATCTCGGCGACTTCATCGAGGACAAGGCGGCCGTCATCCCGCTCGACGCCGCGATCCAGGCCAATTTGCGCGAGGCGACAACGCGCGTTCTGTCGAGCCTGACACCGCGTGAGGAGCGCGTGCTGCGGATGCGGTTCGGCATCGGCATGAACACCGACCACACGCTCGAAGAGGTCGGTCAGCAGTTCAACGTCACCCGCGAGCGTATCCGCCAGATCGAGGCGAAGGCGCTCCGCAAGCTCAAGCACCCGAGCCGCAGCCGCAAGCTGCGGAGCTTCCTCGACGACTGATGCGCGCAGAGGTGGACGATCGGCCGATGGAGCCTGTCAGCCGCGTTGCGGTGACGGTGACATTCCTGCGCATGGACGCGCCGCCGGCGCACCGCGCGCCGCCGTTGCCGCCGACCACCTCGCTGATCCGCGTCACCAAGCCGTCGGTCGCGTTCTATCGCTACCTGTATGACACGGTGGGCGCGGCGCATCTCTGGTGGCTGCGGCGCGTGGCGCCGGACGCGGAACTTGCGGCGCTGCTGGCCGACCCGCACGTGTTTATCGAGGTGCTGTACGAGGGTGGCGAGCCGGCCGGCTTCTTCGAGATCGATGCGCGTGGCCGGTTTGTCGTCAACCTCAGCTATTTCGGCCTGATGCCGCACGTGATCGGCCGCGGCATGGGCGCGCCGTTCCTGCGCGCGGCCGTCGACGCGGCCTGGGCGACAGGTGCCCGCGCCGTCACCGTCAACACCTGCACCGCCGATCATCCACGTGCGCTGCCGACGTACATCGCGGCGGGTTTCCGCCCGGTGCGGCAGGTGCGGGAGACGTGGGATATTCCGTTGCGGCTGGGGCTTACGATCCCGCCGGGGCTGCGGGCGTGAACGCCCCACCCGTGTGATCGGGAGGGGTACGTCAAGGCCATCGATCATCGGACCGCTGACATCGACCTTCCAGGGCGTTCGGATGCTCCGATTGCCGAGACATCATGGCCGCCATTCTCGCTTCTACGCCTCGCGGGCAATCTGCTGGAGGACCGGCGCAAGCCGCCAATCCACCGTCCGCTGATCGATCATTGCACGACGGAATGGCTCATCTCGGTCATGATGCAGCGCGCTTGCCTCCGCATTGACCATGGAGTCCCAGGCGACGATGTCGATGAAGGTACCGTCCACGTGCTGGCTAATTCGCCGCCAGCGGAAACCCGGCTGACGCCTCACCGGTGAAGGTGACGCGCCGGTTGGACATAGCGCGCATCCGTCGCATAACCGGCGATCCTCTCCGTGCGAATTTCTTCCTTCTTATCGACACCTGACGAGGCTCCGCTGAGGAATCTGCGTATGGCCCCGCAACTCGCCGGGATTCCTTCCGTTGGCCCTGAGGCGATCCCCAGTGGGGTCGTGGCCGAAGCAAGGAACGGAGAAACAGATGGCACCGCCTCAAACCAATCCAGCCGCCATTCCACAGGACCTGGTGACCAAAGTCGCTTCAGCCAGCGGCCGGGTCGCCCGCATCGAGCAAGAATATGCCATGCAAGCCGAGACAGCGATCACCCCTGACGCGCGCGAGGCTCTTGCCAATCGCGCCCGGGCGGCAGCCGAACAGGCTATCGATGAGCAGGGAATCACGGTCCAGGACTACAACACGGTGTTAAGCGCCGCGAAGGGGGATGAGGACCTGGAACGCCGGTTGATTGAAGCCGCACGCGAGGTGCTCTGAGATGCGGAAAATCATAACCCTCGGCGCCGGCGTCGCTCTCACCCTCGCTCCCGCGCTTGCGTTGGCGCAGTCCAGTCGGCCGCCGTCTGCCGCTCCTTCGGCCGCCGCTATCCCGGATGCAACGATTGGCAAAGCTGGTGCCGCTCTGCATGACATTGCCCAGATGCAGAACAAATATCAGGGAATGATCGATACGGCCCCGCCCGCCCAGAAACGGACTCTGTCTGCGCAGGCCAACGCCGAAGCCGTGCAGGCGATTCAGTCGCACGGCCTTTCAGTACAGGAGTATACCACAGTCCTTCGCACAGCGCAGAACGATCCGCAGTTGAAGCAGCGTCTGCTGTCCGCTGCTGATCGGGGTCAGTAGTGGAAAAGGCGGGGTCCCAAAGGCCCCGCCTTTAACCTGTTCCTCGAGTACACCAGCCGGATCTAGTTCAAACGTGTATGCGGAGCTTTAATCACGCCCGCCGTAACGCTTAACTTTGGCCCGACTGGCGGCGTTCACACGACCGGCGCGCCCACCTCCCGCGCCAGCTTCCGCCGCATCGCCTCGGCGAACGCCGGATAATCCGGGCACGGCAGGGCGAACGCGTCCGGGCCGCCGATTACCTCGGCCGTGTAGGTCTGCAGCAGGTCCGGCTCTTCGTGGAGCACGCATAACCCGTTGATCGTGATGCCGGCCGACGCCATGCGGTCACGGATGGGGCCCGGCGGCTCGCCGTCGTTCGAGCGGCCGTCGCCGATCACGTCCACCACCTGCCGCGTCGCGTTCGCCGGCATGTTCGACAGCAGCGTGATACAGGCGAGCAGCGCCTCCCCGATCGCGGTCTCGCCGGCCTGCACGACGCGCGGCACGTCCTGCACGCCCTGCGCGAAACCATGGACGTCGTCGGCCGTCGCCACCCGTGTCCAGGGCAGCATCACCCGCTGCTGCCCGACCCCGGACCACAGCAGCAGCGACAATAGGCTGCCCCGTCTGACCCCAGCGGTGAGGCCGGCGGTGACCGCCGGGTCGCGCAGCGCGGCCGCCATGCCGCCCGCAATGAGCCCGAATTCCTCATACGTGACGCTCGCCGAGCCATCGACCGCGAGCACCAATGCCAAATCCGCATCGTCCATCGTTGCCGCCCCTTCGCCGTCCGCTCTAGCCTTGCACGTTGGACGACAAGGGTGGGGAACAATGGTGCAAGAAACGGTGGAGGCCGCCGAACGGCGGGCGGCAGACGGCAAGATTCTCGCTTCGCTAGAGCGTGGCGTCGGTCTGATCACGATCAACCAGCCGGCCAAGCACAACGCCATGTCGCTTGAGATGTGGGACGGCCTCGGAGAAGTGATTGACGATTTCGCGGCCGACCCCTCGGTCCGCGTCGTCATCCTGACCGGCGCCGGCCACACCGCCTTCGTCTCAGGCGCCGATATCAGCCAGTTCGGCGACGTCCGCGCGACGGCCGCGGCGCAGGCCGAGTATGAGCGCCGCACCCGCCCCGTCCGCGACCGCATCGCCGCGTTCGAGCGGCCAATCATCGCCCGCATTCGCGGCTACTGCATCGGCGGCGGCCTCTCCCTCGCGCTGCTGGCCGATCTCCGGATCGCGGCCCAGGACAGCAGCTTCGCGATCCCGGCCGCCCGGCTCGGCATCGCCTATGGCCCGCACAGCATTCGCCGCCTGATCGACGTCGTCGGTCCCGCGCACGCGCGGATGCTGCTCTACACTGGCGTCAGGATCGACGCGACCGAGGCGGCGCGGATGGGCCTGGTCAACGAGGTGGTGCCCGACGCGCGGCTGTCGGACCGGGTGCTGACGCTCGCCCGCATGATCGCCGACAATGCGCCGCTGTCGATCGCGGCCTCGAAGCGGACCGTGTCGGAGATGATGTGCGAAGAGTCCGAACGCGATACCGCCGCAATCGAGCGCGCCATCGCCGCTTGTTTCGACAGCGCGGATTATGCGGAGGGACGGGCGGCATTTGCCGAGAAGCGGCCGCCGCGGTTCCGCGGGCGGTGACGCGGCTTCCGTAAGAGGAGAAAAGCGATGGAGATCAAGCGAGCCGGTTCGCAGCCGTCCGGTAACGGACCGGCCGAGTATTTCACCGGGACCGTGCGGATCGATCCCCTATTCAGCCCGCCCGATCCGGCCCGGGTTGCCATGGCGCTGGTCACGTTTGAACCGGGCGCGCGCACGGCCTGGCACACGCATCCGCTCGGCCAGACCCTGATCGTCACGTCCGGCTGCGGCCGGGCTCAGCGCGAGGGTGGACCGATCGAGGAGATCCGGCCGGGTGACGTGGTCTGGTTTCCGCCGGGGGAGAAGCACTGGCACGGGGCGGCACCTACAACCGCAATGAGCCACATCGCCGTTCAGGAAAAGCTCAACGGCTCGCCTGTGAACTGGATGGAACAGGTCAGCGACGAGCAATACCGGGGCTGACGGCTCGGACAACCAACCGAAGAATCGAGGCCGCAACAATGCCGCACGTTATCGTAAAGCTCTATCCCGGGCGATCCGAGCAGCAAAAATCCAAGATTGCCGATGAAATCACCAAAGCTGTCATGGCGAGCGCGAAATGTGACGAGGACGCTGTCTCAGTCAGCATCGAGGATGTTGCGCCGGACGACTGGGTCGAGGAGGTCTACAAGCCGGACATCATCGGCAAATGGGACAAAGTGTACAAGAAGCCGGGATACACGCCTTCCTGACGTGCGGCGGTGAGCCGCCGT
This sequence comes from uncultured Acetobacteraceae bacterium, assembly GCA_964434035.1. GTDB lineage: Bacteria > Pseudomonadota > Alphaproteobacteria > Acetobacterales > Acetobacteraceae > CAYSTX01. The sequence continues at coordinate 4,628 of CAYSTX010000031.1, forward strand.
CCGACAATACCACCTAGGAGAAGACCATGAATTCAGTCGCTCCATTCAGCGTTTCGCGTGTCCTGAACGCACCGCGATCACTTGTTTATGAGGTCCACACGGACCCTGCTCATTTGGCGCAATGGCTCAGTCCGGAAGGCTTTCGAACAGTGCACGCCGACTTGGATTTCAGGGTCGGCGGACGGTATCACTACGGGCTGGAAGGTCCTGGCGGCCTTCAAATGTGGGGTTTGCAGACCTTTCGCGAGATCGTTCCCCACGAAAAGATTGTTTTCATCCAATCCTTCTCGGACAAGGAGGGTGGCCTGACGCGTCATCCGATGGCCGCCACTTGGCCTCTGGAGATGTTCGCGACGACCGTTTTCGAAGATGCGGGTCCAGGACAGACGCGGCTCACGGTTACCTGGGAGCCCCATAACTCGGACGACGCGGGCCGGACGACGTTTGATAACGCGCGTCAGGGTATGGAGCAGGGTTTTGCGGGGACATTCGCGAAGCTCGACAGCTATTTGGAAAGCTTACAGGCCTAGCCGCACCGCCGCTCGCGAACCGCGGCGGCAGAGCCATTGCAGAGGCGAGCGCCGGAGAGGAGGCTGTCGGCGGGCGCCCGCCCGCGCGATGGTCTCTGAGGCGCGCGCCTCGTCAATGGAGTCTCGCGATGGCCGACCACGTGACGCGCGGATCGCTCGGAGAACGGCCCGCGTCAGCGCGCTCTCGTCGGCTCAACCCTGCTGCAATCGTCGTTGCCCTTCTGTTCGTCGGGATGATCGCGCTGGCGATCTGGTATCTCAGCCGAACCGAGCCACTGGTGATACAGGGAGAGGTGCAGTCGCGCACATTCGACATGGCTGCGCGCGTCGATGGCCGGATCGCCGAGATCGCGGTCGCGCGCTCGCAGGACGTGAAGCAAGGGGCTCCGCTGATCCGGATCGACAATCCCGAGCTTGTGGCGAAGGAGCGCGAAAGCGAAGCAGCACTCCGCGTGGCGGAGGCCGAGCTCGCACGCGTGCGCGCCGGTTTCCGCGCCGAAACCATCGCCGCCCGCAAGGCCGAGGTGGCGCGCGCCGAAGCCGACCTGACGCTGGCACAGAAAACGTTCGACCGGACACGGCAGCTCGTCGTCTCCCATGACTCACCGCAATCGCAATACGACAAGGATGCGGCCGCGCTGACGCTCGCGGAGCGCACGCTGGATCAGTCGCGCTTCATGTATGAGGAGGCCGTGTCCGGTTTCACGCGGGAGGATCTCGGCATCGCGCTGGCGAAGGTCGAGACCGCGAGGGCCGACATTGAGACGCAGAAGTCGCTCGTAGACCAGCTGGTCGTGACCGCGCCCGCGGACTCCCAAGTGTTTCGCATTCCGGTCGAGAACGGCGAAGTCGTGTTGCCCGGCGTGCCGCTGATCACGCTCGTCGATCTCGGCGACATGTGGGTGCAGTTCGACCTGCGCGAGGATCTGCTGCGCGATCTAAAGCCCGGGTCCAGATTCGACGTGCGGGTGCCCGCGCTCGGCAACCGCATCGTCCCACTCGTCGTGCGCGTGATCGGGGCGAAGGGGGAATATACGGGTTGGCGCGCGACGCGCGCGAGCGGCGACTTTGACCTCCGCACGTTCGAGATTCGCGCCTATCCGGCGGTGCCGGTCGCGGGATTGCGGCCCGGCATGAGCGTCTACACGGACTGGAACGGGCGGCTTCCGTGACGCCGCCGCGGCCCGGTCTGGTCGCGGTCGCGACGCGGGAGGTGCGTTGGATCGTCCGCGATCCGGTCGCGCGCTTCCTGCTGTTCGGTGTTCCGGTAATTGCGTTCCTGGTGCTCGGGCTCACCTTCAGCCGGGCCGTCGTGCGCGGGCTCGATGTGGTTGCGGTTGACATGGACAACTCACACACGTCGAGGCAGTTCATCCAAACGCTCGCGGCCTCCCCAGGCATCACGATCGCCGTGCGTGCGCGCGATCTCGGTGCGGCGACGCGCGCGATCCGTTCGGGTGAGGCGATTGCGGCGGTCTATCTGCCGCCGGATTTCGGCAAGGACCTAACCGCCGGACGAAGCCCGCGCGTGGTTTCGTTTGTGAACACCCAGTATTTCACGCCAGGCAGCAACGCCGGGAAGAGCCTGAACAGCGCACTGCAGGCGGCAAACGCCGCCGCCTCGGTGGTAGGGCGCGCGGAGGGCGACCGCGCCGAACCGGCACCGGGGCTGGTCGCCGAGGAGTACGTGGTGGCGAACCCGGCGCTGAACTATGCGCAGTTCCTGCTGCGGGCGGTGCTGCCGACCGTTCTGCACGTGGTGATCGCGATTTCCGCCGGTTTCGCGGTGGGATCGGAGTTTCGCAGACGCAGCTTTGCTTCCTGGTGGGACCTCTCCGGCCACAGTGTCGCGACCGCGCTCGTCGGCAAGCTGCTGCCGTATTTCGTCGTGCTGATGCTGATGTTCGTGCTGATGGTCGGCATTCTGGACGTCTGGCTTGGCGTCAGCTTCCGTGGCGACGCCGTCATGACGGCGGTATCAGCGAGTCTTCTCATCGTCGCGTATCAACTCATCGGCTGCCTGATGCAGTTGCTCACGCGCGACCTGGCACTTGGTCTGAGCCTGACCGGCATCATCGTCTCCCCTGCTTTCGGCTACGCGGGCGTGGGATTTCCGGTGATCGCGATGCAAACGTTTCCGCGCGCCTGGGGCGCGGTGCTGCCGTTGCGCTGGTATATCCAGATCTTGTTCGATCAGGCGACGCGCGGCGCGGCGCCGGGCTTTACCGGAACACCGTTCGCGACACTGTGCGGCATCACCGCCGTGCTCGCGCTGCTCGCGTGGTGGCGCTTCCGTGCCGTCGTCCGCCGCGGGCTAGCGCCGCCCGAAGACCACGCAGCGCCGGAGACGGCCACGAGACCAGGCATCGGTGGTGCATTCGCGGCGGAGTGGGCGCGGGTTCTGCGCGACCGCGGCGTGCTCAGCCTGTTCGTGCTGGCACCGACTCTTTACGCGGTTTTCTATCCGCAGCCGTATCTCGGCCAGATCGTCCGCGAGATCCCGATTGCTGTCGTCGATCAGGACAACACGGATTTCAGCCGTGGCCTCATCCAGGCACTTTCCGCGCACGACAACATCCGCGTCGCCCTTCGCGCCGCGACCTTCCGCGACGCGGAAGACGCAATCTTCGCGCGACGCGCCTTCGCGATCGTCGGCATACCGCCGGACACCGAAAAAAACGCGCTGAAGGGTGTGACCGCCCGGCTGCCGATCTACGCGGATTCTACCTATTTCATCCTGTACAATCGATCACTGCAGGGCATCCTCGAAGCCGTGCAAGCATACGCGACAGACCGGCTCACGCACGGTGCGCGCGCGGAGGGTGCGGCGGTTCAGACGGCAAAGCGCCTGGCGCAACCCGCCGAGCTCTTCCAGGTACCGCTGTTCAATCCAACCTCGTCCTATTCGAGCTACGTCGTTCCTGCTGCGTTCGTGCTGATCCTGCATCAGACGCTGCTGATGGGCGCCGCGTCGCTCGGCGGCGCCGCGTTCGAGCGAAGTGGCCGCGCGAGCCGTCGGGTCGACGTGGCGGCGGTTCTCGGTCGGGGCCTTGCGCACTGGACCATCTACATCCCGTCGATGCTGCTCTACTTCGTCGTCATGCCGCGTGTGTATGGGTTTTCGACGCTCGGCAGCCCGTGGGCGATCGCCGCGCTATCGGTCCCGTTCATTCTCGCCACCAGCTTTCTGGGGCAGGCGCTGGGACTCGTTTTCCGCCACCGCGAAACGGCGGTGTTACTGGCTCTCGCAAGCAGCCTGCCGCAATTCTTTCTCGTCGGCGTCTCCTGGCCGGCCGAGGCGCTGCCGGACTATCTCCGGCACCTGCGCGAGTTCCTGCCGAGCGTCAACGCCATCGATGGTTTCGTTCGTATCAACCAGATGGGCGCGAGCCTCGCCGATGTGCGGGCGGAGTACCTTCAACTCTGGGCGCTCGTGCTGATCTATTTCGCGATCGCGGCAGGCCTCGCGCGACGTGGCAGGAAGGAGCAAAGCGTTGCAGTGGCCGCGTAAGCGCTTTCTATGGCTTGCCGTGATACCGGTGCTGGCCGGCGCGGCCGTCGTCGCGTGGCGCGCGTGGCCCGTGCACGGCGCCAGCGCGTCGCCCGTGACCGGCATGGTGCGCACGACCGAAATCCTGATCGCACCCGAGGTGAGCGGGCGGGTTTCGCGCTTCCTGGTGGCTGCGGGAGACAGGGTCGAGCGCGGACAGCTTGTTGCGTCGATTGTGAGCCCCGAGCTGTTCGCCGCCGTCAACGAGGCCCGCGCGCAGGTCGAAAAATCACGCTCCGACCGCGACCGTGTCTATGCCGGCCTGCGCGCCGAACAGGTGCAGGCGCTTGAGCAGGAGATCGGCAAGGCGCAGGCCGTCCACGCGCAGGATGTGCTGGAGCTACATCGGAAAGCCACGCTCGCCGGTCATTCCTTCGCGTCGCAGCAGCAACTCGACATCGCAAAAGCGGCCGAGGCGCGGAGTGCCGCGGACATATTGGTTGCGCAGGCGCGTTACGCGGAGGCGCAGCGCGGCCCGACACCGGAGGCGCGTTCGTTGGCGGACGCGACCGTCAGCGCCGCCGAGGCGGCCCGCGACGTCATAGAGGCGCGCGCAGCGAAGATGCTGCTCCGCGCGCCCGCGTCCGGCACGATCGCGACGCTCGTCGCCGAGCCGGGCGAGGCGGTGGTACCGGGGGCGCCGGTTCTGACCATGATCGCCGACAACGGCATCTGGTTCGGCTTCACGGTACGCGAGGACGCGCTCGGCACGCTTGCGCTCGGCGCCGTTGTGCCGGTCTCGGCGGCGCCGGGACGCGCGGTTCCCGCCAAGGTCGTCGAGCTGCGCAATTGGGGCGAGTTCGCCGTCTGGCGCGCGGCGCGCGCGACCGGAGACCACGACCTGAACAGTTTCTTCCTCCGCCTCGACCCGCTTGCTGGCAACGCGGATCTTCAGCCGGGTGAAACCGTTTGGGCCTTGGCGCGGTGAATCAGTTCATTCAGCCGGATGCTCCGATCGAGCACTGATCGCGCGCCCTCCGCGCCTACGACCGGCAGACCTTCTGGCGGCAAGAGCCCAAGCTGCACCAACACTGAAGCTTGGTCCCAATACACGTGCTCGTGCGCCAGCTTGTCGCCGTCAAACTGCACGACAACGACCAGCGCTACCTCGACCCGCTTCCCGGTCGGCGGGATGCCAGGCAGCATCCAATCCATTGGGATCGTGTGGGTAAACCGAGCGACCATCTCATCGACGAGCCTCCCTTGGCCGATGGTCCGCGATACCGGGACCATCTCCATATCCGACGGGATCTGAGGCAAGAAATATTTGGCGTAAAACTCGTACAGTTCTTCCTTGCCATCGCCGCCGGTCATCACCGGCACCTGATTGACGAGCGGGTCCGCGACCATTGTTGCGATCGCCTCATCCGCGCTGTGCGCGTCGAATTCTGCGCGCAGATGCTCGTTCCAAAGGTTGTCTACTGCCCGCTCATCGGCTGTTAAGGCTGATTGCTGTGGCATGATGCCCTCCAAAAAGCCCCGACGAAGCGGGGCTTAGTTGGCCGTCCTGTAGTTCGCGATCCCGCGTGATGGCGGGCGTCCCGCACGACAGACCTCACTTATCCTCGCATCTCAGCCGTCTGTTATCCAGGCCCAACGCACCTGCCTGGTGCCGTCCGTCCTGAACCGCTTGATCCGGTTCCGCTTGGTGTCCTGTCCGAGCAGCGCGGATACGCGATTGACCGCGGACACCAGCTCGCTCGACTTCAGCGGCCGGTCCGCCGCCATTATGACCGCACGCCGCCCCAACCATGGTTCGTCCCTTCTCCCGAAGGGACATCATTCGCCAAATCAATGTGTTAACTCGTGGACACAGTGGCATCATTTCGGGCTAACCCAACCGGTCGGACGGAAAGCAAAGGAGGGAGACCATGGACGCACGTTTCCCCATGGAGGGCGGCTGCACGTGCCGGAAAATTCGCTTTCGGGTCGAGACGGAACCGCTCTTCGTGCATTGCTGTCACTGCACGTGGTGCCAACGCGAAACAGGCTCCGCGTTCGTGCTGAACGCCATGATCGAGACGGACCGCGTGACGCTGCTGCATGGCGCGCCGGAGCTTGTGCTCACGCCGTCCGCGAGCGGCAAGGGACAGAAGATCGCGCGGTGCCCGACCTGCCGCGTCGCGGTCTGGAGCCACTATTCCGGGGCTGGCGATGCCATCCGGTTCGTGCGGGTGGGCACCCTCGATCGGGCGGGCGATTTGCCGCCCGATATCCATATCTTCACCGCGACGAAACAGCCCTGGGTGCAGTTGCCCGCCGGCGTTCCCGCCGTTCCCGAATACTACGACCGAAGGCTTTTCTGGCCGCGAGAAAGCCTGGAGCGGCACGCGGCGCTCCTGCAATCGCGGGATTGCCGATAGTATCGCCGACGCCGCCCGGACGTTGGACAAGCGTCGCGATCCGCCGCTAGGTAGTCGCAGATGCCAGTGGCCCGAAAGGGCTGAAACGGGAACGCGCGACACTGGACGGACACCGTCCGGCCAACCCGCGGCTGCCCCCCGCAACCTGGCGAACTCGAATTACGAGCCGGTAAATGGCTACGCATATCCCGGCGCATCGTTTCTCGCCGGCATCCGCATCAATTTTTGATTGAACGTGCCGCAACTGTGACGTTTGCGACGCGGCGCGATGTGGTAACGACAGAGGCTTGGTTGCGGCCGCGAGTCGCGCGGTCGTCGCCGGGCCAAAGCTGGGCCGGTCTGCACATGATGGAAAAGCGCCGCATCCTTCTGGTCGAGGACGAACCGCTGATCCGCATGATTATGGCGGAAGCGCTCGAGGACGAGGGCTTGACGGTCGTGCAGGCCGAGAACGGCGATGTCGCCGCCGAACTGATCGATGGATCGAACGGCTACGACGCGCTGTTGACGGATATTCACATGCCAGGCCAACGGGACGGCGTCGCGGTCGCGGCGCATTATCGGGAGCGTCATCCGGCAGCGCCGATCATCTACATGTCAGGCCGACCGGATGCGCTGCGTCGCGCCGCGCCGCTCGGCCCGCGCGAGGTCTTGTTACACAAGCCGTATGCGCCGAGCGATCTGATGCGGGTGCTGACGCGGCTGTTCAGCCTCTAGCGGTTCGCGCCCGGGACCCAGAGCACGTCGCCGCCCGCGTTCAATGCGCGCGACAACACGAAGAGGTGGTCGGACAGGCGGTTGAGATACCGTATCAGGGCCGAATTGACCGCTTCCTCCGCCGCCAACTGTACGCAACGACGTTCGGCCCGGCGGACGATGGTGCGGGCGAGGTGCGCGTGCGCCGCCGCCGGTGTGCCGCCGGGCAGCACGAAGCTCGTCAGCTTCGGCAGCGTCGCGTTCATCTCCGCGATCTCCGTCTCCAGCCGGATCGAGGGCGCATCGGTCATCCGCAGCCGATCACCCGCCTCGCCCGGCACGCAGAGGTCAGCGCCGATGTCGAACAGGTCATTTTGGATCCGCGCCAGCATCGAATCGTGCGCGCCGTTGGGCGGGAGCAGCGTGCGCAGCATCCCGATGACGGCGTTCGCCTCGTCGACCGTGCCAAACGCCTCAACCCGGATCGCGTCCTTGCGGACCCGCGCGCCGTCGCCGAGCGACGTCTCCCCACCATCGCCGCCCCGCGTGACCACGCGATCGATGCGCACCATGGCTCAGCGTCCCTCCGGATCTGTCAGCACGAACCGTATGCGGATCAGGGTCGGCGCGGAAGCGGCGGCGGCGCTCGCGCCGGGCGGCCGGGGCGCGAACCGCCAGGACCGCGCGGCGAGCACTGCGGCCCGGTCGAGCGAGAAGACGCCGGACGTCCGGGCTACGCCGACCGTGCTGACCCGGCCCGCATCATCGACGACGAGGCTCAGGATCACCGTGCCCGATAGCCCGTCGCGGGCGGCGTCGGCCGGGTAGCGCGGCGGGCGGTTTGGGGAGGAAGGATCGGGGCTGAGCGGGATGTCTCCCGCGATCTCGTCCGTTGCACCCTCTGGTTCGTCGCTGCCTAGGCGGATCGCGGGGGCGGCGGCCGTCGCTCGCGGCGCGGGAGTTGCGGGCGCCGGGTTGGGTGCGGCGGCCGCTTTTGGGGGCGGTGGCGGCGTCGGGGGTGCGACCGGTGACGGTTTCGGCGCCGGCGGTGCCGAGGGTCTGACGGACGGCATCGGACGGCCGGGTGCCCGATAGATCACCTCGATCGTCCGCGGCGCGTCGGCGCTGTCCGGCAGGTGCGCTGGATGCAGCCCGAGTAGCAGAAGCAAGAGCACGAGCGTGTGCAGCGCCGCCGACGCGACGACCGAGGACCGGATCCGCCGCCGCATCAGGCGGGCGGAGGCAACAGGCGGGGCGACGGGTCCAGTCCGAACGGCAGGCCAAACGCGGCCGCCGCCGCCGGCAGCGCGTCGGAAGCCGGCAGGTCCGCCGCGACGCCACCGCCCGATAACACGACGACCCGGTGCGCGTAGCGCAGCGCGAGATCGATCGCGTGCAGCACGGCGACGACCGCCCGCCCCTCGTCCGCGACGCGCCGCAGGAGTGCGACCATTGCGTGCGCGGCGGCGGGGTCGAGGTCGGCGGTCGGTTCGTCGAGCAGCAGCACGTCCGGCTCGGTCGCGAGCGCGCGCGCCAGCATCGCCCGCCGCGCCTCCCCGCCCGAAACGCGGTCGACTCGCCGCGACGCGAGGTGCGCGATGCCGCACGCTTCCATCGCCGTCGCCACGGGCACGATCGCGCTATCACGGTGCGGAATGCGTCCGAGAGCGACGATCTCGGCGACCGTTAGGCCCCAGGCCGAGCGCGCGCCTTGCGGCACGTAGGCGACCCGGCGCGGATCGGGCGCTGGCCTTACTCCGTCCGGCCCGAGGCCGGCGAGCGCGCGGAGCAGCGTCGTCTTGCCCGCCCCGTTCGGCCCGACCAGCGCCACCAGCTCGCCCGAAGCGACGGCGAACGCGACATCGCGCAGCACGACCGTGCCATCTCCGGCACGCACGCGGTCGCGGCGGTAGTCAATGAGGGTCTTCGTCACGGCGCCACCTTGCGCGCGATCGCGATAAGAAACGGTGCCCCGAGCAGCGCCGTCAGCACCCCGAGGGGCGGCGCGTTCCCTAGCGGGAGCACGAGCGGGGCGACCTTGGCAACAATGTCGGCCACGAGCAGCAACGCCGCGCCCGCGCACAGCGACGGCGCCAGCAAGCCGGACGGGCGCTGCCCGACCAGCGGGCGCAGAAGATGCGGAACGATCAGGCCGACAAAGCCGATGCCGCCCGCGACAGCGGACGCCGCGCCGACCGCGAGTGCTGTGCCGATGGCGGCAAGCCGCAGGGTGGCGGCGACCGGCACGCCGAGGCTCGCCGCCGCGTCCTCGCCCAAGCTGAGCGCGTCGAGGCCACGCCCGAGCCCGAGCAGCACCGCGCACCCCGCGGCAATGGGCACTACGGCCAGCAACACGTCGAGCGGCGTCCGATCCTCGACGCCGCCCATCAACCATCGGGTAATTTCGGCGAGCGCGAACGGGTTCGGTGCGAGCGTCAGCGCGACCGCCAGCAGCGCCGCCGCGATCGCCGACAGCCCGACGCCGGCCAGGATCAGCGATGGCCCCGACGCCGCCCGCCCCGCCGCGACGAGCAACAGCGCGCAGCCGATCCCCGCGCCGAGCAACCCGCCGAGCGGCAACGCCGGCGGAAACAGCCGTGCGAGACCCCAATAATAAGCGATGACCGCGCCAAGAGCAGCGAGCCCGCCGACGCCGAGGAGACCGCTATCGGCGAGCGGGTTCCGCAACGCCCCTTGGAGCGCCGCTCCCGACCCGCCAAGCGCCGCGCCGACCAGAGCGGCGAGCAGCACGCGCGGCAGCCGGATCTGCCAGAGAATGCCGAGATCCGCCGGCAGCCCCGGCCCGGCATCGCCGATCAGCGCGGACGCAACCATCAGGACGGCAACCAGCACCGCGAGCCAGAGCGTCGCCCGCGCCGGCCGCATCGGAGGTCCGCTCATCGCGCGGCGGCGATCAGCGCGACCGCCCGCGCCGTATCCGGCCCGGCGCAGGTCATCCACGAAGCCGGGACCCGAACGCGCCGTATGCCGGAGAGCGCGGGATTATCGAGCAGGTCGGTCGCGAGCGACGGAGACGTCGGTTCGTCCGGCAGCACCAGCAGGTCCGGCTTGTGGGCGAGCAGCCGCTCAATCCCCCAGCGCCTCCCGTCGCCGACGTTCGCGAACCCGGCGGCGCGCAGAACGGCGTCCGCAATCCCGTACGGCCCGGCCGTATAGCCCCGCGGCTCCCATATGAGCGCGGTCGGGCGTGGGCCGGTTGGCGCCGGCGGGATTGCGGCAAGCGTGCGGCCAATCGCGCTTATTTCGGCTTCGGCCGCCGGAGTGGCGCCGAGGCGCGCGCCCGCCCAACGCAATTCCGCCCGTATCCCGGCAAAATCGGCCGGAAAGCCGATGATCATTACCGGGACGCCCCGCGCCCGCAGCGCCGCCAGCGCTCGCTCCGCGCCGAAAGGCCCGCCAAGCACCAAATCTGGCCTGAGCCGCAGCACCGCCTCGGCCGACGCCCGCACGGTCGGGAACCGCGCCGCCTCCGCCGCGACCGCGCTGATCGCCGGATCGCGCGCGAGCGGCGAGAGGGCGGCGATGCGGCTGGGCGCGAGGTGGACCAGCAACTGGTCCGCGCAAAGATTGAGCGAGACGACGCGGCGCGGCGGCTCATCGGCCAGGGCCGGAAACAGGGCCCGGCCGAGGACGATGAGGCAAACCAGCACCGCCGCCCTTCTCACAGGACGAGCACGCCGTGATGCTTCGCTTTGCCCTCCGGCTCGACATGGATCGTAATGATCAGCCCCGGCATTTCGGCCTTCAGCGCAGCCTCGACGCGGTCGCAGATGTCATGCGCCTCGGCGACCGACATGCCGCCCGGCACGACCAGATGGAACTCGAGGAACGTCAGCCGCCCGGTGCTGCGGGTGCGGAGATCATGCGCCTCAATCGCGCCCTCGGCGTGTTCGGACACCAGCGCTTTGATGCGCGAGACGATCAGCGGTGCGGGTGCCGCGTCCATCAGGCCGCCGACGCTCTCGCGGATCATTCCCATACCCGACCACAGCACATGCCCCGCCGTGACCGCCGCAAGGATCGGGTCGAGCACGCCGATCCCGCTCACCACCGCGAGCGCCACGCCTGCCGTGACGCCGATCGAGGTCGCGACGTCCGCCCTGAGATGCCGAGCATCGGCGATCATAGCCGGCGACCGGCCGACGCGCCCGGCCCGCATCAGGACGGCCGCCCAGACGCCATTGAGAACGGTCGCGACCGCGTTCAGCCCGATGCCGAGCGCCGGCTCCAGGATCGGCCGCGGATTGCGCCAAGTGTCATACGCGTGTTGCAGGATTACGAGTGCGGCGACGACGACCAGCACGCCTTCGACAACGGCGGCGAAGAACTCCGCCTTGTCGTGGCCGTACGGGTGATTTTCATCGGCCGGCCTCGTCGCGAAGCGGATCGCGCCGAACGAAACGAGGGCCGCCGCGACGTTGACCGTGCTTTCCAGCGCGTCGGAAAAGAGCGCGGCGCTGTCAGTCAGCCACCAAGCGGCGGCTTTGACCAACAGCACCGCGCATCCAACGCCGATACTGCACGCGGCGATCCGCTCAACCCGCTCCACGCCGACCCGCCCTGCCTGCCGCTACCGGCAGGTCACCTAGCAGACCGGCGCGGCGCGGTCAGCCGCCCGTGGCGTCGGCCAGCTCCCGCACCTGGAACGCCTGGCGGGCCAGCAGGTCGCGGAACGGACCGGGGGTCCGCTCCAGTGCCGCGGGGGCGCCATCCTGCAGGATTCGGCCGCCATCCATGACCACGATCCGGTCGAAGTCGCGAAGCGTGGACAGCCGGTGGGCGATGGCGATCACGGTCCGCCCGGTCATCAGCCGGCTCAGCGCCTGCTGCACCGCCTGCTCGCTCTCGCTGTCGAGCGCGGACGTCGCCTCGTCGAGCAGCAGGATCGGCGCGTCGCGGAGGAAGGCGCGGGCGATTGCGAGCCGCTGGCGCTGTCCGCCCGACAGCCGCACGCCACGGTCGCCGACCATCGTCGCCATTCCGTCCGGCATGCTGTCGATGAAGTCACAGCCCGCCGCCTCGGCCGCGATCCGCACCTCCTCGTCCGTCGCCTCCGGCTTTCCGTAGCGGATGTTCTCCGCAACCGAGCGGTGGAACAGCATGACGTCCTGCGGCACGACCGAAATCGCCCCACGCAGGCTGTCATCCGTCAGCGCCATGATCGGCTGGCCGTCGATCAGGATCGTGCCGGACGATACCGCCCGCATCCGCTGCAAGAGCGCAAGCGCGGTCGACTTGCCCGAGCCCGAGCGGCCAACCAGCCCAACCCGCTCACCGGGGGCGACGCGGAGCGTGAAATGGTCGAGCACCGGCTGCCGCTTGCCCTTGACCTCCACGGGATAGGCGAAGCAGACGTCGTCGAACACGACCTCACCGGGCGGCACGCGCGCCGGCGCCGCGGCCGAGCCGAGCTTGCGGGCGTTCGGGTGGTCCGGCATCTCGTGCGGCACGAGCAGGGTCCGCAGCGCCTCGGTCATGCGCGCGACATGCTGGGTGCAATCAACGAGCGCCACCGCGAGATCGCGCGTGCCGTGCAGGATGGTGAAGCCCATCGTCGTGATCAGCACGACGTCACCGGTGCTGATCTCACCGCGCCGCCACAGCAGCAGGCCCCAGCCGAGCAGCCCGGCCGAGAGCGCGGCGGTCGTCACGGCGTGAAAGAGCCGCAAACCTTCCATGTAGCGCAGGCTGCGACGCCGGGCGCCCATCTCGCGCTCCACGCGGCCGGCGAAGCGGTCCCGCTCGCGCATCGTCGCGCCGAACGCGCGCACGACGGCGATGTTACCGATCACGTCGACCAGCTCGCCATCAACGGCGGCGGCTTCCTCGGCATATTTCTGATGCAGCGGCCGGCCGCGCCGGGCGAGCCAGATGAGCACCAGCGAGAGCGCGCTCGCGAGCACGATCAGCGCCGACGCCATGCCGAGATTGACCGACCCGAGCACCATGATCGCGCCGAGCACGGCGGCCATCGGCGGCAGGACGTTCCAGGAGAGCGTGCTCAGCACCGTGTATACGGCGTTGCCCGTCGCGGTGATGCGGCCGGCGAGCGTGCCGGGCGAGCGTTCGGCGAAGTAGGACGGCGCGTGGCCGGTCAGGTGCGCGAAGAGGTCGCGCCGTAGATCGCCAGTGACAGCGACGAATACACGCGACGCCGTCCACCCGCCAACCCGCCACAGCAGATTGTCGGCAGCGATCAACCCGGCGAGCAGTGCGAACGCGCCGAGCAGCGCCGCATCGGTCACAGCAGCGCGGCCGGCCGACAGCACGTCGACTAGATGCTTAACGGCGTACTGCGAACCGATCGCGCAGCCAACCGCCAGCACGACGGAGACAAGCACGATCGCGTGACCAAGCGCGTGACGGCGGATGGCGCGCAGTACGGTGCGGAATGGTGTTTCGGAAGAATGCGACATGCGGTGAAGCCCTTCGTCAGTCGGTATGGTGCAATCAACACCACGACTGCGACGGAAACTGGGCGACGATGCCGTGTTTTTGCCCAGATCCCGGTGTTTGCCATCACAGCTCTGTTTGAAAGGTTTCCATGATGCGCATCGCCCAGATCGCCCCGCTGCATGAAGCCGTTCCGCCGAAGCTCTATGGTGGCACCGAACGTGTCGTCTCGTTCCTGACGGAGGAATTGGTCAGTCTCGGCCATGAGGTGACGTTGTTCGCGAGCGGCGACAGCGTGACGTCGGCGGAGCTTGTTCCTTGCTGGCCACAGGCCTTGCGGCTTGATCCGACGATCCGCGACCCCATCGCCCCGCAGATGCTGCAGATGGAAATCGTGCGCGACCGCGCGTATGAGTTCGACATCCTGCATTTCCACCTGGATTACTGGCCGTTCTCGCTGTTTCACCGGCAGCCGACGCCGTTCGTGACGACGCTGCACGGAAGGCTGGATCTGCCCGAGCTGCGGCCCATTTTCGAGCGTTTCCCGTCGGTGCCGGTAGTGTCGATCTCCGACAACCAGCGCGTCCCGTTGCCGGAAGCAGACTTCGTCGCGACCGTCCATCACGGCTTGCCGGACCGTCTGCTGCGGCCGCTTCCGGTGCGGCAATCCTATCTTGCGTTCCTCGGCCGCATCTGCCCGGAAAAGCGCCCCGATCGCGCGATCCGCATTGCGCGCGCGGCTGGTATTCCGCTTAAGCTCGCCGCCAAGGTCGATCGCGCGGATGCGGCATATTTCGAATCCGAGATCAAACCGATGCTCGGCCCTGACGCGCAGTTGATCGGTGAGATCGCGGACCACGAGAAGGCCGAGTTCCTGTCGGGCGCGCACGCGCTGTTGATGCCGATCGACTGGCCGGAACCGTTCGGTCTCGTGATGATCGAGGCAATGGCGTGCGGCACGCCAGTTATCGCGTACGGCCACGGATCGGTGCCGGAAGTGATCGACCATGGCGTAAGCGGTTTCATCGTCAACAATGAGAAAGAGGCAGTGGCGGCGGTGAAGCGCATCGACACGCTGTCGCGCGGCGAAGTGCGGGCGACGTTCGACGCGCGCTTCACGGCACGGCGGATGGCCGAGGATTACCTCGATGTCTACAGTCGCCGTGTGCAGCCGCGGCGCGCTTCGCTACGGCTGGTCGCCGGCAATTAGCCGGCAAAGCGCACGGCGTCCGTATTGCCGCCGCAGATCAGCACGGCGACACGCTCGTCCGGCGCGGGCCGATACGCGCCGGACAGCAGCGCCGCGAATGCCGCGGCCCCGCCCGGCTCGGCAACGACGCGCAGACCGGACCAGAGCGATTTTTGCGCCTGCCTGATGTCGTCGTCCCCGACCAGAACAACGCTGTCGACGTAGTCGCGCGCGAGCGGGAACATGAGCTGCCCGACCGCGCGCGGCGCCAGACTGTCGGCGGCGATACCACCGGCCGGCGCGTCGACCGGCCGTCCGGCCGCCATCGCCGCGTGCAGGGTGGGCGCCGCCTCCGGCTCGACCGCGACGATGCGGATGCGGCTGGCGTACCAGGCGGCGATGCCGCCGATCAGCCCACCGCCGCCGACCGCGACGAGCAGCGTATCGATCGTCGGCGCGTCCTCCTCCAACTCGAACCCGACCGTGCCCTGCCCGAGCAGCGTCTCCGGTAGGTCGAACGCGTGCACGTCGAGCGCGCCGGTTTCGGCAATGAACGTGTCGCACGCCGCCAGCGCGTCGGCGTAGCGTTCGCCCGCCATCACCAGCTTCGCCCCGTATTGGCGGATGCGGTCGGCCTTGGCCGGCGACGTGATGGTCGGGACGAAGATCGTCGCCTTCACGCCGAGCCGTTGCGCCGCATAGGCGACCGCCGCGCCATGGTTGCCGCCCGAGGCGGCGGCGACCCCCGATGGTGGCGCCGTGCGCAGCAACAGGTTCGCGAACGCGCCCCGCGCCTTGAACGAGCCGGAATGCTGCATGTGTTCGAGCTTGAAGACGAGCGAACCGACTGAAGCGAGTCCGAACTCGGCGCCATTCGTCCGGATGATGGGTGTCCAGCGGACATAGGGGCGGATCAGCGCCTCGGTCGCGGCGATCCGCGCGCGCGAGACCGTGTCAACTTCGCCAGTCATCGCGCGTCTCAGCCGGCCGGGGCGGCCTCATATCCGGGGAAGATCCCGACGCTGGCCGTCGCGCCCGACAGGCGGATCGCGCGGAGCGGCGCGTATTCCGGACCCTCGAAGAACCCGCGAGCCACCTCCATCGACGGGAACTCGATGATGACGAGGCGGCCGAACTTTTCGCCGTCCAGCATGTGCGGCTCGCTGCCGCGAACGAGATAGCGCCCACCGGCGCGGGCGATCGCCGGGGCAACGGCCTCGCGATACCGGGCGAAGGCGTCCGGATCGTGGATATTCAGGTGAGCGACGACATAGGCGGCCATGCGCGGTCCCCCGTGGGAAATTTTGATCGCGGCCGCGGCAACGACCGGCGGCCGCTCATCGTTATGTCATCACCGTCACGAGGCGCGCCGCCGCTGTCAACCGCGCGCGACTTCGTCTCACAGGGAACCGAAGCCATGTCCGACCCTCCGAACCCCGAGCCGCCGCCCGACACCGGGCCGCCGCCCTATGAGGTACCGCCGATCCCGAAGGAGATGCCGGGGCCGGGCGAGCCGATACCACAGCCGCAGCCGCCGCAGTCCTAAGCGGGCGCGCTTCGGCCGGCGGCGCGTCAGTCGTGCGCCATCTGCCAGATCAGCGACAGCACGTGTTCCTTGAGCGCCACGAAGTCCGGGTCGCTCTTGACGGAACGGATATCGCGGTCCGCCATGCCGCGCGCGAACGGTGCGGGGATGCGCGCGATGATGCGTCCGGGGCGCGGCGACATCACCACGACCTCGGTGCCGAGATAGACCGCTTCCTCGACGCTGTGCGTGATGAAGACGACGGTCATGCCGGTGCGGCGCCAGACGGCGTGTAGTTCCTCCTGCATTCGCTCCCGCGTCAGCGCGTCGAGCGCGCCGAACGGCTCGTCCATCAGCAGCACCTTCGGCTCATTGCAGAGCGCGCGCGCGATCGCGAGGCGCTGCTGCATGCCGCCGGATAGTTCGTACGGATAACGGTCGCGGAAATCCCACAAACCGACGACGCGGAGCCATTGCTCCACCCGCTCCGGTGCCGGGCGGCCGGCGAGGCGCGGCCCGAAGCCGGCGTTGCCCGCGACCGTCATCCACGGAAAAAGCGCCGGCTGCTGAAACACGACGCCCCGCTCCGGCCCCGGCCCATCGACCGCGCGGCCATCGAGGCTGACGGTGCCGGCGGTCGGTGCCAGAAACCCGGCGAGCGTCTGCATGAGAGTCGTCTTGCCGCAGCCGGACGGCCCGACGATGCAAACGAAATCACCCTGAGCGAAAGCGAGATCGGCCGCCTCGACCGCATGCACGGCCGAGGCGCCCTCCCCATAGCGGACGGAGACGCCGTCGAAACGGACGAAGGACGATGCGACGGCGCTTCCGTCCATCGCGATCAGGCCACCGCCTTCTGCAGGTACGACGTGTCGGTCGCCGCCTCGAACGCCTCAAGCCCCGGCGTCTTCTTGATCGAGCGTTGCGCGACCAGGAATTCGGCCGTGCTGTGCAGCGTCTTCGCGAAGGCGCCCGGCGTTGCCTTGGTGCCGAGCCAGCGCGGCGTCGCCTGTTCGCTCAGCGGCACGAAATCATATTCCTTCATGTCGCGCGCGGCGACGTCCGGCGTGACGCCCGCCTGCTTTGCGACGATGTCGGCGGCCTCCTGTGGCTTCTGCTTGTACATGTCGAGCGCGCGGCCGTAGGCGGCGAGGAAGCCGACCACCGCGTCCGGATAGTCTTTCGCGAAACCATTCCGCACGACAATGAGATCGGCGATGACGTAACCCGCTTTCGACAGCGGCTCCCACGTCGAATAGATCGCCCCGCCATCCGCGAGCAGCTTGCTTTTCGCGGGCGACCAGACATACGCGCCGTCGATCTCACCCTTCGACCATGCGGCGACGATCGCCGCCGGCTTCATGTCGAGCAGCGTCACGTCGGCCTGTGTCAGCCCGTTCGTCTTGAGGAAGCCGAGCATCCGGAAATGGCTGGTCGAGCCAAACGGCGTCGCAAGCTTATGGCCCTTGAAGTCGGCGGGCTTCTTGAGATTGGCGCTCGTGCGGACGACCATTTCCTCCGCAGGGCCAATGTTGTCGACCATGCCGATCAGCGTCAGCGGCAAACCTTGCGCGATCGCTGCGGCAGTCGCTACCGAGCCGGTCGCGAGGCCGAAATCGCAGCTGCCGGCAGTGATTGCCGTGTTGATCTCGGCGCCGCTGCCGAACTCGGTCCACGCGATCTTGCTCTTCACGCCGTCATCGAACCAGCCGAGCCCCTTGGCGATCATCGTCGGCTTGGTTTCGGTGAAGAATCCGACATTGACGGCCCCGGGTACGGCGGCGCGCGCCGACCGGGCGCCCGCGAGCGCGAGCGCGCCGGAGGCCCCGAGCCTGAATGCGTCGCGCCGTGTGGTGATCATGGTCATCGGGTCAGTCTCCTCGTTTGGATGTTCAGCGCCCGGCCCAGTGCAC
>CAYSTX010000032.1:0-17205 GCA_964434035.1 uncultured Acetobacteraceae bacterium
CGCGTCGCGCAGCACCTCAGCGCCGTCTTCCGCCGCGACGATCAGGCCGACATGCTCGGGCAGGAGTGCGACCGGAAAATCGGCGTCGACCGCGAAATAGAGCGCGTCGGCGAAGTCATGATAGTCCGGCCACTTGCCGTCGGTCAGATAGTCACGCTCGCCCGACTTGATCTCGATGCAAACGAAACCACCATCGGGGCGGAGCGCCAACAGGTCCGCCCGCCGCCCGTTCGGCAGCCGCACCTCATGCAGCGCCGACCAGCAAAGATCGCCGCAGAGCCGCGCGACCGCGCGCCGGATCAGGGCCGTCCGCGCGGGAAAGCCGATCTCGTTCATTTTTGGCCGACAGCGACCTTATCGATCGCCTTTGCGAGCGTCACGTCCCGCTCCGACAGGCCGCTCGCGTCATGCGTCGTCAGCACGACATGGACCCGGTTGTACACGTTCGACCATTCCGGATGGTGGTCGTGCTTTTCCGCGAGCAGCGCGACCCGGCTCATAAAGCCCCAGGCGCTGACGAAATTGTCGAAGACGAATCGCCGCTCGAGCGCGTCGCGCCCGTTGACCAATTTCCAGTCCGGCAGCGTCGTGCCGAGGGAAGCGCGCGCTATGTCGTCCAATCGGCTGATGGGCATCGCTCTCTCCTATGACTTCACCGCTTGACGTGGGTCCGGGAACGCGGGCCGATTGTCGGCGTGAGCACCCAATTCGACAAGCCACCCTCAATTGCCGACCTCGTCCAGATGGCCGAGGCGGCGCTTGATGAGATCCCCGAGGAGCTGATGCGGCATGTCCGCCCGGTCGGGATCACCGTGGAAGAGCTGGCTGACGATGCGACGCTCGCCGATCTTGGGATTGAAAGCCCGTGGGATCTGTCCGGTCTCTATCGCGGCGTCCCGCTGACGTCGCGCGGGGTCGCGGACGTGAGGGAGACGCCGGACCGGATCATGCTCTACCGGCAGGCGATCCTGCTCGAGTGGATCGAGGAGGAGATGTCGCTGCCGGACCTCGTGCGGCATGTTCTGATCCACGAGATCGCGCACCATTTCGGTTGGAGCGACGAGGAGATCGAGGCGATCAACCGGGCGGTGGACTGACCGGCGCACCGTCAAGCGCCTCCGCGACGGCGCGGCGGAGAGCCGGGATCACCTCCTCGGTGAACCACGGATTGCGCCGCTCCCACGCGCCGGTGCGCCAGGACGGATGCGGCAGCGGGAAGATGCCGCGCGCGAGGTGGTCGGCGTAGTTCCGCACATGCTCGGTCATCGTGCCGCGCCCAAGCGTGTGCGTGATCGAATACGTGCCGACCAGGAGCGTGAGCCGAAGCCCGGTGAGCAGCGGCAGAATCCGGCCGCGCCAGAGCGGCGCGCATTCGGGCCGGGGCGGCGCGTCGCCGCCGTTTGGTAGCCGCCCTGGGTAACACATCCCCATCGGCACGATCGCGATCCGCGCCGCGTCGTAGAAAACCTCTGGCGGCATCGCGAGCCATGCGCGGAGCCGGTCGCCGGACGCGTCGTCGAACGGAATTCCGCTCAGATGCACGCGCGTGCCGGGCGCCTGGCTTGCGATCAGGACGCGCGCGGTGCGGCTGACACGGAGAATGGGGCGTGGCCCGAGCGGCAGGTGCGCCGCGCAGACAGTGCAGGCGCGCGCGGCGGCGGCGACCGCGTCGAGCTCGTCCGGCGCCGCGTCAGGCAAGCGGATATTCCACCTCCGCCGTGTAGGCCGACTGTTCCTTGCCGAGCCGCGAGCTGAACAGCGTGAAGTGCGCGACCTCGCCGAGATCAATCCGTAGCAAATTGTTCGCCTGCACGAAGGCGGCGAGCTTGGCCTCTGGCGCGCCGTCCAGCCGCGCGAGCGTCACGTGCGGCGCATAGCGTCGGCGCTCGGGCTCGAACCCCGCGCGCTGGAGCGCCGTCTCGACTTTGGCCTGCAACGCAAGCAGCCGGTCAAACGCCTCATCGCGCGCGACGCCGGCCCAGAGTGAGAAGGCGCGATGACCGCGCGAGTGGAGCCCAACGCCCGTGAGCGTCAGCGGGAAGGGGCGGGCACGGATGGCGGCGAGTGCGCCGTCGATTTCCTCTGCCTGATGTTTGTCGACCTCGCCGATGAACCGGAGCGTCATGTGCAGGTTCTCGGTTGGCGTCCAGCGGGCGCCCGGAATGCCGCCGCCGAGCGAGGCGAGCCGCTCGCGCGCTTCCCAGGGCAGGTCGAGGGCGACGAACAATCTCATCCGTGCCCCCGTGCCGCCGCAGCCTCGTCGACCAGCTTCTCAACCAGCGGTAGGATCCGGCTGACGATGACGATCACACCGGCTGCGTTCGGATGCAGCCCGTCCGGCTGGATCAACTCCTTGTGCAGCGCGGCGCCCTGTAGAAAGAACGGGTCGTAGAGAATGCCGGGCCGGCTGCTCAGCCGGTCGAACACGGCGCGGAACGCCACGGTATATTCCGGGCCGAAATTCGGCGGCGAATACATGCCGGACAGCAGCGTCGGGATATGCGCCTGCGCCAGGCGGTCGAGGATGGTGGTCAGGTTGCGCTCCATCAGGGACGGATCGGTGCCGCGCAATCCGTCATTGGCGCCGAGCTCGACGATCGCCGCGTCTGGGTGGTCGGCCAGCGACCAATCGAGCCGGGCCAGTCCGTCGGTGCTTGTGTCGCCCGAGACACCGCCGTCGATCACGATCACGTCGCGCCCGCTCGCACGCAGCGCCGCCTGTAGCCGGGGCACGAACCCATCCTCCGCCGGCAAGCCATAGCCGGAGGTCAAGCTGTCGCCGAACGCCAGCAGCTTAACCGGCCCCGCCGCGTGCGCTGTCCCGAGCATGGCTCCGAATAATGCCGCGATCGCGGTGGCGCGAAGCAAGCGCCCGACCCATCGCCGACCGACCCCAACCTTTTGTGGCGGGGGCGGGGGACCATATCGCGTCAGCATGAACCCAGGTCCCTTTGCCGTATCGCACGCCCAATCCTTGGTCACGGCGCGCGGTCTCCGCCTGACGGTGTCGTCTCGCGCCGGAACGGTCAACATCCTCCGCGGCATCGACCTCGACCTCGAGAGAGGTGAGGCGGTCGCCGTCGTCGGGCCGTCCGGGTCGGGCAAAACTAGCCTGCTGATGGTCCTGGCAGGGCTCGAACAGCCCAGCGCAGGCTCCATTGTCATCGACGGCGTCGATCTCGGGGGGCTTGATGAGGACGGACGCGCGCGGCTCCGGCGGGGCCGGATCGGCATCGTCTTTCAGTCATTTCACCTCATCGGCTCGATGACCGCGCTCGAGAACGTCGAAATCCCGCTCGAACTCGCTGGTCACCGGGACGCCGCCGATTGCGCGGCCGAGAGCCTGCGCGCAGTCGGGCTCGGCCACCGCCTCACGCACCGTCCGGGGCAGATGTCGGGCGGCGAGCAGCAGCGCGTCGCGCTCGCCCGCGCCTTCGCCGCGCGACCGGCGCTCCTGTTGGCCGACGAGCCGACCGGCAACCTCGACCGGGCGACCGGGGCGTCCGTCATGGATCTGCTGTTCGAGCTGCAAGCGCGCGCGGGCACGACGCTGCTACTGATCACGCACGACCCGGCGCTCGCCGCCCGCTGCGGCCGCGCTATTCATATCGCCGACGGGATTATCGTGCCCGACGGGGCCGCTTCCGGCGTCGTCGCGGCGTGAGCCGGCTCGCGATCCGGCTGGCGTCGCGCGAACTCGCCGCCGCGCTGCGGGGCGGTGTCGTCGGGCTGCGCGTCGTACTCGCCTGCCTCGCCCTCGGTGTCGCCGCGATCGCCGGCGTCGGCACGCTCCGTGCCGCGATCGACGCCGGGATTGCCGCCGACGGCCGCGCGATCCTCGGCGGCGACCTATCGATTGAGACCGGCAGCGAGAAGGCGCCGCTGGCGGTGCGGGACTGGCTGGTCGCGCGTGGTGCGCGTCTGTCCGCCGTCACTGGGCTCCGCACCATGCTGGTGGCGCCGAATGGGGAGCGGCAGTTGGTGGCGCTTCGGGCCGTGGATGGCGTGTGGCCGCTGGTTGGTG
Organism: uncultured Acetobacteraceae bacterium; assembly: GCA_964434035.1. Lineage (GTDB taxonomy): Bacteria > Pseudomonadota > Alphaproteobacteria > Acetobacterales > Acetobacteraceae > CAYSTX01. Next base: position 4,025 of record CAYSTX010000032.1, read on the forward strand.
CGCCCACGATCGACCCGCCGCAGCCCGTCGCGAGGGCGCTCGCCAATGGTGGGCTGTTGGTTGAGCCGATCGTGCTGCAGCGGCTCGGGGTGCATGTTGGCGACACGCTCCGGCTCGGGGAAACGCAAGTGACGCTCCGTGGCGCGCTGCTGAGCGAGCCGGATCGAGCGACCGGAACCGAGCTGTTTGGCGCCGCCGCGCTGATTGACGGGGCCACCCTGCCGAAGACCGGCCTACTCGGCCCCGGCGCGATCGACGAACATTCGCTCCGCGTGGCACTTCCACCGGGGACGAACGTTGCCGCGACCCGGACCGCGCTAATCGCCGCATTCGCGGGGCAGGGGTTGCGGGTGCGCGACACATCGCAGGCGGCGCCGGGCGTCGGGCGTTTCATCGACCAGACCACGCTCTTTTTAACGCTCGCCGGGCTGACGGCGCTGCTGGTCGGCGGGATTGGCGTCGGCACCGGGGTGCGGGCCTGGATGGACGGGCGGGCGCATACAGTCGCGACGCTGCGGTGCCTTGGCGCGTCGTCCGGGCTCGTGTTGGCGGTGTTCCTTCTGCAGGTGATGGCGCTTGCGGTGCTGGCGATCGTGGTCGGGGTTGTGGTCGGCGCAGCGTTGCCCTCGGCCCTGATTGGGTTGTTTGGCGCGGCATTGCCCGCGCCGCCCCGGCTCGGCGTCTACCCGGCGCCGTTGGTGTTGGCAGCCGCCTATGGCCTGCTGACGGCCGGCGCGTTCGCGCTCTGGCCTCTTGGCCGGGCGGCGCGGATTCCGGGGGCGGCGCTGTTTCGCGCGGCGGCGCTTGCGGCACCAGGCGGCCGCCCGGCGACGCTGGTTCTGCTCTCGGTCGCGCTGCTTGCCGCCGGTCTCGTCGCGGTCACGGTGTTGTCGGCCGAGGATCAGCGGTTCGCGCTCGGCTTTTGCGCCGCCGTCGGCGTCACGCTCGCCGCGTTTCGCGCCGGCGGCACTGGCCTCGTGCTGCTTGCCCGCCGCCTGCCGCGTCCGCGGTCGGCGGCACTCCGGCTCGGGCTCGCTAATCTCGGCCGACCGGGCGGGGAGGCGGCGCTGATGCTCGTCGCGGTCGGCGTCGGACTGTCGACGCTCGCGACCGTCGCGCTGATCGAAGGCAATGTCCGCCGCGCCGTGCTGGAACAGATGCCGGCGAACGCGCCGAGCTTCTATTTCATCGACATACAGAACGATCAGCTCCCACGCTTCCGCGCGCTGGTCAGCAGCAGCCCCGGCGTCGAGTCGCAACAGGATGTGCCGAGCCTGCGCGCCCGGATCGTCGCCGTGAACGGCGTGCCGGCCGAGCAGGTGCAGGCGACGGAAGGCACACGTTGGGCGCTGCGCGGCGACCGCGGCCTGACGACCAGTGCGATGCTGCCGGAGGGGTCGCGGCTGGTCGAGGGGCAGTGGTGGCCGGCTAATTATGACGGGCCGCCGCTCGTCTCGCTCGACGCCGGGCTCGCACGCGGCTGGGGCCTTGGCGTCGGCGGCACGCTACGTGTGCGTGTGCTCGGGCGGGATATCGATCTGCGCGTGGCCAATCTGCGCGATATCGCGTGGCGGTCGCTGTCGCTCAATTTCACCCTGGTCGCGAGTCCGGGGATGCTATCGTCGGCGCCACACATGAACATAGCGACCGTGCGCGTCGCCCCGGCCGACGCGGGCAGCTTGCTGCGGGGCGTGACCGACGCACTGCCTAACGTGACGGGCATCGCAGTCGCCGACGTGCTGGCCGCGATCGCATCCTTGCTCGGTCAGCTTGCGACGGCACTCAGTGCGGTCGGCGGGCTGACGCTGCTCGCGGGCGCGCTGGTGCTGGCCGGCGCGGTTGCGGCCGGGCAGCGGCGGCGCGTGGCCGAGGCGGTCATATTAAAGGCGGTCGGCGGCACCCGGCGGCAGATCCTGACAGCGTGGCTGGTGGAGTTCGGCATCCTCGGAATCGTCGCGGCGCTGCTCGCCTGCGCGGTCGGGACGGCGGCGAGCTGGGCGGTGCTGCGGTTCGTGATGCACGCCGATTGGGTGTTCCTGCCGGGCATCCTCGCGATTACGGTCGCCGGCGCGACGGCGCTGATGCTATTGCTCGGCTGGGCCGGGACGGCAGGGGCGCTCGCAGCCCGCGCGGCACCGCTCTTGCGCGCCGAGTAACGCTGTCGCTTTATTCACACCCGGATTCGCTTGAACGCCGATCGCCGCTGCACGATCTTCGTTGCACGGGCGCTCGTGCCCTGTATGGGAGCCACACCTATGGCCTTCACGCCTGACTATCGGAGCTATCCGACCGCCGGCGCCGGTGCCGGCACCGCTGGTGCGGTGCTCGACGCAGGCCTGCGGTCCTACATGCTGCGCGTCTACAACTGGATGGCGTCCGGCCTGCTACTGACCGGCATCATCGCCTACGGCATCGCCAACACCACCCTCATCGACGCCTTCTATCGGCCGGTGATGACGGTGAACGGGCCGACGGTGCAGCCGACGGCGCTCGCGATGATCTCGATCTTCGCGCCGCTCGCGTTCGTCCTGGCGCTGAGCTTCGGCGTCAACCGAATGTCGCGCAGCACCGTCCAGTTGCTGTACTGGCTATTCGCCGCCGCGATGGGCGCAAGCCTGACGAACATCTTCCTGATCTATGAGCATGGTTCGATCGCGCGCGTGTTCTTCATCACTGCCGCGACGTTCGGCGCGATGTCGCTCTACGGCTACACGACCCGTGCCGACCTGAGCCGCTGGGGCAGCTTCCTGTTCATGGGGCTGATCGGGATCATCTTGGCGAGCGTCGTCAACATGTTCATCGGCAGCACGGGGCTGCAATTCGCGATCAGTGTCATTGGCGTGCTCGTGTTCGTCGGCCTCACCGCCTACGACACGCAGCGCATCAAGGCCGATTTCGTGCAGTTCGCGTATGCCGAAGGTTCGGACACAGCGGCGAAGCGCAGCGTTTATGACGCGCTGAGCCTCTACCTGAACTTCATCAACCTGTTCCTGCTGCTCCTGCAGCTGACCGGCAACCGCCGTAGCTAACCGCCTCGACACGCCGCGTTCCTGCTCTAGCAGGGCGCGGCGGGTTGAAGTCGTTTTGGCGAGCGGCAACTGAATCGGGCTGACGAAGCCGCGCCGCTTTATCAGCCAGGTGGCCGACGTGAGTCGGCTCTCCTTTGCGACCGGTTATGCGTGCAACCTGCCCGCGCATCCGGACCCATCCTGAATAGTATCGTTCGACCCGATCCCAGCCGCGCACACACGTTTGTCGGGTTATTTTACAGTCAGCGCCGGGTGACCTTGCTGCGGCGCGGCTAAGTCGTTGCGCAATCGCTTTTCTTTTCGATGGCACAGCGATTGCTGCCTCTTCACGAGAACGGGAGCTTGGGCCAGACGCGCGCACCTTAGAAGAGGCGCGGTGATCGGGACACCAGAGCCAGTCGTACGTGAGCGAATGGGAGGCTAGCATGGCTACACGCATGCGCCGGATCGTCAGTCGTGCGGCTATGACGAGCGCCGCCTTGATTGCGCTTGGTCTTACCGAGGCACAGGCGACGACATTTACGTTCGATGACATCGTGTACGTCAGCTGCACCAATTTCAGGTGCAGTAACGGAGGCAGCAATTTTGCTGCAGAATTCCCCGGTTACGTGGGTCCTGGATATAGTTCTCCCGGGTATTACCAAGTCCTTCAAACGAACAACGGTAATTTTTGGTCAGGCTTAACTGCCCACGGCTCCACCGTCCCGACGTACATTTTCAAGAATGCCGGCAACGGCAGCACCATGGGCGGCGAATGGATCCAGAATGATCCGAATTTCCCTACCTTCCCCCCTCTCAACGGCACGGAAAGTGAAGACAAACTCCTGCTTCAAGGTTTCTCATCGGCGGCCACCGGTGTGAACGGTGCAGTGGTGGATAAAGTATATACGACCACCGCGAATGGCTCTTACTTTCAATTTACCGCGCCAACTGGGATTGGAAATCCGACGAATTTCACATTCAACAGCTTTGATCTGAGTGGCTCAGCCTCAAATGTGACTTTCGAGGTGCTTGATAGCGCAAGCAACATATTGTTCACGTCGGCTGCATACAACCTAACTTCTACTGGCCAGCATATCGTGGTGAACATAGCAAATGCCTTCAAAGTATTTTTTAATAATGGTAGCTCTACTCCAAACGCCCTTAACGTCGACAACATCGAAATCAATGACCCGGTCGCCACTCCGGAGCCACTTTCCGCCGCTCTCTTTGGTGTCAGCCTGGCCGGTCTTGGCGTGGTGCGACGGCGCCGGTGAGGCCCAGTAACCTCGATCAGCCTCTGGGGGCCGCGGCGCGCGTCAGGCGGTCGTTGATCGCCTCGCCCAAACCTTCCGCCGGCACCGCCATCACCGCGATCCGCACCGCGCCAGTGTCCGGCCCGGTCGCGTCGAGCGCGCGCAGTCCTTCAAACAACCGGCTCGCCGCCTCAACGAGATCGCCACTGGCGCTCAGCTGATAGAGCGCCGCTGGGTGCGCGTCGGATGGCGGCGGTCCGAACGCGAGCAGCGCCTCGTCCGGTGCCACGCGCGCGGCGTTGAGCCGCACCGGCAATGCGGGCGCGTAGTGTGAAACCATCAGCCCTGGTGAGCGCAGAGTGCGTGCCGCCTCCGCCGTCTCCCGGTTAATGCCGCGGCGAACGGGCACGCCCAGCACGTCCTCGATCGCCGCCGCCGTAACCCCGCCCGGCCGCAGCAGGAATGGCGCCGAACCGGTGAGATCGAGCACGGTCGATTCCAATCCGATCGCGCATTTCCCGCTGTCGAGCACCGCGTCGATCCGGCCGGACAACTCGTCGAGCACGTGCGAAGCCGCCGTCGGGCTGACCGCGCCGGAGCGGTTGGCCGAGGGCGCCGCGATCGGGCGGCCGACGGCCGCGAGCAACGCGGATGCGATGCCGCCGGCCGGCACGCGCACCGCCAACGTTTCGAGCCCGGCGCCGGCGAGGAGGGCGACCGGGCACGTCACAGCGCGCGGCAGCACCAACGTCAGGGCCCCCGGCCAGAAAGCGGCGGCGAGCTGCCTGGCCCGCGCGTCGGCGACGACATGCGCGAACGCGGCGTCGGCCTCGGGGTAATGGCAGATCAGCGGATTGAAGTGCGGACGGCCCTTTGCCTCGAAAATCCGCGCGACCGATTTCGCGTTCGTTGCGTCCGCGCCAAGACCATAGACCGTTTCGGTCCCGAACGCGACCAACTGCCCCGCCAGTAGCCGCGTCGCTGCGTCCGCAATTCCCCGCGCGTCGGCGGTAATCAACTCAGCCATGATGCGATGATGTAAGCAACCCAACCGGGCATAGCAAAGCGTCTGGCGACCGGTATACTGCCTGATCGTTGCCAACGACCGTACCGGGAAGCCCTCTCCACATGCTCGACATCGCCTTTGCCAAGCCCGCGCTGCCGAAGGGCGGCGCGCTCGTTCTCTTGCTCGGGGAAGGGGAGACCGGCGGGATGCGCGAGGCGCTCGATCACGCGACGGACGGCGCGCTCGACCGTGCGCTCGCGGGGGCGCAGTTCACCGGCGCCAAGGGCAAAACCTGCCTCATCCTCGCGCCGGGCGGCGGTTATTCGCGCATACTCGTAGTCGGCCTCGGCCCGGCGGAGGGACGCACGTTGACCGTCTATGAGGAGGCGGGCGGCCATGCGGTCGCGTCGCTCGGCGGACGGGAGACGAGCGCCACAATCCTCGCCGCAAGCACGCTGACCCCCGCGCAGGCGGCCGGCGTCGGCCTCGGCGCGGTGCTGCGCGCCTATCGCTTCGACAGCTATCGCACGCGCGAGAAGCCGGAGGACCGTCCGGCGCTCGCGAAGCTGACGCTCGCCGTCACCGACGAGGTGCCGGCCGCGCGCGCGGCCTGGGCGACCCAAAAGGCGGTTGCCGAGGGGATCTTCGTGACCCGCAATCTCGTCTCCGAGCCGCCGAACGTGCTCTATCCGGCCGAGATGGCCGAACGCTGCCGCGCGCTCACCTCGCTTGGGCTCAAGGTCGAGGTAATGGGGCAGAAGGAGCTGGAAAAGCTCGGCTTCGGCGCTCTGCTTGGCGTCGCGCAGGGCAGCGCGCGGGAGCCGCAGATGGTCGTCCTGCAATGGCATGGCGCGAGCGGCGCAGGCGGCGGCAAGGGTGGCAAGAGCGGCGGCAAGTCGCGCCCTAAGGCGGCGGGTCCGGTCGCGTTCGTCGGCAAGGGCGTGACGTTCGACACCGGCGGCATCAGCATCAAGCCCGCCGCCGGCATGGAGGACATGAAGTGGGACATGGCGGGCGCCGGCACGGTCGTCGGCCTAATGGCGGCACTCGCCGGGCGGAAGGCGCCGGTCGATGCGGTCGGGCTGATCGGTCTCGTTGAGAACATGCCGTCGGGCACCGCGATGCGGCCGGGCGACGTGGTGAAATCCGCCTCCGGTCAGACGATCGAGGTGCTGAACACCGACGCAGAGGGGCGGCTCGTGCTCGCCGACGTCATCCACTACGCGCAGGAGCGGTTCAAGCCGCGCTTCATCGTCGATCTCGCGACCCTCACGGGCGCGATCATCATCAGCCTTGGCCACGAGCACGCGGGCCTGTTCAGCAACGACGACACGCTATCCGAGCGGCTGCTGGCCGCCGGTGAGGGCGTGGGCGAGGCGGTGTGGCGGATGCCGCTCGGCGAGGCGTACGACAAGCAGCTCAAGTCCGAAATCGCCGACATGAAGAACATCGGCGGCCGGCCGGGCGGCTCGATCACGGCGGCGCAGTTCATCAAGCGCTTCGTCCAGGACGGCATCGCCTGGGCGCATCTCGATATCGCCGGGACCGCGTGGTCGACGAAGGACACGGCAATGGTGCCGAAGGGCGCGACCGCGTTCGGTGTTCGCCTGCTCAACCGTCTGGTCGAGGAGCATTACGAGGGCGCGGGCGAGGGCTGAGCGCCGGCACGCCGCGACCCTCCACCTCACGCCCCACCGAACCATGCCGCTCCTGATTCCCCGTCCGGTTTCGCGGCCCGATCCGGGTGCGGTGTGGGTGACACCGGTTGCTGAGGGCGCGCCACCGCCGCAGGCCGCCCGCGACGCGGCGCATGAGGAGCTGTTCGTCGGTCGGGCCGGGCAGGTTTGCACCGCCTTCGTGCCATCCGCTAACGGGCTTCTCCCGGACAGGCGGCTGCTCCTGGTCGGCCTCGGCGATCAGTCGGACGCGGCCGGGCGTGACGCGGGCGCGCGGGCAGTCGCGCGGCTGCCCGCGACGGCGACGCGCGTCGTGATCGACGCCCGCGGCCTCTCTTGCACGCTGGCGGTCGCAATCGCCGAGGGGGCGGCGATGCGGTCCTGGCGGCCACCGTCGCAGCGGCACACGCCCGACCCGGACGCGCCGCGCCTCGCCGCGATCGATGTTCTCATGGACGCACCGACGGACGTCGCGGCATCGCGATGCTGGGCGCGGCTGCGCGCGGTTCTCGCCGGCGCGTCGCTCGCGCGGGATCTGGTGGCCGAGCCCTCCAACACACTGACCCCCGCGGGCTTCGTCAGCCGTGTGACGCCGGCGCTGCGTCAGGCGGGCGTCGAGATCGACGTGCTGCGGCCGCGCGAGCTGCGGGAGCTCGGGTTCGGCGCCGTCCTCGCGGTGGGTGGGGCGAGTGCGAACCGGCCGCGTCTCGTGGTCCTGCGCTGGCCCGGGATCGGCTCGGGTGCGCCGCTCGGGCTGGTCGGCAAAGGCATCACGTTCGACACCGGTGGCATTTCGATCAAACCGGCACACGGCATGTGGGAGATGCGGGCCGACATGGCCGGCGCCGCCGCCTGTGTCGGCGCGATGCTGGCCGTGGCACGCCGTAACACGTCGTTGCCGGTGGTCGCCGTGCTGCCGCTCGCTGAGAACGCGGTCGGCGACAACGCCTATCGCCCGTCCGACGTGGTGCGGACGCGTGGCGGGATGACGGTCGAGATCGTCGATACTGACGCGGAAGGGCGCCTCGTCCTCGCCGACGCCCTCGCACATATGATCGCGACGTTTCGGCCACGCGCCATCGTCGATCTGGCGACGCTGACCGGCAGCATCATCGTCGCCCTCGGGCGGCACCGGGCGGGGCTGTTCGACAACGACCACGCGCTCGCCGCCGCGGTGAGCGCCGCCGCCGACGCGGTGGGCGAGCCCGTGTGGCGGATGCCGATCGGGGCGCGGCACCGGTCTGATCTCGACAGCAACATTGCCGATATTCGCCATTGCGTGCCGGGCCGCATGCAGCCCGACGCATCGCACGCCGCTGCGTTTCTACGCGAGTTCGTTGACCAGACGCCGTGGGTTCATCTCGATATCGCGGGCATGGAAAGCTGTGCCGAGGCAAGCGATTTGCAGGCGGAGGGGGCGACGGGCTTTGGCGTCCGGCTGCTCGACGCGCTGATCGCCGGGATGGAAGCAGCCATCGAGGAGGCCGCGGCGTGACGGAGATTGGCTTCTACCATCTGACGCGCTCGCCGCTGCCGGATGCGCTGGCGCGGCTGCTGCTCCGCACCCTCGACAGCGGGGAGCGGGCGGTCGTGCTCGGCCCCGACCCGGCCCGCGTCACCGCGCTCGATGCGGCACTCTGGGACATCGCGGCCGCGCCCTGGCTGCCGCACGGCACCGCCCGGGATGGCGACGCGGATCTGCAGCCGATCTGGCTCACCGACGCCGACGGGCCGGTCGCGGCGAACGGGGCGCGGTTCCTGTTCCTGGTCGAAGGCGCGGCGACCGCCCATGCCGACGGCTACGCGCGCCTGTTCGACCTGTTCGACGGCGCCGACCCCGACGCCGTCGCCGCCGCCCGCACGCGCTATGCCGCCGCGCGCGCCGCGGGTCACACGCTCACCTATTGGCAACAAGGTGCCCGCGGGTGGGAGCGGCAGGCATGACCGTCCAGCGTTTCCTCTCCCTCGCGGCACTCGACCGGCTCGCTGGCTCGAACCATTGACCGCGCCCGCCGGTTCCGCGCAAAGCCTGCCGGCATGAACATCCTGTTTCTCGGCGACGTGCTCGGCCGGTCGGGTCGCGACGCGGTCTCGGCGCGGCTGCCGGGGCTGCGTCGCGCGCTGGCCGCCGACCTCGTGATCGTGAATGGGGAGAATGCGTCGCACGGTTTCGGCATCGCGCCGGAGATGGCACAGGCGTTGTTCGATGCGGGCGCCGACGTCGTGACGCTCGGCAACCATGCCTGGGACCGCAAGGAAATCATCGGCGCGATCGGCGACATGCCGCGCCTGATCCGCCCGCTCAACTTCCCGCCAGGAACGCCCGGTCACGGATCGGTGGTGGTCGAGGTGCCGGGCGGGCGGCGGGCCTTGGTAGTCAACGCCATGGGACGGCTGTTTCTCGATCCGGTCGACTGCCCGTTCCGCGGCACGGCCCAGGAGCTTGCCCGCTACCGCATGGGCGTGGGTGGCACGGTGCAGGCGATCGTCATCGACTTCCACGCCGAGGCGACCAGCGAGAAGATGAGCTTCGCGCATTCGTTCGACGGACAGGTCTCCCTCGTCGTCGGGACGCATACACACGTACCGACCGCTGACCACACGATCCTGCCCGGCGGGACCGCGTATCAGACCGATGCCGGCATGTGCGGCGATTACGACAGCGTTATCGGCATGGCGAAGGACGGCGCGGCCGCTCGTTTCTGGCGCAAGATGCCAGGAGAACGGCTGGGGCCGGCCGAGGGCGAGGCGACGATTTGCGGCCTGTTCGTCGAGACAGACGACGCGACTGGTCATGCGCGCCGGGTCGCGCCCGTCAGGACCGGCGGGCGGCTCTCGGAAACGTTGCCGATAAGGAGTGCCGACCCTTAATCTTCGTGTGTCCGGAAACTTGCGGTCGCGACACGCATTGGCAATCGGTCAGGCCCGATGCAGCGTCTCGCGAGGGCCGACCAACGCCGTAGGACCGGAGAAAACAAAAATGTCGATAATCGGCTGGATCGTTCTCGGCCTCATCGCCGGCTTCATCGCGAGCCGGATTGTCAACAAGGAGGGCGAGGGCTTCCTGATGGACATCGTCCTCGGGATCGTCGGCGCCGTCGTTGGCGGGTTCATCTTCAGTGCGTTCGGAATGAGCGGCGTCACCGGCTTCAACCTCTACAGCATGATCGTCGCGGTGATCGGCGCGATCGTGTTCCTATGGATCTACCACGCGATCACCGGGAGCCGAACATCCGTCTAAGGCGGCTATCTAGCGGGGCGGCGGCTCGCCAGCGGCGCCGAGGCGAGCGTCCGCCTCGACCGTGACGCTCACGGTCAATGGCTCGCTTTCGGCGCTCGGCGGCGGCGCGGCCGCGGCGTTCATCGCCGCCGCGCGGAAGGGAACGGGCCTCGGGCCCGGGCGGATGTCTTCGATCGCGACGCGGTCGAAACCGATCAGCCGGAGGTCGAGCAGCGCCGCGTCATGCGCCGCCCGTGCGCGCAAGGCTTTGATCGCGCGATCCGTCGCGTCAGCGCGCGCGGTCTCGGCCCGCGCCGGGGAGATCCGCCAGACGAGACCCTCGAGCCCGAGGCCCGCTTGCTGTAGCGTCCCGACCAGGTTGAGCATTGCGCCGCCGTCATGGCCGGTGAGCTGGACCGACTGTGCAGCGTGCCAAACGCGCGGCTCGTTTGGCTTCGTGGGGCTGTTCTGCGAGACGAAATAGTTTTCCGTGGTCGCGGCGATGCCGTTGGTGCCGTGGGCCTGCGCGAGGGCGGCGGTCATCATCGTGTTGACCGTCGCCTGCACCGCTGCGGCCGTCGCCCCCTCCGCCTCCGCGCGGAGCGTCGCGACGATCTCATCCGGTTGAACCTGCACCTCGCCCGGAACCGAGAGATGTAAGATCGTATCGGCGCGCGCGCCGGCGATTTCGCCCGCCAGCATGGATGCCGCCAGCAGCGCGATCTGTCCCGTTTTCATCGTGACACATTCGGTACGACGGGATCCGGCGCGAGCTGGCTCCCGCCGGGCGTCGATTGGTTCGTCGTGCTGCCGGGAATGGGCGGCGGCCCGCTAAACGGCGTCGAGTTGGTCGGGCCGGAGGCGGTCCCCTGCCGCGTCCCCGCGTTACGCGCTGCAGGGTCAATGTTTGGCATTTGCTGCGCCATGGGCGCCGGGGTGAGGGTGTGATCGGGCGCTTTCTCCGTTCTGGCCTGCCCGAAGCCTATACGCGGCGTGATCGCGACGGACGCGGCGATCAACACGTAAGCGGTCCAGATCCGCGAACGCATGGATGCTCTCCTTTGTTTGCGTACCGACAAAAGACGGGCAACGCACCCTGCCGTTCCCCCGCCGCGTTGTTTTAGACATAGCGCACCGCCGAGCAGCAATTCTTACGCCACGTTCTGTCGGTGAATGGCGCGGCGTCTGTGCGGTTCTTTTATGGCGCGCCGATGGCGACGCTCATTTTGCTCCTCGCGATGACGGCCCGCTAGCTTCGTGCGGCCTCCGTCTCCCGGCAGGCGGCGACCATCGCGCGGATCGCGTCGAAATCGACGCCCTCTAGCGTCGGCGGGGACCAGCGCGGCGTGCGGTCCTTGTCGATCAGCATCGCGCGCACGCCCTCGGCAAAGTCCGGGTGCCGTGTGACGGCGCGTGTGAGACGCAGCTCGGCGGCGAGGCACGCCTCCAGCGTCATGTCCGCCCCGGCGCGGATCGCCTCGAACGACCAGGCGAGCGATGACGGCGAACTGCGGGCCAGTGCCGCGAGCGCCGTCTCCGCCAGCGTGCCGCCCGCCGCCTGAAGCCGGTGGACGATGGCCAGTACGCTGTCGGCGCCGAAACATTCATGGATGACCGCGCGATCGGCGGCCGAGAAGCTGGGTGGCGGCAGCGGCGCCGCATGGCTGCCCAGCGCCGCGACCCCGTCGGAAGCGAGTGCCGCCGTGAGCGCCGGCAGGTCGGCGCGCGGCACATAATGCGTGGCGAGCCCCGCGTGCACCGCGTCGGCGCCGCCGAGCCGGTGCCCGGTCAGGCCGAGGAAAAGGCCGAGCGAGTCGGGCAGGCGCGGCAGGAAGAAGGTTGCGCCGATGTCCGGAAACAGCCCGATCCCAGTCTCCGGCATTGCGAACAGCGCGTGCTCGGTCGCGACGCGCGCTGCGCCATGCACCGAGATGCCAAGCCCGCCGCCCATACAGATGCCGTCGATCAGCGCGACATACGGCTTCGGATAGCGCGCGATCGTCAGGTTGAGCGCGTATTCGGTCGCGAAGAAGGTTTCGATCGCGTCGCTGTCGCCGTTGGACGCCGACGTGCGCACCGTCCGAATGTCGCCGCCCGCACAGAACGCCCGGTCGCCCGCGCCCTCGATCACGACTGCATGGATGTGCGGGTCATCGCGCCAGGACGCGAGGGTGGCGTCGATCGCATGGAGCATCGGCAGGTCGAGCGCATTGAGCGCGGCAGGGCGGTTGACGAGGATGTGGCCGACCCGGCCGTCCACGCGCGTCTCGATCGTTGTCGTCGTCATCGTCCCCGTTTCCTTCCGCCCGTCTCGTGCCGCCCGCGCCAGCTCATAGCCAAGATGGCGCGGCCGGGCGAGGGCAGGATGGGGCAGGGCGTCAGGCCTTACGGACCGCCGACTTTTCCGCCGATGACGGTGGCCGGGTGAGATAGCGGGCGGCAAGCGCGCCGATCACCAGGCCGGACACATGGCGCAGACCAAGCATGCGGGCCACCGGCGCCAACGCCCCGGCGGTCGCGGCCGTGAGCATAAGCTGCTGGCGCGCCTGCTCGCGCACCTGCCGCGCCTCAAGCTCGATCTTATCGGGCGAGGAGCGCATCGCGATGGTGGCGAAGATCGCCATGATCACAATGTCGACCCCGAGCAGGATCAGCACCGCGTACACGGGCTTCAGGGGGACCATCAACAAACCGAAATACCCGGCGACATGCGCCGAGGCGAGGGCGTAGAGCACGAAAATAACCGCGACGACGGCCATCGCGGCCTGGATCGCGAGCCGGCGTGCCTGTCGCCGGAGCGCCAGTCCCTCCGCCGATGCGGCGATGTTGACGAGACGGAGGGTTCGCATGCGTGTGATCCCTAGATCAGCGCGTAATACGGCCGATGAGATAACCGATGCCGGCGGCGGCCAGCAGCGACATAAGCGGCGCCTCGCGCACGTGCGAACTCAGCGCCTCGGTCTGGCCACGCGCCGCCTGGCTCGCTTCGTCCACATATTGCTGCGCGCGGCCGGC
>CAYSTX010000032.1:17305-22280 GCA_964434035.1 uncultured Acetobacteraceae bacterium
CATATTGCTGCGCGCGGCCGGCCATTTCCGAAACGGCGGGAGCGACCCGATCGCGCATCAGCGCGTCGACCTGCTCACGCAGACGCGCGATCTGTTCCCGCGCGTCGCCCGACATCTGGTTTGACGTGGTCATCGAAGCCTCCCGGTTCTGAGTCGCAGTCGAGACTAAGCCATGTTACTCGGAACGCTGTTGATCACGAGCGGTTGCGGTTTTGCCTCTTTCGTCAATTCGGCTGCCGTTGCGGCCGGAAGGCGCGGGGGATACGGTCGCGCCCGGCGTGAAACTCCCCGGAGCCGGAGACGTGATGATCGTTCGCCCGCACCGCCTGCTGGCGACGTGCTTTGTGCTGCTCGCCGGGATAAGCCTGCCGGCGGAAGCGCGTGACCTTACTGTATTGACGCCCCCCGGCCTGGCCGCGGTCGCCGTCGAAGGAGCGATCCTTCGGCCGTTCGCGGCCGCGACCGCGATCGGGCTGACGATGACGTCGTTTGACGGGACGCTCGACGGGCTGAAGGCCGAAAAGACGTGGGACATGGCGCTGCTGCCGAGCGACACGCTCGGGGCGGCCTGCGAGGCGGGGCTGCTGGAGAAGGTCGACTGGACCGCCCTCGGCGGCCGCGACCGGTATCTGCCGATCGGGACGAGCGATTGCGGCGTCGGCGCCGTGCTGACGACGACCGCGCTTGCGTGGGACCAAGACAAGTTCCAGGGCACGCCGACCTGGTCCGATTTCTGGGACGTCGCGAAGTTTCCAGGCAAGCGCGGCCTGCCGAAAAACGCGCGAGGCACGCTCGAGGTGGCGCTGATGGCCGACGGCGTGGCGCCCACCGACGTCTATCGCATCCTCCGCACGCCCGACGGGCAGGACCGGGCGTTCCGTAAACTCGATCAGCTTCGTCCCTATATCGTCTGGTGGGAGACGCCGTCCGACGCCGTGAAACTGCTGGAAGGACGCCAGATTTTGATGGGGACCGCGCCGACCGCGCCTGTGTCGATGGCCGATCGCGATGGGCATAAGCGGTTCGGCATTCAGTGGACGGGCGCGCTGATGTCGGTTGAGAGCTGGGCGATCATGAAGGGCGCCGCACTCGGCAAGCTCGCGCAGCAGATCATCATATTTTCGGGCCTCCCGGCGGTCGAGGCGCGCATGATGACGACCGACTATCAGGCCGGGCTCGTGAAGGGCGTCACGGATGGCGTCCCGCCGGACGTGCTTGCGGCGACGCCGTTGCTACCCGCGAATTTCGTCGCCGGGCTGCCGGTTGACGAAGGCTTCTGGCGCGATCAGGGCGCCAAGCTCGCCCAGCGCTTCGTCGCATGGCTCGGCCACTGACCGACCCCCGACAGGACGAGGGCCGCGCCGACGCCGTGGACGCGGCGACGCGAGGGTCGGCGACCGTCGACATCCAGGACGGGCCCGACGGCACCGCGCTGACCTTTCGGGGGCGGCTTGATTCCTGGGGCGTGGCGCCGCTGTGGCGGCGCGCAGTCGCGGCGGCGCGGCGCGCGCGCGGCACCGGGTTGACGTTCGACCTCTCCGACGTGAGCGGACTGGATACCGCGGGCGCCGTGCTGCTGCTCCAGGCCGAGCACGCGCACGGCGCCGCCGGGGGCGTCCGCGGCGCGAGCGAGCCGGCGGCCGCGATACTGGAGCGAATCCGGGTCGTCGCCCCGGCACTCTGCCCAGCGCCGCCGCGCCCGCCGGCGCCGCCACCGCTGCGCGAGGTGCTCGACCACCTCGCGCATAAGGTGTTCGACGGGTTCGGCTTCATCGGCTGGGCGGCGGCGGCGACGGTCGGCGTGCGCCGGCGACGCCGGATGCTGCGGCTATCGGAATTGATGCGCCACGCCGATCAGGCAGGGTTCCGGTCGATGCCGCTCGTGCTGCTGCTCGGCTTCCTGATGGGGCTGATCCTCGCGTTTCAGTCGGCGATTCCGATGAAGCAATACGGGGCCGAAATCTATGTCGCGAGCCTCGTCAGCAAAAGCCTGATGCGCGAATTGGCGCCGCTGCTCGCTGCCGTCATCCTGGCCGGCCGCACCGGGTCGGCCTTCGCCGCCGAGATCGGCACGATGAAGGTCAACGAGGAGGTCGACGCGCTCGTCACCATGGGCATCGACCCGATGACGATGCTCGTCGTGCCGCGCTTGTTCGCCGCGTCCGTTGTCATGCCGATTATGACAATCGCGCTGCTGATCGCCGGCTTGATCGGGATGTCCGTCGTGGTGATGGGCTTAGGCTACCCGCTGGTGGCGATCGCGAACCAGGTCGAGACGTGGTCGAACACGAGCGACCTGTTCGGTGGGCTGTTCAAGGCGGTCTGCTTCGGCGCCGTGATCGCCGCCATCGGCTGTCGCTCCGGGCTCGACACCGGCGTCGGCCCGCGCGCCGTCGGCCTGTCCACCACGCGCGCGGTGGTCGGCGGCATCGTTTCGACAATCCTGCTCGATGGCGTGTTCGCCTTGCTCTTCTACCAGCTGAACCTCTGATGGACGTGCTGCGGGCAGAGGGCGTCGCGCAAAGGTTCGGGTCGCGCGTCATATTCGAGGGTGTGACGTTCTCGGTTCACGCGGGCGAGGTCTATGTCGTGCTTGGCGGTTCGGGCTCGGGCAAATCGACCCTGCTGCGCCAGGCGATCGGTCTGCTGCCGCCGACATCCGGCACGATCGAGGTACTGGGGCGGAAGATCACCGGTCCGGACCGCGATGCGGGGCTACGCGCCGTCTTGCCGCGGATCGGCGTGATGTTTCAGTCGGGCGCGCTGTTTGGGTCGATGACGCTGATCGAAAACGTCGAATTGCCGCTCGAAATTCACACGGACCTGCCGGCTGAAGCGCGCCAGTCGGTGGCGCTCGCAAAGCTCGGCCTGGTCGGGCTCGCTGACTCGGCCATGTTGCGGCCGGCCGAAATCTCCGGCGGCATGGTCAAGCGCGCCGCGATCGCGCGCGCGATGGCGCTCGACCCGCCGCTCTTGTTCCTCGACGAGCCATCCGCCGGCCTCGACCCCGTGACCTCGGCCGAGATTGATCGGCTCATCCTTGACCTGCGTCACGGTCTGGGTGCCACGTTCGTCGTCGTGACGCACGAACTGGCTTCCATCTTCACCATCGCCGACCGCTGCCTCATGCTCGACCGCACGGCGCGCGGCGTGATCGCCGAGGGCGATCCGCGTGAACTGCGCGACCACTCGGACAACGGGACGGTGCGCGCGTTCTTCCACCGCGAAGTGGCCTGACCGCGATGGAGGGTCGCGGCGTTTATGTCCGGCTCGGGCTGCTGATCGTCGGCGGCATCGTCGCGTTGATTGCGCTCGTCGTTTTTCTCTCCGGTCAGCGACTGACGTCCGGGGAGGCGTTCGAGAGCTATTTCCGCGAGAGCGTGCAGGGCCTCGATGTCGGCGCGCCGGTTAAGTTTCGCGGCGTGACGCTCGGGCGAGTGACCGGGATCGGGCTGGTTTCGGCCGAATACCCAAGCCATGAGCCACTGAGGCTCAAGATGGCGAACTATCAGATGGTAGTCGTCCGATACATCATCAACATGAAAAAGCTGGGCGTCGTGCCCGACGTTCCCGAAGCCATCGCCCAAGGGCTACGGGCGCGACTGTCGCAGCAGGGGATCACGGGTCTGGCGTTCATCGAGCTGGACTTCGTGAGTAATCCTGCCGCGTATCCGGTCGAGACGCTGCCCTGGAAGCCGACCTCGGAGTATATCCCAACCGTTCCCTCGACACTGCTTCAGGTCCAGGACGCCGCACAGAGCTTGCTTGCAAAGCTCAACGAAGTGGATGCGAAGGGCTTGGTCTCTGCCGCAACCGGAATGCTCAACGATCTGCGCACACAGCTGAAAGACGGCGATCTACACCGCACACTCACCGACACCGACACGTTGATACGTCAGGCGCAGACCGATCTTCACGACGCGGACTTGCCCGGCGTCGCGGCCGATATGCGCAAGACTTTGGCAAACATTCAGGGCCTCGTGAACGGGCCGGAGCTGAAGGCGGTGCTGGCGCGGACGGCGGTTGCGGTCGATCGGTTCGCGCAAGCAGCGGATCGCCTCGGGCCACTACTGACAACGCTGCAAGCGACGGCGCGGCGGGCCGACAACTCGACGGCGGATCTCGAGCAGCAGCTGGCACCCCTGCTGCGCGACGCGGCAACAGCGCTTAATAACCTGCGCGAGACGACGGACACGCTGCGGCGTTATCCGTCTTCAATACTTCTCGGCGGCCCGCCACCGCGTGAGCAGGGGGCGCGGTGATCGTTCGTCGGGATGTGTTGCGCGGCGCGCTCGCCGCCGCTGGTGTCGCCGCGCTCGCCGGGTGCGGGTTGTCGGAGCGGCCGTACGCCGCGCAGCGGCAATGGCCGCTGTTCGTTAGGCGGCCTACGGCGCTGCCGCCGCGGTCGCATGGGCTGGTTGCGTTGGTGCGGGCGGTGCAGGCGGCGCCTGGGCTCGACCAGCGCGGCCTGCAAACACTTCGCCCGGACGGCAGCCTCGATGTCTCATTTTATGAGCAATGGATTGTCGAGCCGGCCGCCGGCGTTGAGGAATCGCTGCGTCAATGGCTCGCGGCGAGCGGGCTGTTTGCGGCGGTGCTGGCGCCCGGTAGCCGACTCGCGTCCGACATTGTGATCGAGTCGACGCTGACGACCTTCGTCTCCGATCTACCATCGCGCGTCGCGCGCGTGGGGCTCGCCGTCGTCGCGATCGATCAGCGGCGAAGCCCCGCGCATGTCGTGGCACAAGGCGACCTGCACGCGACGGCGCCGCTTCACGGCAGCGACGCGCCGGCTGAAGTCGCGGCGCTCAAGGAGGCGCTCGCATCCTTGCTGAACGACGTCGAGCAGCTCTTGCGTCCCGTCGTCTTGCGTCCCGTCGTCAGTTAGCGGACACCCGGTCCGCGCCAGCGCGGATCGGCCGGCGGCATCCGCTCCGGCCCGCGCGTCAGCCTTCGTGTCATCACCATGGCGCCC
>CAYSTX010000033.1:0-16395 GCA_964434035.1 uncultured Acetobacteraceae bacterium
TCGTCGGCTTTCCGATTTTCGGCATGTTGGTGATGCTCGGCAGCTCGAACGCGGTGAACCTGACGGACGGGCTCGACGGGCTCGCGATCGTGCCGACCATCATCGCGGCGGGCGTGTTCGCGCTGATCGCCTACCTCGTCGGCAACAAGGTGTTTGCCGATTATCTGCAACTGCATCCGGTACCCGGTTCGGGCGAGCTCGGCGTCTTTCTCGCGGCGCTCATTGGCGCAGGCCTAGGCTTTCTTTGGTTCAACGCGCCGCCCGCCGCCGTCTTCATGGGCGACACCGGCAGCCTCGCTCTAGGCGGAGCACTCGGCACGGTCGCCGTGGTGACGAAGCATGAGATCGTGCTGTCGATCGTCGGCGGGTTGTTCGTGTTGGAGACGGTGTCGGTCATCATCCAGGTCTTCTGGTACAAACGCACCGGCCGGCGCGTCTTCCTGATGGCGCCGCTGCATCATCACTTCGAGAAAAAGGGCTGGGCCGAGCCGACGATCGTGATCCGGTTCTGGATCATCTCGATGGTTCTCGCCCTTGTCGGACTGGCGACGCTGAAGATCCGATGAACACGTTCCCTCCAGTTTTCGCCGGGCGTCGCTTCGCCGTCGTCGGTCTCGGCCGCAACGGTCTGCCGGCCGCGCGCGCGCTGATCGGCATGGGCGCCGCCGTCACGGTGTGGGACGACGGCGCGGCTGCGCGGGACGCGGCGGCGGCCGAGGGACTCGCGCTGCTGTCGCCGGATGCGCTCGCGCCGCCGCTCGACGCGCTCGTGCTGTCGCCGGGCATTCCGCACCGTCTGCCATCGCCGCACCCGGCCGCCGCGCGCGCCGCATCGCTCGGCGTGCCGATCCTGTCCGACGCCGATTTGCTGTATCGCGCCGTGCGCGCAGCCGGCTCGCGCGCACGCTTTGTCGGCATCACCGGCACGAACGGCAAATCGACGACCACCGCGCTGCTCGCGCACATCTTGTCGGTCGCCGGCGTGCCGGTCGCGGCGGGCGGCAATCTCGGGACGGCATCGCTCGCGCTGCCGCTGCTCGACGATTCGGGCGTCTACGTGCTTGAGATGAGTTCCTACATGTTGGAAAGACTCGCGGCGCTCCGCTTCGATGCGGCCGCGATGCTCAACCTCAGCCCGGATCATCTCGACCGTCATGGCGACATGGCCGGATACGTGGCGGCCAAGCGCGCAATCTTCGATCGGCAGGACGCGGCGTGCCTCGCGGTCGTTGGCCGCGACGACGCGGACCCGCGTATGCTTGCAGAAGCGCTAGCCGGCCGCGCGACCCCGCTGCTGACGGTCTCGGCCGACGACGCGTTATCGGACACGACCGACGCGCTGCCCGGCGCGCACAACGCGCAGAACATCGCCGCCGCCCGCGCGCTGGCCCGCTTCCTCGGCGTGCCGGACGCGATGATCGCGCGAGGCATCGCGACCTTCGCCGGCCTGCCCCACCGGCAGCAGCGCGTCGGCACCGTCAATGGCGTGCTGTTCGTCAACGACAGCAAGGCGACGAACGCCGACGCGACCGCCCGCGCGCTTGCCTGCTACGAGTCCTGCGTCTGGATCGCGGGCGGGCTGCGCAAGGCCGACGGCATCGTGCCGCTGGCATCATTGTTCGACCGCGTCGCCCACGCCGTGCTGATCGGCCGCGACGCGCCGGCATTCGCCGAAACGCTCGCCGCCGCCGACGTGCCCTACACGCACGCGGGCACGCTCGACGCAGCGGTGCCGATCGCGCTGGCAGCCGCGCAGCGCGCTGGTGTGAAGGTCGTGCTGCTGTCGCCGGCGGCGGCGAGCTTCGATCAGTTCACAGGGTTCGAGGCGCGCGGCGACCGGTTCGCCGCTCTCGTCGCGTCGCTCGCCGCGACCGCACCGGAAAGGGCCGCGTGATGTCCGGTTTCTCGCGCGCCGATACCTCAACCTTGGGCCGCTGGTGGTGGACGGTCGATCGGTGGACGCTCGCCGCCATTGGCACGCTGATTGGCTTCGGCTACATCATGATGCTCGCGGCAAGCCCGGCCGTTGCCGAGCGCATCGGGCAGTCGCGCGATCTGTTTATCCTGAAACAGGTTGTGTTCCTCGCCCTCGCGGGCGGCGTCGTCATGGGCGTTAGCCTGCTCAGCCCTCGCGGCATCCGCCGCCTTGCGCTCATCGGCTGCATCGTGGCACTCGCGCTGACGGCAGCGACGATGGTGATCGGCGTCGAGATCAAGGGTGCGCGCCGCTGGATCGCGCTGCCGTTCTTTTCGTTGCAGCCAAGCGAGTTCCTCAAGCCCTGCTTCGCCGTTGTCGCCGCATGGCTGATCGCGGAAGGGCGGCGCACGCGTGGGTTTCCCGGCACCGCCATCGCCCTGGCCGTATTCGTGCTGATCGTTCTGCTGCTGAAGTCGCAACCCGACATCGGCATGCTCGCCGTCATCAGCGCGGTCTTTCTGACGCAGCTGTTCATCAACGGCCTCAACCTCGCGGTCTTCGGCGCCTGCCTCGGCGGCGTCGCGGTCGCGGCGGTCGGTGCGTACGTGACGTTTTCGCACGTGCAGAGTCGCGTCGACCGGTTCCTGCATCCGACGACGGGCGACAGCTATCAGGTGACGACCGCGCTCGAAGCGTTCGGCAATGGCGGCCTGCTCGGGCGCGGGCCGGGCGAGGGCCATGTGAAGGACATCCTCCCCGACGCACACGCCGACTTCGTCTTCGCCGTCGCGGGCGAGGAGTTCGGCATGCTCATCTGCGTCATTATCATCGGCATCTTCGCCTTCATCGTGCTGCGCGGGCTGCTGCGTTTGCTGCGTGAGCACGACCTGTTCGCAATCCTCGCCGCCTCGGGGCTGATCGCCGGGTTCGGCTTGCAGGCGTTCGTCAACATGGGATCGACGCTGCATCTGATCCCGACCAAGGGGATGACGCTGCCGTTCATCTCCTACGGCGGATCGTCCGCGCTCGCGGTGGCACTCGGCATGGGCATGCTGCTCGCGCTGACGCGGCGGCGGCATGGTGAGCGGACATGAGGGCGCCGCGCGTGCACCCGATCGTGATCGCGACGGGCGGAACCGCCGGGCATTTCGCACCGGCCGAAGCGCTGGCCGCCGAGCTGATCGCGCGCGGCCGGCGCGTCGTGCTGATGACCGACGCGCGGGCGGCCAAGCGCGGGCTTGGCGTGTTCGCGGGCTACGAGCATTACGTCATCGCCGGCGGCGGCATTGCCGGACGCGGACCGGCGCGCGCACTTATCGCCGCGGGCGCGATGCTGGCTGGCGTCACGCAGGCGCGGCGTCTGCTTGGCCGCCTCGAAGCGGCGGCGGTCGCGGCGTTTGGCGGCTATCCGTCCGTCGCCCCGGTGCTCGCCGCTCGCCTGGTGCGCCCGCGACCGGCGGTCGTGCTGCACGAACAGAACGCGGTGCTCGGCCGCGCCAATCGCTTCCTCGCGCGCCGCGCCGATGTGCTTGCGCTGTCGCTGCCGGAGACATCGCGGGTTCCGCCCGGGATCAAGACCGTGCTGACCGGCAATCCCGTCCGCCGCGCGATCGTCGCGCATGATTACGCGCCGCCCGGCGACACGCTGCGCCTGTTGGTGCTCGGCGGCTCGCTCGGCGCGCGCGTCTTTAGCGACGTCGTGCCGGCCGCACTCGCCGCCCTCCCCGACGCGTTCCGCGCCCGTCTGTCCGTCGCGCAGCAATGCCGCGCGGAAGACATCGCGCGCGTGCGCGACGCCTACGCCGCGTCCGGCATCGCGGCCGAGCTTGCGTCCTATTTCGACGACGTGCCCGCCCGGCTCGCCGCCGCGCATCTGGTGATTGCGCGCGCCGGCGCGAGCACGGTCGCGGAGCTTGCCGCCGCAGGCCGTCCGTCGATCCTGGTGCCGCTGCCGGGTGCAATCGACGACCATCAATCCGGCAACGCGCGCGCGCTCGCCTCGGCCGGCGCCGCCTGGGTGATGCCGCAACCATCGTTCACGCCGGACGCGCTGTCGGCGCGGCTCGGCGAATTGTTCAACGACAAGGCGTCGCTCGCCGCCGCCGCCGCGTCCGCGCGTGCGTCCGCCCGGCCTGACGCCGCGTCCCATTTGGCCGACGCCGTGCTCGCGCTCGTGCCGGAGACCACGTCATGAGGGCGCTGCCGCTTTCAATCGGAATCATCCACTTCGTCGGCATCGGCGGCATCGGCATGTCCGGCATCGCCGAAGTGCTGCACACGCTCGGCTATTCCGTGCAGGGCAGCGACATCGCCGACGGCGCTAACGTGCGGCGGCTGCGCGAGTCCGGCATCCCCGTCACGATCGGCCACGACGCGGCCAATCTCGGCGAGGCACAGGTCGTCGTCGTCTCAACGGCCGTTCACCGCGACAACCCGGAAGTAATGGCGGCGCGCGCGCGGTTCATCCCCGTGGTGCGGCGGGCCGAGATGCTGGCCGAGCTGATGCGGCTCCGCTGGTCCGTCGCGGTCGGCGGCACGCACGGCAAGACGACGACAACAAGCCTGATCGCCGCCGTGCTGGAGGCGGCGCACCTCGACCCGACCGTGATCAACGGCGGCATCATCAACGCCTACGGCACCAACACGCGGCTCGGCGCCGGCGACTGGATGGTGGTCGAGGCGGATGAGAGCGACGGCAGCTTCCTCCGCCTGCCGGCGGTCATCGCCATCGTCACCAACATGGACCCCGAGCACCTCGACCATTGGGGCACGGCGGAGGCGATGCTGGCCGGTTACGACCAGTTCGTTTCAAACGTTCCGTTCTACGGTTTCGCGGTCCTCTGCATCGACCACCCAGCGGTGCAGGAGATGATCCCGCGCCTGTCGGACCATCGCATCGTCACCTACGGGTTCAGCCCGCAGGCGGATGTACGGGCCGAGCGTGTCGTCGCCGACAAAATGGGCAGCACGTTCCACGTCGTAGTGACCGACCGTGCGCGCGGCCGCACGCGCCCGCTCGGGCCGTTCCGCCTGCCGATGCTCGGCACGCACAACGTGCAGAACGCGCTCGCCGCCGTCGCGGTAGGCGTCGAGATGGAGATCGACGACGCGACGCTCCGGACCGCGTTCGCGTCCTTCCGCGGCGTCAAGCGGCGCTTCACTAAGACGGGCGAGGCGGGCGGCGTCACCATCATCGACGATTACGGCCACCACCCGGTCGAGATCGCGGCCGTGCTCAAGGCGGCGCGGCAGGCGGGTGCCCGCGACGTAGTTGCCGTCGTGCAGCCGCATCGCTACACGCGCCTCGCGTCATTGTTCGCCGAGTTCTGCACCTGCATGAACGACGCGGGCACGGTCATCGTCGCCGACGTCTATCCGGCGGGCGAGCAACCGATCCCCGGCATCACGCGTGATGCGCTGGTCGACGGTCTCCGCGCGCGCGGCCATCGC
This sequence comes from uncultured Acetobacteraceae bacterium, assembly GCA_964434035.1. Classification (GTDB taxonomy): domain Bacteria; phylum Pseudomonadota; class Alphaproteobacteria; order Acetobacterales; family Acetobacteraceae; genus CAYSTX01. The sequence goes on from CAYSTX010000033.1 coordinate 5,369, forward strand.
AGCGTCGTGCCGCTCCCCGGCCCCGCGCACCTGGCGGAGATGATCTACGCCGTCGCCAAGCCCGGCGACTTCGTCGTCTGCCTCGGCGCCGGCACGATCACGCAATGGGCGCAGACGTTGCCGTCCGAGTTGTCCGCGCTGCAGGCGGGCGGCGGGCGGCTGGTCGCCGGAGGGACCCTCGTTGGAGGAGGCAGGGGGCGATGAGCGATCACGCACTGACGCTGCCGTCGGCACGCGGGCGGATCGAGCGGGACGCGGCGCTCGCGCCCTTCACGTGGTTTCGCGTCGGCGGCCCGGCGGAGGCGCTGTTTCGCCCGGCCGACGTGTCCGACCTCGCGTCCGTCCTCGCTGCACTGCCAGGGACCGCGCCGGTGTGCGTGATCGGCGCGGCATCCAACCTGCTCGTCCGCGATGGCGGCCTTCCCGGCGTCGTTATCCGGCTGCCCGGCCGTGGTTTCGGTCGCGTGAATGTTGACGGCAATGGCGTCATCGCGGGCGCAGCCGCGCTTGACGCGACGGTCGCCGAACACGCGGCGTCCGCCGGCCTCACCGGGCTCGAGTTTCTCTGCGGCATTCCCGGCACGGTCGGCGGCGCGGTCGCGATGAACGCGGGCGCCTATGACGGCGACATGGCGGCGGTTCTCGACTGGGCAGAATTGGTTACGCGGTCCGGTGAAACCATGCGCCTCGGCGTTAATGAACTCGGCCTCTCCTATCGCCATGCGCGGCTGCCGGCGGGCGCTGTGGTGACGCGGGCACGGCTCCACGCGCGGCCGGGTGAGCCAGTCGCCATCGCCGCTCGCATGGCCGAAATCCGCGCGCGGCGCACGGCGACGCAACCGACCCGTGCGCGCACCGGCGGCTCGACCTTCCGCAACCCGCCCGATATGCGCGCCTGGGAATTGATCGACGCAGCGGGCTGCCGCGGCCTCGCGCATGGCGCGGCTTCCGTCAGCGAACAGCACTGCAATTTCCTGCTCAACACCGGCGGCGCAAGTGCGTCCGATCTCGAGGCGCTGGGCGAGGAAGTGCGCCGCCGCGTCGCCGCCGCGTCGGGCATCAAACTTGAGTGGGAAATCCGCCGCATCGGCCGCGCAGCACCACTGCCGCCACAGGCGCTCGCGGCATGACCCGCGTCGCAGTCCTCTATGGCGGTCTGTCGGCCGAGCGGGAGGTCAGCCTCGCGTCCGGGCGGCAGGTCATCGCCGCGTTGAGGACGGCTGGGTACGACGTGCTGCCGATCGAGGCGGGCGCTGATCTCGGCGTGATCATCGAGGCCCTCACGCCCGCGCCCGACGTCGTCTTCAATGCGCTGCATGGACGGTTCGGTGAGGACGGCGCTATCCAGGGAGTGCTCGACTGGATGGGCATTCGCTACACGCATTCCGGAGTCCGCGCCTCGTCGCTCGCGATGGACAAGGCGCAGGCGCGCGCCGTGTTCGCGACCGCCGGCCTGCCGATCGCGCGCGGCATGGTGGTCGACATCGCGGCGCTCGCCGACGCCGACCCGATGCAGGCGCCGTATGTGGTCAAGCCGGTCAACGAAGGCTCCTCCGTCGGCGTCAACATCGTGCGCGCAGGCGACAACCGGCGGGCCAGCATCGCGGCCGGCTGGAAATTCGGCACGACCGCGCTCGTCGAGGAATACATCCCCGGCCGCGAACTCACCGTCGGCGTGCTCGAAGACCGGGCGCTGACGGTAACCGAGATCCTACCAACCGAAACCTTCTATGACTACCGCGCCAAATACGCCGAAGGCGGTTCGCGTCACGTGCTGCCGGCAAAGGTACCAGCCGAAATCGCGGCACGCGCCAAATCGGTCGCGGTCGCAGCGCACGCGGCGCTTGGCTGCCGAGGTGCCACGCGCGCCGATTTCCGCTACGACGACGAAACCGGCCGCCTCATTCTGCTCGAAGTCAACACGCAGCCGGGGCTGACGCCGACATCGCTGCTGCCGGAACAGGCGGCGCATCTCGGCATGTCGTTCCCGGATCTCTGCGCCTGGATGGTGGAGCGCGCCGCATGTCGCGAGTGACCCGCCCGCCGCGCGCGATCAGCCGCGTCGCCGGACCGCGCAACAGCGTCAACGACCGGCTCGGCCGGCTCGCACTGCTGCGGCGGCGCGCACGACGGCTGCTGCGGCCGATCGCCTGGGCGCTGATCGTCAGCATGGCGGCCCTGATTGTCGTTGGTCTGGTGCGCGGCGCCGGGACTGGCGGTTTCTTCGCCGGCATCAACGCAGGCGTCGCGCGGCTCACCGCCGATGCGGGAATGCGCGTCCGTCACGTCGAGATCGAGGGTCGCGCCAACACGCCGGCGCCCCTGCTGCGCGCCGCGATCGGCGTCGCGCCCGGCGACCCGATGCTTGGCTTCTCGCTGACCGCCGCGCGCTCACGGATCGAGTCGCTGTCCTGGGTCGAGAGCGCCACCGTGGAGCGGCGGCTGCCCGACACGATCGTCGTGAGCCTCGTTGAGCGCCGTCCGTTCGCGATTTGGCAAAACAAGGGCAAGTTCGTCCTGATCGACCGCACCGGACAGGTCGTCGCCGGACAGGACGTGTCTGCATTCAGTCAGCTGCCGCTCGTCGTCGGCGTCGGCGCGCCGGAGGCCGCGGCGACGCTGCTCGACGCGCTCACCGAGCGGCCGGCACTGCAATCCCGCGTCGTCGCCGCCGTCCGTGTTGGGCAGCGGCGGTGGGATTTGCGGATGACCGGCGGCATCGACGTGATGCTGCCCGAGGGCGCGGTGCCGCAGGCGCTTGACCGGCTCGCGCAGTTGCAGTCGACCGACGCGCTGCTCGACCGGCCGCTCGCCGCGGTCGATCTGCGACTGCCGGACCGGCTGGTCGTTCGCCCGGTCAGCACCCCGGCGACGCCCGCTGACGATCAACACGCGACTCCAACCAAGCGTCCAACATGAGCCGCATCGCCATCACCGAAGGGGAAGCGGCACGATGAACGACATGGCGCGCCGCGTCCTGCCGCCCACCGGGATGGGCCCGGAGGAGCCGCCGCGACCGAACCGGCTCCGCACGGGGCCGTTCGGCGTGCTCGACATCGGCACGACCAAGATCGCCTGCCTGATTGGCCGCACGGAGAGCGACGGCACGCTGCGTGTGCTCGGCTTCGGCTGGCAGAAAGGGCGCGGCGTGCGCGGCGGCGGCATCACCGATCTGGACGAGGCCGAGCGCGCGATCCGCGCCTGCGTCGGGCAAGCCGAAGACATGGCCGACACACGGCTTCGCGCCGTCACCGTCAACCTCAGCTGCGGTCAGCCAGATAGCCGGCTGTTCAATGTGCAATGGCAGATGAGCGGCGGCTCCGGCGGCGGAAGGCCGGTCGATGAGCACGACATCCGCCGCGTCGTGCACGAAGGACGCGCGCGCGCGACCGTCGATGGGCGCGAGACGATCCACGCGCTGCCGCTGTCGTTCGCCGTCGATGATATGCCAGGTGTTCTCGATCCGCGCGGCCTGCATTGCACCGTGCTGAACGCGCGGCTGCACGTGATTGACGCGGCCATCACCGCGCTCCGCAGCCTCGGCGCCTGCATCGCGCGCTGCGACCTCGACATCGCCGAACTGGTCTCCGCGCCGATGGCGGCCGGGCTCGCGACACTGGTTGCCGATGAGCGCGAGTTGGGTGCGACCGTGATCGACATGGGCGGCGGAACCACCAACGTCGCCGTCTTCAGCGAGGGGCAGTTGCTGCACACCTCGCAGCTCGCGGTCGGCGGCGTGCACGTGACGAACGATATCGCTCGCCTGCTCTCAACGCCCGTTGCGCACGCCGAGCGGCTGAAGACGCTCTATGGCAGCGCGCAGCCGTCACCGGATGATGAGCGCGAGATGCTGCCCGTGCCGCTGGTCGGCGAGGACGAGCATCAGATCGCGAAAGTGCCGCGCAGCATGGTCGTCAACATCATCCGCCCGCGCCTCGAGGAGACGTTCGAGATGGTGCGCGAGCGGCTTGATGCGTCCGGCCTCAACCGCGCCGCCGGCACGCGCGTCGTGCTGACGGGTGGCGCGTGTCAGCTTGCGGGCGCGCGCGAGATGGCGAACGCGATCCTCGGCCGGCAGGTGCGGATCGGCCGGCCATCCGCGCTGCGCGGTCTGCCGGACAGCGCCTCCGGCCCCGCCTTCGCGACCGCGGCGGGCCTCCTCGCCTGGGCCGCCGGCGAGGGCCGAACGATGCACGATCTCGACCTCGACGAGAGCGAACGGCCGACCGGATTGTTTCGCCGCTTCGTCAATTTCCTCCGCGACCGCGTCTGACCGACTCGATGCGCGCTTGTCTCGAATCGGACGCGAACGACACCGTCCACCGACCCGCCACCAGGGAGCTTCGCCCATGACCCTCAACCTGACGATTCCGCAACAGACGCACACTGATTTTACCCCGCGCATCACGGTGATCGGGGTCGGCGGCGGCGGAACCAACGCGGTTGACAACATGATCGCGCTCAATCTGCAGGGCGTCGATTTCGTCGTTGCCAACACCGACGCGCAGCAGCTGATGCACAGCCGCGCTGACCGCCGCATTCAGCTTGGCCCGCACATCACGCAGGGCCTCGGCGCGGGTGCGAAGCCCGAGATCGGTCGCGCGGCGGCGGAGGAAGCAGCGGACGAGCTCTATCGCCACCTCGACGGCGCGCACATGGTCTTCATCACCGCCGGCATGGGCGGCGGCACCGGCACGGGTGCGGCGCCGGTGATTGCGCGGATGGCGCGCGAACGAAACATCCTGACGGTCGGCGTCGTGACGAAGCCGTTCAGCTTCGAAGGCACCCGCCGCGCTCGCGCGGCCGATGCCGGCATCGAGGAGCTGCAGGGTTATGTCGATACGCTGATCGTGATCCCGAACCAAAACCTGTTCCGCATGGCCAATGAGCGGACGACGTGGAAGGAGGCCTTCAAGATGGCCGACCACGTCCTTTACATGGGCGTGCGCGGCGTCACCGACCTGATGATGGCGCCCGGCCTCGTGAACCTCGACTTCGCCGACATCCGCACCGTCATGGCGGAAATGGGCAAGGCGATGATGGGCACCGGCGAGGCGGACGGTGAGAACCGCGCGATCCGCGCGGCCGAGGCGGCGATCAGCAACCCGCTGCTCGAAGACACGTCGATGGCCGGCGCGCGCGGCCTGCTGATCAACATCACCGGCGGCGACGACATGACGTTGTTCGAGGTCGATCAGGCGGCGAACCGCATCCGTGAGGAAGTGGACGAGGAAGCCAACATCATCTTCGGCTCGGCGATCGACGAAAGTCTGACGGGCAAGGTGCGTGTCTCCGTCGTCGCGACCGGCATCGAGACGCCCGGCGCGGCCGAGGTCGCGCGGCCCCGCTTGGTCGCCGTCGGCGGCGGCGCGGCCACAACGGTCGCGGTCGGCACGCAGAGCGCGTCGGGCTCCGCCCCGGCGCCGATCCCGATGCCGAGCGCGCACGGTGTGGCGACGATGGGCGCGAGCCCGGGGCCAATCGTGCTCCGTCCCGCGCCGGCCGAACCGGTGACCGTGGCGGGCGATATGGCCGACCCCGCCCACCACGCGGCCGTCCAGCACAACGCGCCACAGCACGGAGCCCCGTTGCAAGCGCCGCCGCCGGCCGCGCGCGGCAGCCTGTTCGCCCAGCAGAACCGCCCGCCGGTGGTGCAGCCAACCGCGGCCGACGCGCGGCCGGACACGCGCGCCGAGCCACGGCGCAGCATCTTCCAGACAGTAACGGGCCGTCTTCGCGGCAGCCTCGGCACCGCTGCGCCGGCGCCGGACGCGGCGACCATGCGCGCCGAGCCGTCGCTGCAGCACGCGGAGCGTCCGGCCGTGACCGAGCGCGCTTCCATGCCAACGGAGCCGCCGCGTGCGTCCGTTCGTCCGGCAGCGAGCGAGGAGATGGGTGGGCTTGAGATCCCGGCGTTCCTGCGGCGCCAGTCCTCGTAACGCCCCGTCCTAACACCGCGCCGATCACATGGCGGCCGAGCCTGCGAAGGGTCGGCCGCCACGACGATTACCCGTTCTGGGCCGCCTGTTCGCGGATCGCGTGAATGAGGCGATCGACGCTGTTTCCGTTGTGCACGAGATAGGACATGTAGTCCTGCCGCTGCGTCAGCCGCAGGCTTGTCCCCTCGGCGATCACGTCAATGATCTTCGGCGTGCCGCGCGTCACGACCCAATCGACCGCCGTTGGCGGATTGTTCGGCCGTGTCACGACCGAGCTGACGACGTCATCATCGCCTCGTGCAGACGTGCGATTGACGCTCACCGCGACGCCTTTGTAGTCGCCGAGCTTGGCGGTGATGTTGTTGACCAGCACCTCGTGAAACAGCTTCGTGTAGTCGGCCCGTTGTTCGGGGCTGGCGTCGTTCCAGAAGCGGCCGAGGCAGAAGCGGGCGACGCCGTCGACATCGACCGCCGAGTCGATGATCGCCTGCATCTGCTGGCGCTTCTCGGAAGTGGAGCCGGGGCCGTTGACGACCGCGACGAGCCGCTGAACCGTCTGCTCGATGAAGCGCCCACTCTGCCCCTCGCTGGCCGACTGCGCCGCCGCGAGGCCGGGGGCGGAAGCCATTATGAGCGCCGTGGCGGCCAGACCAATTGCGGTGCGGCGGCGGAGCAGGACTTGGGTAGCTGATGTCATATGTTCACTCACTCGGTGTCATCGCCCCGGCACTGCCAGGCCGGGAAGGCCCGGTAGGGCCTCGGGGGGCTTCGTCGCCGGGACCGGTCCCGCCTGCGCGGGGAACCAGACGGGGATCGTGTGCCGGTTGTCGGCAATCGTGTCCGCGATTTCGCTCGCGCGATGTTGGCGATACAGGCTGCGGAAGGTCGCGTAGGGGTCGAGCGCGGTTTTCTTGATCGAGTCGATCGCATCGAGCAGCCGCTCACGCTGATCGACCGCCCCGACGCCGTACCGGCTCCAGTTGAGCGCCGTCACTGCCGTCCCCTGCCCGACCCAGGTGAACGGGTCGAGTGCGGTATCGGTGCCGAAGCCGACCGCATCGCGCGGATTGCTCGGGCCGAGCACCGGCAGATAGAGATACGGCCCCTCAGAGACGCCCCAGACGGCGAGCGTCGTGCCGAAGCCGGTGTCATGCGCCTTGTAGCCGAGACCGGACGCGACGTCGAAAATACCGCCGACGCCGGCCGTCGTGTTGATGACGAAGCGCATCAGTGTGTCGCCCGCGCGGCGGGACTTCGCCTGCAGCACGTCGTTGCTCAGCACGACGGGCGTGCCGATGTTCGACAGCATGTTGTGGATGCCGTTCCGGACGGGCTGCGGCACGACCGCCCGATACACCTGCGCCGCCGGGCGAAGCAGCACGGTGTCGATGCCATTATTGATCCGGTAGAAGACGCGGTTGGTCGGCTCCAGCGGGTCGTTCGTCTCCCGATAATCAGCAAGCGCCGCCTGGTCGGTGGCCGGCGGCGGCGTCGCGCAGGCGGCAAGCGCTCCGGCGAACGCAACGGCGAGCAGCCCGCCGGATATTACCGGGGACAGGCGGGCCATGCGGCGAGATGGGCAGGAAAGCGTGACGGTTGGCATTAGGCCCCTCAGGTTCGACTGTCGCCGTCGCCGCAGGTCTTCCGGCCGGCCTTCGGGCGCACACGCAGTTCAGCAAGTTCATCAACCGTGTAAAGCACGCAACCGGCGGGGCGCAACGCCGCCCGGTTTCGGCTACCTCGTATGGCCGCTTGCCTCCGTCGCTGTGGCGGCTAGGTATGACGGCATGAATTCCACCCTCGACGCAAGAACGCTTGAGCGTTGGCTGACGGGACCGCGGGTTGCGGCCCTGCCGGCCCGCGACGTCGCTGCCCCCGCGCCTGCGCTGTCGTTCGAGTTCTTCCCGCCCCGGACGGAGGCGCTGGAGCAGCAGCTCTGGACCTGCATCCGCCGGCTCGCCCCGCTCAGGCCGCGCTTTGTTTCCGTGACGTACGGCGCGGGCGGCTCGACGCAGCAACGGACGCATGCGACCGTTGCCCGGATCGTCGCCGAGACGGCGCTCGCCCCGGCTGCGCACCTGACCTGCGTCGGCGCTACGCGGGACGAGGTCGACGCGGTGGCCCGCACGTATTGGGACGCCGGCGTGCGGCACATCGTGGCGCTGCGCGGCGACGCGCCGGTTGGCGAAACCTACGCGCCGCATCCGGACGGCTACCCGTATGCGGCGGACCTCGTGGCCGGCCTTCTCCGGGTCGCGCCGTTCGAGGTGTCGGTCGCGGCCTATCCCGAGACGCACCCGGCCGCGCTGAGCCCGCAAGCCGACCTCGACAACCTCAAGCGCAAGCTGGACGCCGGGGCGACGCGGGCAATCACCCAGTATTTCTTCGAGCCCGGCGTCTATCTCGACTTCCTCGATCGCTGCCTCGCCGCCGGAATCACGGCGCCGGTCGTGCCGGGCATTATGCCGGTTTCCAACTACGCACAGGCGGTCCGCTTCTCCGCCATGTGCGGCGCGACCGTCCCGGCCTGGATGGGAAGGCTTTTCGAGGGCACCGAGGACGACCCCGAGACCCGCCGCATGGTCGGCGCGGTGGTCGCCGCCGAGCAGGTGCGGGTGCTACAGGCGAACGGGGTGGACGAGTTCCACTTCTACACGCTGAACCGCCCCGACCTGACCTACGCGATCGCGCACATCCTCGGCGTCCGCCCGCGCTAGTGGTCAGAGCCCGACGCTTGGTATCCGCTGATAGATGGTCGGGTATTGGTGGAAAGCGGACGTAGAAGCCTGACTGCGCCTCCGTCCTCTTTGCGCCCAAGTCGGACGGGGGCGGGGTTTTTCGCCGCTCCATAAGCGGAGACCCCTGTTCCCGAGGCGTGATCGTCGGAATCTCAGGCGCGGGTGGAAAGCGGTTGGTCCGCTTTCGGGCGCCCCGACGGGAAACCAGACATTCAAGCCGTGCGGGCCCGCCCTCAGGACTGCTCGTCGCCCTCGACCATGACCGGGGCGCCCAGCTCGTTCAGATGGAAGAGGCGGAAGGCGCGCTCGCCGTTGAAGTCGAGCACCCTGAGATCGTCGCTTTCATGGAGGTCCTGCATGGCGACGTCGAAATGGCGGCCATATCGCTCTCGCGCCAAGTTGGGCGGCAGCTCGTATGCGATGAACTTATTGATGCCCTTGGCCCGAAGCTTCTCGAGGAGGCCGGGCGCCGTCAACGAGCCGTGGGAGGTTGCGATCACCAGCGGACCACTTCCGGTAAAGAGCAAGCCAATTTTCATGAAAGCCTCCTGGCGAGTGGTCCTCGAAGCGTCGAGCGGACGCCACGCGGTGCTTGTTCAGCCGCTGGCAAGTCCGCGAGTTCCCGACAAGCACCAGTATGCCGACACGGAGGCCGAACGCCCTGACCGAGATCAAGCGGAACCTGCCGCTTCGCGAGATAGAATATTGCTCCCTGTCGGGGGCGGGAGGTGCGAAAATCATGACGCGAATTCTAGTGGCGATCGATGGTTCGGATGGAGCGAACCGGGCCGTCGATTACGCGGCCCAACGCGCGAAGACGGACGGCGCCGACCTGCTGATCGTCAACGTTGTCCTATGACTAAGTAGGGTCGGTAGCTGCCAAAGCACTCGCTCGGCGCCAGTGTCCGCTTTGGTCTATTGCGCGCCCAACAGCGGAGCCAACGCGGGTCGTGGGTCTCTCAACGATACGCGGCTTCGGAGGACTCTGGAGCGGAAGCGAAACTGAGACATCTGCGAGTGTGATGAGACCTCAGCCCAATGCTTGGTTTAGATCCGCGATTAGGTCGTCAGGATCCTCGATCCCGACCGAGATGCGAATAAGCGCCGGCGTGATACCCAGCCGCAACCGTTCTTCTGCCCGGATGTCCGAATGGGTCATCGCCGCAGGATGCGAAGCGAGCGTCTCAGTACCACCCAGGCTCACTGCGAGCTTAATCACCTTAAGCCGATCCAGGACGGCAAAGGCTTCGGCCTCACCCCCCTTCACTTCGAAACTGAAAGTGGAGCCTGCACTCGTGCATTGGCGCTCGAATACTGGACGATCGGGATGGCCCTCCGGCAAGAATCCTAGATACCAGACCGACGCAATCTTCGGATGAGTATTGAGGAAGGCTGCGACCTTGTGCGCGCCTTCCGCCGCGGCCGCCATTCTGAGCTTCAGGGTCTCGAGTGAGCGCATCAGCAACCAACCGGTGTGCGGATCGCATATCGTGCCCAGGATCGTGCGCATGCCACGGATCGGTTCGAGCATAGCGGCCGCTCCCGAACATCCGCCGGCAATCATGTCGGAATGACCGCCAACATATTTAGTAAGTGACGTAACGACCAGATCAGCACCATGTGCCAAAGGGATCTGATAGATCGGTCCCAACATTGTATTGTCGACAATGATAACCGGCCGCTTGCCGTCCGGACCGTGGAGGCCGGACACGATCTTCCGCGCATGCTCGAGATCTACCATTCCGTTTGTGGGGTTTGCTGGCGTTTCGATATAAAGCGCAGAAATCGGCCCCTTGCCATGCGCCGACTCGATGGCTTCTTCCATCGCCTTGTCGCCGCCTTCGCTAAGAAAGCCGATCGAGGTCACACCGAATTGCGGCAAGATCTTCTTGAGCAGGAAATCGGTGCCACCGTAGACGGGGCCCGAATGGATGATGACCGTGCCTGGGCGCGCATAGGCCCAGAGTGTGGTCGAGATCGCCGCCATACCCGAGGCGAAGACGAGACTGGCTTCGGCCTGATCCCAGATGGCCAATCGATCCTCGAGCATCTCGAGGTCGGGATTGTTGATCCGGCTATAGATTAATCCGGGCTCTTCATTCGGGCGCTTTTGCCGCAAGCCGTAGGCCAGTTCGAAGAACTCCTTCCCGTCCTGGGCCGATCGAAACACGAAAGTCGAGGTGTGGAAGACCGGCGGCTTGAGCGAGCGCTCGGACAGAAACGGGTCGTAGCCATGGCCCATCATTAGGGTTTCCGGTGACAGAGCGCGATTCCCAAGAAATCTATTGTGCGTGTCTGTCATGAGCTTCGCTCCGACTTGCATTTCAAGAAGTAGATAGAAACACGCAGC
>CAYSTX010000033.1:16495-18250 GCA_964434035.1 uncultured Acetobacteraceae bacterium
GGTCGCATCGACTGAATGCCCGAGAACGGTCGCAACCCGTCGTCTCGGGGTGGTGTGATCCGGGTACCCGGTGTCAGACTTTGACCATCCGCTCCGCGCGCTCAGCTCCGCTCGATCGCCAAGGCTGCGGCATCGAGCGCCTCTGCGATCTTCCGCACCTGCTCGTCGCTCAGCGGACCGCGCGCCCGACGCAAGCGAAACGCGAGCCGCAAATTCTCGCTGGCCCGGAGGATCTCCGGCGCTAGCCCGCCGCCATGCGCCGCCCGCACGCTATCGATGCGAGCCATGGCCGCATCCAGCGCGGCGCGGTTGGCCGCCAAGTAGGCGGAACCCTCCGGCGTGATCGCATACAGCTTCTTACCGTCGGCCTCGGTCACCGTGGCGTGCCCGATCTCCTCGAGTAGCGTCAGCGTGGGATAGATGACGCCGGGACTGGGGCTGTACGTGGCCGCGGATCGGTCCTCGATCGCCTTGATGATCTCATAGCCGTGCCGCGGCTTCTCCTCGATCAGCGCGAGGACGACGTAGCGGAGCTCTCCGTAATCGAACAGCCGGCCGGCGCGCCCGCCGCCGCGCCGGAAGCGGCCGCCGTCGTCCCCCGGTCCGCCTTGTTGAAAGCGACCACGGGCAAACCGATAGCCGTGGCCCTGATGTGGATGGCAGCGCATGGTTCCCTCCTCCGATGCAGTTTCGATGCATCGAATCTTTAGATAGATCGAAACCGTGTCGCTTCAATGCCCCGGCCGGGCGTGACCGGAGGCGGCTAGGCCTGACTCGGTCGCCCGCCTATATCCGGGCGATGATCGACTATCTCGCTCGCCTCAACCCGGAACAGCGCGAGGCGGTGGAGACGCTCGACGGCCCGCTGCTCGTGCTCGCGGGTGCGGGCACTGGCAAAACGCGAGTGCTGACGACGCGCTTCGCCCACATCCTGATGTCCGGCCGCGCTTTCCCCGGGCAGGTCCTGGCGGTCACGTTCACGAACAAGGCGGCGCGCGAGATGCGCGAGCGCGTCGGCGCCATCCTGGGCCGGCCGGCGGAAGGCCTCTGGCTCGGCACGTTCCACGCGCTCTGCGCCCGCATGCTGCGCCGGCACGCGGAACTCGTCGGCCTGTCGAGCACGTTCACCATCCTCGACGCGGACGACCAGATACGACTCCTGAAACAGGTGATGGAGGCGAACCGGGTCGACCAGAAGCACTGGGTGCCGCCGGCGCTGATGGCGGTGATCCAGCGGTGGAAGGATCGCGGGCTCACGCCCGAGCGCATCACGCCGGCCGAGGACACCGATTTCGCCGACGGCCGCGCCCGCGTGCTATACGCCGCGTATCAGGACCGGCTCCGCACACTGAATGCCGCCGATTTCGGCGATCTGCTGCTGCACATGACCGAGGTGCTGCGCGGCCACCCGGACATCCTCGCGCAGTATCACCGCACGTTCCGCTACATCCTGGTCGACGAGTACCAGGACACGAACCTCGTGCAGTATCTCTGGCTCCGGCTGCTCGCGCAGGGGCACCGCAATATCTGCTGCGTCGGCGATGACGATCAGTCGATCTATTCGTGGCGCGGCGCCGAGGTCGAAAACATCCTCCGCTTCGAGAAGGATTTCGAGGGGGCGCGCATCGTCCGGCTCGAGGCGAATTACCGCTCGACCGCGCCCATCCTCGCCGCCGCCGCCGGACTGATCGCGCATAACGAGGGGCGGCTCGGCAAGACGCTGCGAGCTGGGCGCAACGACGCGGACGGCGAGCC
>CAYSTX010000033.1:18350-22158 GCA_964434035.1 uncultured Acetobacteraceae bacterium
ATCGTCAACGTGCCGCGCCGCGGCATCGGCGACGTCGCGATGCGGGCGATGCACGAGATCGCGCGCGCCGACGGTGTGCCGCTCTCGATCGCGGCCGAGCTTCTGATTGAGCGCGGGGCGGTGAAGGGCAAGGTTCGCGACGGCTTGTCCGAACTGCTGCACGGCTTCGCCCGCTGGCGCGCGATGCTGCCAACGGACGGTCACGTCGTCACGCTCGCGACCCTGCTCGACGAGAGCGGCTACACGGCGATGTGGCAGGCGGACAAATCGCCCGAGGCGCCGGGGAGGCTCGAGAACCTGAAAGAGTTGGTGCGCGCACTCGCCGACTTCGAAACGCTGGCCGGCTTCCTCGATCACGTCGCACTCGTCGTCGAGAACGATGAGAACGCCGAGGGTGAGCGCGTGAGCTTGATGACACTGCACGCAGCGAAGGGGCTCGAGTTCGATCTCGTCTTCCTGCCGGGCTGGGAGGAAGGGTTGTTTCCTTCGCAACGAACGTTGGACGAAAGCGGCGCGCGGGGGCTCGAGGAGGAGCGGCGGCTCGCCTATGTCGGCATCACCCGCGCCCGCCGCCGCGCCATCATCAGCCACGCCGCGAACCGCCGCATCTACGCCAACTGGCAGAGCAGCATCCCGAGCCGGTTCATTGACGAACTACCGGACGCCGCCATCACCCGCAGCGGCAGCGCGGCGCTCGCCCGCGACGCGCGGCTCGCCGCCCCCAGCGTATTTTCCGACGGATTTCCGCTCGTCGCCCGACGGCGCGTCACCGTCGAGCCGTGGGAACAGCCCGGGAGGCCGCCGCGCGCCGATAAGCTCGCGGTCGGGGCGCGCGTGTTTCATCAGAAGTTCGGCTACGGCACGGTGACGGCGGCCGAGGATGACCGGCTCGACATCACGTTCGACAAGGCTGGCAGTAAGCGCGTGCTCGACCGCTTCGTGGAGCCGGCGTGACTGTGGCCGCGCGGCAGGCGGGACCGTTGGAGACGGTGTGGGTCGATGTGCCCGAGGCGGCGCGCGACGCCTATGAGGCGGCGATCGGCTCCGTTTGTGGCACGGTCGGATTTTTTCTCGATGAGGCGAGCGGGATCTGGCGGGTCGAGGGCGTGCGTCCGATGGGGTCCGAGCAGCCCGCGTTGACCGCCGCGCTGGCCGTCGCCGGGCTCGTCACCGGGCTCACTGACGTCACGCTGCACCGCCGCCCGACGGAGGCGGAGGGCTGGCTCGCCCGCAGCCTGCAGGGGTTTCCGGAGCAGGATGTCGGCCAGCGCTTCGCGGTGCGCGGCACGCATCTCGAGCACGCGCCGCGCCGGCCCGGCCGGATCACCCTGACGCTCGACGCTGGCCTCGCGTTCGGGTCGGGCGAGCACGGGTCGACGCGCGGATGCCTCCGCGCGCTGGAAATGGTCGCGCGGACCAGGCGCGGGCCGCCACCACGGATTATCGACGTCGGCACCGGGTCGGGCATTCTCGCCATGGCCGCGGCGCACCTTTTTCCGCGCGGGAAGGTCCTCGCGACGGATATCGACCCTTGGTCGGTGCGGGTGACGCGGGAAAACGCCGCGCTGAACAGCCTTACCGCCCGCGTGCGGCCGATCCTCGCGGATGGCTGGCGGTCACGCGCGATACGGCGGGGCGCGCCCTACGACATTGCGATCGCCAACATCCTGGCCCGCCCGCTCTGCCGCATGGCGCGCGATGCCGCTGATGCACTCGCACCCGGCGGCACGCTCATTCTGGCCGGCCTACTCGACGCGCAGGCACGGATGGTTCTGGCCGCTCACAGGGCGAGCGACCTCGTTCTGGTCGCCCGGCTGCACGAAGATCGGTGGACGACCCTCGTGCTGCGCCGGGCGGCGGCGCGACGGTGAGCCGCTTAGCGGACCATCGTCGCGCGGCGGGCGCGAGCGTTTGCAAAGCTGCGGTTGAACACCATCGGGATCTCGCTCCGCGACAGGCCGATATCGGCCAGATCACGGTCCGACAGCGCGCTCAACTCGGCCCGGACCGCGTTCCGGTAAGGGAGCTCGCGCAACCACTTCACGGCGCGCGCGAAACGCTCGCCCAGTTGGCGGCCAGCCTCGCGCCGCGCCTCAGCCTCCATGCGCGCGGCGGCCTCGCCACCCGGGTAGCTCACCGAACGCGGCGTCATCAGCATCAGATCGTCAGGACGGATATCCATGACTTCTCTCCTCGAATTGGTGCGCTGCACATAAGTCTCGAATGCAACTTTTTGTTGATCTCGTTTCGTCGCCCAGCCATGCGCCGCGCGCATGATCTTTGTGAAAGCCATGACACATATGCTTAACCGTTCGTTTGCCGACCGCCTCGCTTCCCTGCGCGCCGAGCTGGCGCGGCGGGGCCTGGACGGATTTCTGGTGCCCCGCGCCGACGAGCATCTCGGCGAATACGTGCCGAAATCGGCAGAACGGCTGGCCTGGATCAGCGGCTTCACCGGCAGTGCCGGCCTCGCGATCATTCTGGCTGATCGCGCGGCGGTGTTCACGGACGGCCGCTACGTGCTGCAGCTTGTCGCCGAGACGGACGAAACGCTCTGGGAACGCCGCCACCTGATCGACGAGCCGCCGTTCGGATGGCTCCGCGCCGCGGCGGCGCCGACCGCGCGGATCGGCTACGACCCACACCTGATCGCGGCCGAGACGCTCGCCCGCTTCGCAGACGGCGGCCCGGTCATGGTGGCAGTCGAGACAAACCCGATCGACGCCATCTGGACCGACCGCCCTGCCCCGCCGATGGCGCCCGCCGTGCCGCACCCCTTGGAATTCGCCGGACGCAGCTCGGCCGAGAAACGCGCGGAGATCGCCGACACTCTCGCGCGCGCGGGCGAGGACGCCGCGGTGCTAACGGACCCGGCGTCGATTGCCTGGCTGTTTAACCTGCGCGGCGGCGATTTACCCTACACGCCGGTCGCACTCGCCTTCGGGCTGATTGCGGTCGACGGAACGGCGACGCTTTTCATCACGCCCGAGAAGGTCGACGACGCGGTGCGCGAATGGCTCGGCAACGCAGTCGCCATCGCCCCTCCCGACGCCATGCCGGCGGCGCTCGATGCGCTCACCGGCAAGCGCGTCCGCGTTGATCCGGCGGGCAGCGCCGTGTGGTTCGCGGACCGGCTGCGCGCCGCCGGCGCCACCGTCGTCGCCGGACCCGATCCGTGCCTATTGCCGAAGGCGACCAAGTCGGCGACCGAACAGGCCGGCGCGCGGGCGGCGCATGTGCGCGACGCGGCGGCGCTCTGCCGGTTCCTGCATTGGCTCGACACCGTTCCGCCGGGACGGGAGACCGAGCTTTCGGCCGCCGCGCGCCTACGCGCCTTACGCGCCGAGCTACCGCTGTTTCACGGCGAAAGCTTCCCCGCGATCGTCGGCAGCGGGCCGGATGGGGCGATCATCCATTACCGCGCGACGGAGGCGACCGACCGGCCGATCGGCCCCGACGCCGCGTTCCTGATCGACAGCGGCGGGCAGTATCAGGACGGCACGACGGACGTCACCCGCACCGTCTGGATCGGCCCGGGCGCGCCGCCTGACAGCATGCGCGACGCGGTGACGCGCGTGCTGCAGGGGCACATCGCCATCGCGATGCTGATCTTTCCAGAGGGCATCGCCGGCCCGCATCTCGACGCCTTCGCCCGCCGCGCGCTCTGGTCCGCGGGGCTCGATTACGACCATGGCACGGGCCACGGCGTCGGCAGCTTTCTCTCAGTGCACGAGGGCCCGCAGGGGCTGTCCCGGGCGGCGCGGCCGGTTCCGTTCGCGCCGGGCATGATCGTCTCGAACGAGCCTGG
>CAYSTX010000034.1:0-6997 GCA_964434035.1 uncultured Acetobacteraceae bacterium
GGGTGCCGCTGGGAGAGGCAGTTTCATGGCGCGTTGTCGTCAACTGCCGACACAAGGATCACGCCAGGCCTGGAAAATTCAGGCCTGGCGGGTGGAGATGGGGAAGAGTCGAACTCCACTCCGCCCGTCCGCTAACGTCCACCGAGGTGCGCCGAGGCGGGAATATCCTGCCCTCGGCGCCTGTGGTCGTCCGCCGATGTCTTTGGACGTCCACCTTATTCTGGGCGGCGCTGTCGTCAAAACTGTCGTCAGATTCGGCAGCATGGACACGTCACACCTGGATGCCCAATGCGCCAGCGGTCGCTGTACGTTTGCAGATCTGGCTTCTGCCGCATCAGGCACCGCTTGTCGTCCACGGGTCTGCGCAGTGGTTCACCCGCATTCGTGTCACAGGCACGAATGGTCTTCTCACCATCGTTTGTTTCGGTCGTGGTCCTGCTTTAAGTGCCAGGTAGAGCGCCTGCCTTCCTAGCTGGGCGTCGCGCTGCTGCTCGGGTACCATGTCCGGTCGCTACGTCCAGTGACGTTGGCGGCGCATTCTGGCGGCATCGCTGGGCTGCGTGCGTCAAGCTAGCAGGCACACGGCCATACCACAGTCACCTCAAAGCCGACGCCGGGGGTGTTCTCGCCCCTGCGGCGGGATCCGAACGCCGTTAGGTTGGAAGGGAATGTGCTGACGGGGCTGGCCGGGCGCGCCTTTGGGTCCAACCTCATCCTTCGCCTACGCGCATCTTCACTGTGAGCATGGCACCTGGTGTGTGATACGGGAGCCTGTCTAAGTGGCATCTCTTGTGCGGGACCCTGGTCGTGGTGGCCTCACTTCTGCGGCCGGGCACAAGACGCCATGCGTGTGGCGATGCACGTGCGTGGAGTGACTGAAGAGGGTCGCAGGATCGAATAGAGTTGGCGCACGTCTGAGGCGCAGCATGCGAGCGGATATCTTTCAACGCACCTGGGAGTAGACGGTCTACGTAATGTGTACCCTTGAAAGCTGCTGTGTAGCGTGAGGGCTTAGCGTCGGCGACAACGGTTCCAGTCAGGCGTTGCGACACGGTGCTGTGCGCCAACGCGCGGCGCCGATACCTGTGCCGATGCACGGAAGGAGATGGCGCGCCATGAGCACAAAGACAGCGAGCTCTTCCGAGGATGTCCTGCGCGGTCTTGGCGACTTAGCACCAGCGCTCGAAGCGCTCTACAAGGACATTCACGCGCACCCTGAACTCTCGATGCACGAGACGCGGACGGCCGGCCTCGCGGCGGACCGCCTCCGTGCCGCCGGCTATGATGTGACTACCGGAGTCGGCAAGACCGGCGTGGTCGGCCTGCTGCACAACGGCGACGGCCCGGTAGTCATGCTGCGCGCCGACATGGACGCGCTCCCGGTGAAAGAGGCGACGGGCCTCCCCTATGCCAGCACCGCCACGGCCGCCGACGGGGAGGGGAAGGCCGTCCCGGTGGCGCACGCCTGCGGCCACGACATACACGTCACCTGGCTGGTAGGCGCGACAACCCTCCTCGCGCAGGCGCGCCACGCTTGGCGCGGCACGCTGATGGCCGTGTTCCAGCCGGGGGAGGAGATCGCGCAAGGCGCCCAGGCGATGATTGACGACAAGCTCTTCGAGCGCTTCCCCAAACCTGCCGTCGTGCTGGGGCAGCACGTGATGGCCATGCCTGCCGGCACCCTCAACTGGCGCGCGGGCGTGGTCACCTCCGCCGGCGACAGCATGGAGATCCACTTGTTCGGGCGCGGCGCCCATGGCTCGATGCCCCAGGCGAGCATTGATCCGGTGGTCATGGGCGCGGCGACGGTCATGCGCCTGCAGACTATCATCTCGCGTGAGGTGGCGCCCACCGAGTCTGCTGTGCTTACGGTGGGCGCGTTGCAAGCCGGCACCAAGGAGAACGTCATCCCCGACGAGGCGACGCTCAAGCTGAACGTGCGCACCTACGATGAGGGCGTCCGCACGCGCGTGCTCGACGCGATCAAGCGCATCGTCACGGCCGAGGCGCAAGCCTCCGGCGCGCCGAAGCCGCCGAAGTTCACGCCGTTGGACCGCTACGCGCTCGTGCGGAACGACCCGAAAGCGACCGCGCGCGTCGTGGACGCCTTCCGCCAGCACTTTCCCGCGGACCGCGTGCGCGAAACCGAGCCGACGTCGGCGAGCGAGGATTTCGGCTTGTTCGGCACCGCCGCACACGCCCCGTCCGTGTTCTGGTTCGTCGGCGGGACCGACCCTGGCACGTACGCGAAGGCCGAGGCGGCGGGCAAACTCAACGAGCTGCCGACCAATCACAACCCGCGCTTCGCGCCCGTCATCCACCCCACGCTGGAGACGGGCGTCGAGGCCATGGTCGTCGCCGCGCTCGCCTGGCTGGCCTCCTGAGCCGGCGCCCCGTTTGGGGCGGGGGCAGAGATTCAACGGCGCATACACTGTCACATGCGGCGGCGCGACCCCTGGCGCTCAGGACCATCTGCGTTCGATCTCGCCACGGCTCGCGCTGTCCTGCGGGGCTGCCGCAGAAGAAGCGGCGCCCTGCGTAGAAGAGGCCGCATTCCATGCAAACGTCGCGCGTAGCCACGAAGACCGCGTACCAGGGCTCCGACAAGCTGCTGCTTGGTATCGTGCTCGCCGTCTTGACGTTTTGGTTGTTTGCGGGGTCGCTCGTCAACGTCGTGCCGGCCATGCACCGCGATCTGCGGATTTTCGCGGGTGTCATCGGCGTTGCCATCAGTCTTACGGCGCTGTTTTCCGGCATCTGCATCGTCGTCGCCGGCGGTTTGGCGGATCGCTTCGGTCGCATGCGACTCACCTACATCGGGTTGGGTCTGAATATTCTTGGGTCGCTCTGCCTCGTGCTGGCCCCAAGCGGTACCGCGGCGCTGCTCCTCGTGGGCCGGATCGTCCAGGGCATATCGGGCGCCTGTATCATGCCGGCCACGCTCTCACTGGTGAAGGCCTACTATGCGGGCGCGGCGCGCCAACGCGCGATCAGCTTCTGGTCCATCGGTTCGTGGGGCGGCTCGGGCGTTTCCTCACTCGCGGGCGGCGCCATCGCGACCTCCCTGGGCTGGCGCTGGATCTTTGTGTTTTCCATCGTCGTCGCGCTGCTCAGCGTCGCGCTGATCTGGGGAACCCCGGAAAGCAGAATGGAATCCCCCGATCGGTCCCGGTTCGACTTTGGTGGGTTGACCGCGTTTGTGATTGCGATGGTTGCCATCAATGTGATCATCACCCAGGGCTCAACGCTTGGATGGTCGAGTTGGCAAGTCATCGTGTTGGCCGTCGCGTTCGTCATCGCGCTCCCGGCGTTCATCAAGCTCGAGACGACGGAGAACGCCCCCTTCGTCGACTTCACGCTGTTTTACAACCGGGCCTACACGGGCGCCACCTTGTCCAACTTCCTGCTGAATGCGGCGGCGGGCACGCTGATCGTCGTGAACACCTTCGTGCAAACGGCGCGGGGGCTGTCGTCCTTCCAATCGGGGCTGCTCACCGTCGGCTATCTGGTCTGCGTCATGGGCATGATCCGCGTCGGCGAAAAGATCATGCAGCGGATCGGCGCCCGTCAGCCGATGATCTGGGGGTCGGCCATCACCGGGCTCGGTATCCTCTTGACGGCCCTCACATTCCTCCCAGGGACTGAATACCTCGTCATCGTGTTTGTCGGTTTCGCGCTGTTTGGGGCTGGCCTCGGCATGTACGCCACCCCGTCCACCGACACCGCGGTAGATAACGCCCCGGCCCACAAGGTGGGCATGGCATCAGGCATTTACAAGATGGCCAGCTCGCTCGGCAGCGCGTTCGGCGTCGCGCTTTCGTCCGCGCTCGTCGTGGGATTGAGCGCCGGCGGGCCGGCGGCGACAGCGGCCATGTTGGCGCTCCTCTTCAACGTGGCGATTGCCCTGGCGGCCATCATCGCGGTCATGGCTACCATGCCCAAAGGCCTCAACGCCTCGCCTGGTTGATCGTTGGGCGAGTTCAGCAGACGACGACGCGCGGGACTTGACAGGACATGGCGGCGTCATCTGGCTTCGTGGTCGGCGCCCGCCCGAAGCTGCGCGGCGGCACGCCGGTTGAACAAGCGGGAGGGTTCTCGATGGGGACGTTTGTGCTCGTCTGCGGGAACGTCTTCGACGGCGTGTCGGATCACCTGTCCGGTTCGGCGGAGATCTTGGTGGAGGGCGGGCAGATCGCCGCGGCTGGCTCGTCGGTGGGCCGACCACGTGGTGCACGCGTGTTGGACCTCTCAGATCGGACGGTCATGCCGGGGTTCATTGACACCCACGTGCATCTGACCTTCGACAATGCGCACGCGGCCCAGCAGACCCTGCAATCCACGGCGAGCAAGGCGCTGCTCGGGCTGCAGCGGGCACAGGGCTACCTGCGGCAAGGCTTCACGACCGTGCGCGACCTGGCCACCATGGACCCAGAGTGGCCGACCGTGGATCTGCGCGACGCCATCGCCGCTGGGCAGGTCGCCGGCCCGCGGGTGATTCCCGCTGGGCACCTGCTCAGTTGCACCGGCGCACACGGCGACCTCAACAGCTTCTACCCACCCCGCTGGCATCTGGATATCGTCCGTACAGCCGACTCCATCGGCCAGATCCGCGAGCTGGTGCGGACCGAGCACAAGCGCGGCACCGAATGGATCAAGACCGCCAACACAGGCGGCTACGCGACACCAGGCGACGACCCGGCCCGGGTGACCTGGTTTGACGACGAAATGGCGGCCGTGACCGCCACAGCGGCGCAATTGGGCCTACCAGTCGCGGTGCATACGGGAGCCGCCGATGGGTGCAAACAGGCGATCCGGGCGGGCGTGCGCAGCCTGGAGCACGCCTACCTCATCGATGATGAGGCCATCCAGATGGCCGAGCAGGCCGGAACCTTCATCGTGCCGACCATGCGCATGAACCAGGAAGACCTTGACGAGCTGAACAAAGGCACGCTGCCGTCGCAGATGGTATGGAAGTTCCGCCGCGACGTCGCGGCGATCACGGCTGCCCAGCAGCGCATCGCGGCGAGCGCCGCCAGGGTCGCCTTTGGCACCGACTGTGGCATGTTTCCGTTCAGCCACGGTATCCTGGAGTTTCAGGCGATGGTCACGGCCGGGATGAGCAGCGTGCGTGCCCTCCGGGCCGGCACGAGCGTTGCTGCCGAGCTGCTCCAGCGCGAGGAACTCGGCGTGCTGGCCGAAGGCAAGTGCGCGGACATCGTCGCCCTGCCGGGCGACCCCATCGCCGATATCAGCGCCACCACCAGGGTGGACTTCGTGATGCACGACGGCACCATCTATCGCGCTCGCGAGTACGACCCGCTGCTGTTGGCTCACATTGACGGTGACGTTGTCTCGCCGCCCGCGCGACGCCGTAGCCGCGCGTGAGTGCGGCAGTGTGAGTGCGCCAGCGTCATCCATTGACCTTGCCGTTGCCGTGCGCGTACGCTGTGTGGGGTGCCGGCATGATGACCTCGTGTGGCACGCACCCCTGAGTGCGCGCGTCGTCATTGCCGAACGTTCGTGCTTGAACCGACAGGAGATTCGCCGTGATGACACAGGAAGTAGCGGTCTCCACAGTCGCTGAGCTGATGGCCGCCGTACAGAATCCGAGTATTCGTTGGATCACCACGGCTACGATGTCTACGTGCTGCAGGGCGCGTTCACGCTCTGGAACATGCAGCCTGAAGACGACGCGGTTATGAGCGCGGATCTCGTTGGCCTGTCGGCGGGACGCGGCGGAGCGCCGGTGCTGGGTAGCAGTGTGTTCGTGAGCGGCGCTGGCGATACAGGAGGCCGTCTCGTCGTGCGGCGCCTGGAGACCGATACGGTCTATAGCGACGGCAAGATCGCCCCCGGCACGCCAGACCAGATCACCGGCGGCATCTTTACCGTGTACGGCGCCCATGTGGATCTGGTCAGGAACCATGGCCCAGTCATGACCTACGGCGTGCATGACATGGTGCTCGACAATTGGGGCGTCGTGGACCGCTGGATCGCCGAGGAGAAGATCACTTCATACGGTC
Organism: uncultured Acetobacteraceae bacterium; assembly: GCA_964434035.1. Taxonomy (GTDB): domain Bacteria; phylum Pseudomonadota; class Alphaproteobacteria; order Acetobacterales; family Acetobacteraceae; genus CAYSTX01. The sequence continues at coordinate 6,024 of CAYSTX010000034.1, forward strand.
CGAGCGGCATCGGCTTCGTCAACTTCGAGATTGTGAACGAGCTGCACGTCCACGCCCTCATCGAAACCTTCGGTCAGGGCTCGCGCGGGTTCAATGTCTATACCGGGACGGTGAGCCTTGCCGAGTTTGAGGGCGTCGTCATCCACGCGAACGGCGCGGTGGGCATCCAAATCAGCCATCCGGTCGGCCAGAGCATCGTGCGCTGCGGCATCGAGACGTTCGGCGGCACGGGCCAATCCCTCGTCAAGGGGGTAGTGATGAGCCTCTCCGCCATCGGGCTCAGCATCGAGCCGGGCGGTTCGGCGCGTGAGATTGATATCAGTGGTGGCCTCAGGACGAACGGCTCCGGCGTCGCGCCCATCGACCAACACGGCACCATCGAGACGTTGCGGATTGCCGGCGAGTGCGTTGCTGCCGGTGGCGGCTTCGATACGATCTGACAAGCACTTGCTCGCTGCCCACTGCGTCAGATAGGGTGAACAGCATGCAGCCGGTCGTCTTCAACGCCAATCTGGAAGAAGCCCTCAACCTCATTGGCACCTTTGTTTTTGCGCTGTCGGGCGCCTTGCTGGCCGTCCACAAGCGCTACGACATCGTCGGCATGTTGGTGCTGGCCGAGATCACCGCCATCGGTGGAGGTGTCATCCGCGATCTCATTCTCGGTGCGGTGCCGCCGTCAGCCTTCACGGATCACATTACCTTCCTGCTCCCCATCGGCGCTGTGACGCTCATCTTTGTCGTGTATCGCTACATCATCCACAGCCAGGCCCAGAATGGCCCCGCTCTCGTACAGTGGTCTCAGCACCAGCTCCAAACCGCCGTGGTGCGGCGGTATCGGACCCAGTTGCAGGCCACCGTGCTCGTCTTCGACGCCGCCGGGCTGGCGGTGTTCTGCGTCTCGGGCACGGCGAAGGCGCTGGCCTACCACCTCATGAAGATGTGATCCATCACCCACACCGAGTCGTAGCCCAGCT
>CAYSTX010000034.1:7007-21602 GCA_964434035.1 uncultured Acetobacteraceae bacterium
CTCGGCGTAGGCGCTGGCCTAGCACCTCGGCCCGATCGTGGCCATCGCGCTGGGCACGCTGACGGCCGTGGGCGTCTGCATTCTGCGCGACGTGCTCGCCAACGAACAGCCCGCCGTGCTGCGGGCGGATAGCGAGTTGTACGCGGTTCCGGCAGTGCTCGGCTCCGCGATCATCGTGGTGGTGGAGTACCTGCACCTGTACGGTTCGCTGGCAGCGGGCCTTGCCGCGGTCTTCGTCTTCGCCCTGCGGCTCGGCGCGCTCCGGTACGGCTGGAAGGCACCCCGACCGCACCGCGGCAGCGATACTGGTGACGACGCCGGTGACGACTCATGAGAGGCGATGTTCTCTGTCGTTAGGGAGCCTGTGCAACCGGTCTTCACCGCGGCTTTGCTGAGGGGCCACATGGGCGACCGGTAAACCCTACCGTGCCGCCAGACCGACGGCACGCGACATGAAGCACACTCCGCAGCAGTTTACGTGGCAACAGCGAGCGAAGGAGAGTCAACGATGGCAACTATCATCGGCGCCGGGAGGATGGCAACTGGGATCGGTACCCGTTTCGTTGCGGGCGGCGGGTCAGTGACCCTGGTTGACCGGGATCCGGCCAAGGCAGAGGAGACGGCGCGGCAGGTGCAGGCCGCGGCGCAAAAGGGAGCAGCGGTCTCAACGGCCCCGTTCGGCAGCCCCATTCGCGATGAGGTCGTGGTGCTGGCCGTTCCCTACTCGGCGCTGGCCGAGGTCGTCCGGCAGTACGCGCCACAGCTTGCCGGCAGGATCGTGGTCGACATCACCAATCCGCTGAACGAGACCTACGACGACCTGGCCACTCCGCCGGGCATCTCGGCGGCGGAGGAGGTTGCCAAGCTCGTGCCGGAGGCCCGCGTGGTGAAGGCATTCAACACAACCTTCGCCGGCACGCTCGTCGCAGGGCAGGTCGCCGGCGAACCGCTCGACGTGTTTCTCGCCAGCGATGACGCAGACGCGAAGGCGCAGGTGGCGGAGTTGGTGCGCGCCGGCCGCATGCGGCCGCTCGATGTCGGCCCCTTGAAGCGTGCGCGTCAGCTGGAGGGCCTTGGCCTGCTCCACATCACCGAACAGCCCAAGCTCAACACCAATTTCGGCAGTGCCGTCAAGATCATCAGCTGAGGCAAGCACAGCCCGAATCGCCTGTCAGTGCCGTGAGGCAGCACACGCGGCTGCAGCGTAGGTACAGGACTCCAGGCGACGGTCTATCAGGTCATCAGCCGGGCTGGATTTCCGGCTGGCGTAAGCTCCTTCGCGCGACCGTGATAGTCACGGCCAGGACGCAGAGGGAAGCTGTTCATAGGCTTAGCGATGGTTCGGACGGTTCCGAAGGTGCCGAGCGCGGCCTGTCACTAGCAACATGGCGCCTACCATGACTGACACGAGGGGGCAGGATCATGACCGTACAGGACACGCAGGAGCATTTTGACCTGGTGGTCGTCGGCGGCGGCAAGGGAGGCAAGACGCTCGCCATGGACCTGGCGATGCAAGGCTACAAAGCAGCGCTCATCGAGCGCGACCCGGACAGGATTGGCGGCACCTGTGTTAACGTCGCGTGTATCCCTACCAAGACGCTGGTCCAGAGCGCGAAGGTTGCCGACTGGGTGCGCCGGTCCGGCGAGTACGGCATCGGGACCGGGCTGACGGGGATCGCGATGCATGCCATTCGCGAACGCAAACGGCGCGTCGTCGGCTTCATGCGTGGCGGGAACGAGTGGCTCTTCACGCACACGCCCGGCCTCGAGTTCCTGTTGGGCACAGCCCACTTCACCGGCGACAAGACGGTGGAGGTCCGCCTGTTGAACGGGGGCGTGCGCACCCTCAGCGGGAAACAGGTAGTGATCAACACGGGCACCCGCCCGAACGTGCCGGCAATCCTGGGGCTGCGCGACGTCCACCCCTTGACCAGCGAATCGATCCTTGAGCTGGACGTGCTGCCGGAGCATGTGCTGATCATCGGCGGCGGCTTCGAGGGCGTGGAGTTCGCCCACATGTTTCGTCGCTTTGGCAGCCGGGTGTCCCTCATCCAGCGCGGGGCGCAGCTGCTGCCGGCAGAGGATCCGGACGTGGCGGAGGCTATCAAGCGGACCTTCGAACGGGATGGCATCGAGGTGCTCCTGAGCACCACGGCTGCGCGGGCCGAGCCGATAGCTGGCGGCGTGCGCCTCTACCTCCAGCCAGCCGGCGGCTCTGGGCCGCGAGCGGTCGAGGGCAGCCACGTGCTTGCCGTGACGGGTAGAGAGCCGGTCACCGCTGAGCTTGATGTCGCGGCAACCGGGCTGGCACTGGACGACCGCGGCTTCATCCCGGTGAACGAGCACCTGGCGACTGCGGTTCCCGGCATCTGGGCGGTGGGTGATGTCACGGGTGGGCCGGAGTTTACCCATGTTTCGCTCGACGACTATCGCATTCTCAAAGCGCAGATCACTGGCTCTGGCGACTACACGTCGACCGCCGACCGCGTCCTCACGTACGCGGTGTTCACCGATCCGGAACTCGGCCGGGTTGGACTGACTGAGACGGAGGCGCGCCAACAAGGCTACCGGGTGCGCGTGGCCCGGCTGGCGGCCAACACGATTGGCATGCCCCGCGCACAGACAACGGGCCAGACGGAGGGTTTCCTCAAAGCGGTCGTGGATGCCGACACCAAACGCATTCTGGGTACGGCATTCTACGTCGCTGAGGCCAGCGAGATGAACGCGGTCATCCACCTGGCGATGCGCCTTGGTGTGCCCTATACGGTGCTGCGTGACGAGATGTATACCCACCCCACCTTCATGGAGGGGCTCAACGGGTTGTTTGCGTCCTGGGCGGACTGACAGCCGGGGCTTGATGGAGAAAGGGAGCGTCATATGGCCGATCACTCAGGCGACACGCGCAGCGAGCGCCTGCCACAACTCGGCTTTCTTGGCATGGGTGCGATGGGGAGCCGCCTGGCCGCACGGCTCATGAAGGCGGGCTATCCCATGATGGTCTATAATCGCACGCGTGAAAATACGCAGCCGCTCGCGCGCCTGGGCGCGCAGGTTGCCGACACGCCCCACGCGCTGGCCGCGCGGTGTTCGGTGGTGTTCTCATCTCTCAGCAACGACGCGGCCGTCGTGGACGTGGTGCAAGGCCACGATGACACGGGAGCCCTGGCAGGGGCGCGGCCTGGCACGACCTTCGTCGAGATGAGCACGATTCTGCCCCAGACTTCCCGGGCGTTGGCGGCCGCGGCCCGTGCACGCGGGCTCGACCTGCTGGACGCGGCCATCTCGGGCAGCACACCTCAGGTGGAGGCCGGGACGATCACCCTGCTGGTGGGCGGCGACTCTGCGACGTATGAGCGCACGCTGCCCATCCTCTCGACGTTGACGCCACACTGCTTCTATATGGGGCCCAGTGGGATGGGCACGACGATGAAGCTGGTCGTGAACACGCTCCTGGGTGTGAGCATCGAGGTACTTGCCGAAGCGATCGCGCTTGGCGAGAAGGCGGGCGTGGAGAAAACGCGGCTCCTCGACGTGCTTGCCCAGACCGCGGTGATCTCGCCACGGCAGAAGCTGGCCCTGGACAACGTCCGGCGCGAGGACTATCCCGTGACCTTCGCGCTGCGGCTGATGCACAAAGACTTCGGGCTGATCATGCGAGAGGCGGAGTCGCAGCAGGTTCCCATGCCCGTGACGGCCGCCGCCGAGCAGCTATCCACCGTCGAACTGGCGAGCGCGAAGAATGGGGACATCACGGCATCCATTCATTGGATGGAGGAGCTTGCCGAGGTAGAGCCGCCGTCAGAAGCGCCTTCGTGACGACAGCGAGACGTGAGCGAGGACTTCGCCGAACACACCCAGGCTGGCAGGTCCTGCTGTCTGCCAGGACACCGACACGCAGGTGTCTCCCGCGCAGTCCGCGGTGCAGGCATAGATCGTGAAGGCAAGGGCGTGCGGGCTGTCGGATCTTCCATCGCACGCCGGGAGGAGGCGAGCCGCATGGAGAAGACCTGCACGCATCTGGAGGCCATCCACGAGGTGACGCCCAGTGGCAATGGCTGTAAAGAGTGTCTCGAGATGGGCGACACCTGGGTCCATCTGCGCCTGTGCCTCACGTGCGGCCATGTCGGCTGCTGTGATAACTCCAAGAATAAGCACGCCACCAAGCACTTTCACGCGACCAACCATCCGATTATTCGATCGTTTGAGCCGGGCGAGGACTGGGGCTGGTGCTACCCCGACGAGCTGGTTCTAGATGCGACCAGATGGCTGGTGCGGGGCCCCACGGCGCATGCCGTCTAACTGGAACACCGCTTTCGGCCGGCCCAAAAGTGACCTCGGCGCCTCGCGTGGGATGGCGGGTCCGCAACCGGATCCCTTGGTGTGCCGCGTGTGTGCCGCGCATGCTGGCGCAAGGAGCAGATGGGGGTATTCGCTATGCATGACATGGGAGCCTCTGCGGATCCCGCGGCTGCAGCCGGGCCGACCGCTGAATCGAGCGCCAGCGCTCGCGACGCGATCTGGCCCGCCCTGCCGCTTGCGGCCTGGCAGGATACGTACGAGACGCTGCACATGTGGACCCAGATCGTGGGCAAGGTGCGGCTCGCGCTCAGCCCGCCCCTCAACCACTGGTGGGCGGTCACACTCTACGTGACACCGCGTGGGCTGACGACCTCATCCATTCCCTCTGGCACGCGTACCTTCGAGGTGGCATTCGACTTCTTCAACCAGACGTTGTGGATTTGGACCAGCGACGGCGCGTGCCGCGCGCTGGCGCTCTATCCGCGAGCGGTCGCCGACTTCTATCACGAGTTCATGGCAGTTTTGCGCACGCTCGGCATAGACGTCACGATCAACCCGCAGCCACAGGAAGTGCCGAACCCGATCCGCTGCGACGTGGACCACGAGCACGCGGCCTACGACGCCGCCTCCGCGACGCGGTGGTGGCGCATACTCGTCGAGTCGGAGCGCGTGCTCCAACAGTTCCGCGCACGGTTCGTCGGCAAGTGCAGCCCGGTTCATTTCTTCTGGGGCAGCTTCGATCTGGCGGTGAGCCGCTTCTCGGGGCGGCGCGCTCCGCCACGTGCTGGTGCGGACCGCGTAGCGCGCGAAGCCTATTCGCACGAAGTGAGCAGTTGCGGCTTCTGGCCTGGCACGCCGGGTGGCCCCGTCCACGAGCCGGCTTACTATGCGTATTGCGTTCCGGAGCCAACTCGCTTTGCCGAGACTGCCGTCCGGCCGGCTGCGGCCTCGTACAGTCGGGCGCTGGGCGAGTTCATCCTCCCCTATGAGGCCGTTCGCACCGCCGCCGATCCAGACGCCATGCTGCTCGACTTCGCTCAGAGCGCCTATGAGGCCGGCGCCACCCTAGCGGGTTGGGACAGGACGGCGCTTGAGCGGTGAGGCGACGACACGAACGAGTGGAGATGCGGGGTCAGCGCGAATACACACAGAGACGTTTCCCGTGCAGGGCCTGAATGTGGCTGGGTGCGCTCGTGCCATCGAAACACGTGTCGGCGGACTGCCAGGAGTCGCGCGAGTCGAGGCAAGCTACGTGACCCAGACCGTCACCATCACCTACGACGAGATCCAGTTCGATGAACGCCATGCACGCGAGTTTGTACAGGACGGTGGCTTCGCCTGCGGAGGCGCGTTGGCCCCTATGCCGGCCCCGCCCAGGCCAGCGGCAGGCGTGCCTGCTGGCGAGCCCGCGCGCGGTGCGCAAGTGCACGCCGGACCGGAGACGGCGCATCCCGAGATCGTCGAGACTCTGCCCCCCAGGCAGGTACGCGATTTCGCACGACACGGCGCACGGCGCGGGGCATCATGCCAAGGATGCCGGCGATGTCGCCGATGGTGCTGATGGGGCACGCAGCGACCACGCCATGCATGGCATGCACGACATGAGCGACCCGGCGATGGCTCGCGCGATGGAAGCCGACATGCGCCACCACTTCTGGATAGCGCCGGCGCTGACGATCCTGATCGTCGCGCGTATTCTCCACTTGGCGTTCATGTCCTGCGCCTGCGTCTGCCTGCACCGTCTGGCATCAGTCCGGACTGGGTGCTGCTCGTTCTGACCACGCCCGTTGTGTGGTGGGCCGGGTGGATCTTCCATTCCGGGGCCTGGCGTGCGCTGCGTAACCGCACGCTCGACATGAACGTGCTAGTCAGCCTGGGTGTGCTGGTCGCCTACTGCTTCAGCGTCTTCGCCACGGTCTTTGAGCCGAGGGTCGAGACGAGCTACGCCGCCGCGATGCTCGTGACCTTCGTACTGTTTGGTCACTGGATGGAAATGCGCAGCCGCCGTGGCTCCTCTGACGCACTGAACGCCCTCGTGCGGCTGGCCCCGCAACAGGCTAACGTGGTGGGCGCGGATGGCGAAGTGCGCACCGTCCCTGTCGAGCAGGTGCACAGGGGCGATCTGCTCCTGCTGCGGCCAGGCGAGAAGGTGCCTGAAGATGGCCGCGTGACCGAGGGCGAGAGCGCGGTGGATGATACCACTTTCGCCTCGGTAGTTGTAGTTTGTCAGAGAGCCGAGCCCCATGAATCCGGGCCTTGGCCTCACCTTTCTACAACTACCCAGGCCAGTTTGGTATGAGAGCATGGTCACCGGCGAGAGTATACCCGTCACCAAGCGAGCTGGCGGTGAGGTCATCGGCGGTACCGTCAATGGCTCTGGCGCGCTCCAATTCATCGCCACCAGGGTCGGCAGCGACACCGCGCTGGCGCAGATTGTGCAGCTCGTGCGCAGCGCGCAGAACTCCAAGGCGCCGGCGCAGTGGCTGGCGGACCGGGCGGCTGAGTGGCTGGTGCTCGCCGCGGTGGGTGCGGGCCTGCTCACGTTCCTAGTCTGGTTCTTCGTCATCGGGCAGACCGCCCTCTTTGCGCTGACACTCGCCGTCACGGCGGTCGTCATTGCCTGCCCCGATGCGCTCGGCCTGGCCACGCCCATCGCAGTCGCGGTCGGCACGGGCATTGGCGCGCCACGGTATCCTCATCAACAACGCCACCGCGCTGGAGCAGGCCTCACGCATCCAGGCCACCATCTTCGACACGACGGCACGCTCACCGAAGGCACACCTGCGGTTAACGACGTGAGGGTCTTCACACCTGCTGCTGCACCCACAGCCGCCCCACATGAAGACGGTCTGCTCCAGCTTGCCGCCGCCGTTGAGCTGAGCTCCGAGCACCCACTGGCCCGCACAATCGTCAACGAAGCGAGCGCGCGGCCTTGCACCACTGCCTGCCAGCGACTTCCGAGCGATAGCAGGGGGGGTGGGGTCAGCGCCACCGTCGAGGGCCGCCCGCTGCACATCGGCACGCCGAAGCTGCTGACGGACCGCAGCATCGCGCTTTCCCCGACGCAGCAGGAGCAGGTGGCGGGACTGCAGGCGCGCGGCATGACCGTAATGGTCGTCGGCGTCGCAGGTGCGCCTGCGGGCGTCATCGCAGTGGCCGATCGCGTTCGGGCAAGCTCGCGGCAGGCGATCGCGGACCTGCATGCCCTGGGCATCCAGGTGGCCATGCTGACCGGAGATAACCGGGGCACGGCGGAGGCAGTGGCACGTGAGCTGAGCATTGATCGGGTCTCCGCCGAGGTGCTGCCCGCCGACAAGGCCCAGCACGTCAAGCGGCTGCAGGCCGACCGCCTCTTCACTGCCATGGTGGGCCATGGGGTCAACGACGCGCCCGCCCTGGCCCAGGCGGACCTGGGCATCGCGATCGGCGCGGGGACTGGTGTTGCCATCGAGACCTTTGAGGTGGTGCTGATGCGCAGTGACCCACTGGACGTGCTGGCCGCCATCCGCCTCTCGCCGGCGACGGTCCGCAAGATGAAGCAGAACCTGTTCTGGGCCGCGATTTACAACGTGATCGCGATCCCGGTGGCGGCGGGCGTGCTCTACCCGGTGGGCATTCTGCTCAGCCCGGCGGTGGCCGGGCTGGTGATGAGCGCCTCATCCATCACCGTCGCCACGAATGCGGTCCTCCTCAAACGTGTGGAGAAGGGTCTGCGCACCGGCGATTCGCCGCCCTAGCTGCGAAGCCACCTTCGTCATGCGCCACGTAACATGTCTCCGCGCGGCACACCTTCTGCGGCACCAACGAAGAGCGCACCGCTCGCCACGGCGTGAGTTGGGGGAATATTGTGCGCTAGCCCTGTAGGAACGGTGCCACGGTGCGCTATGCAACCGTGCACCCAGCGCTTGGTTGGAAATCGTCGTGTTCAGGCAGTTCCCGCTCAGGTATGCGGGAGCGAGCAGAGATAGAGGCGTTGACCATGGCTACTCAGCACATGACCACCCAAGAGCGCAACATGGAACTCATGCAAACGCTAGATGATGCCTGGAACGCACAGGATCTGGACACGTTCAGCAAGCGGCACAAGCCCGACGTCGTCGTCACGTGGCCCGGCAAGCCGCCGACGCATGGCGTAGACAATCACCGTGCCGAGTCGATCGAGTTCTTCAAGACCTTCCCGGACCAACACCTCGACAACCGGCCGTATCGAGTGTTTTTCGCCTCTGGCGACTGGACGTGCTCGATCGCCCGCTTCAGAGGCACGATGAAGGGTCCGATGCAAGGACCGGACGGCAAGGAGATCCCACCCACGGGCAAGTCGTTCGATGTTGAGTTCTGCACGGTTGCCCGTTGGGACAACGGGCAAATCGTTGAGGAGAACCTGTTCTACGACCTGGTGACCTTTATGCGCCAGATTGGCCTCTCTTCGTAACGGTCCCCTCCTGAATCTCATCTCCTGCCCCCATATGGAGCAGGAGCACGGCTCGTACACTGCAGATGGCCTGTGGCTCTTGCCGCGCCGCTGGTCCGGAGTGGCCAAGAGCCGCAGGCGCACAACACAGGGTTTCTGTTTGACCTTAAGTCCATATCCCAGGGCCGCCGGCGAGGGAGATATCGGATAGCGCATGGTGACAGCACAAGCACAAGCACAAGCGCAGTCGGCAGCATCTTGCACAGGTCCTGCCTTTCCGCCTCAGGCACGCCGCCGAGCGACTGAAAAGCGCCTAGCCTACACGCTGGTACCGGGGTGAGGGTCAAGAGCGGGTCAGGGGGTAGATGTGGAAGCATCGCAACGCGGGTCTGTTGCAAGCAGGCGGGGCAGCTCCGATGCGGAGGGGGACGCCTGGGCGCCGGCAAGCGCGGCCTGGACCTCCAGGATGCGCTGGCGCAGCGCCTGGAGGTCGGCGACGCGCGTCTCGACGCGCAGCAACGCTGCTGCCAGATGCTGATCGAGGAACGCCACATCACGCGCATCGGGCTGCTCGAGGTATCGGGTGACGAGCTCGCGGGTGTCGTTCAGGGTCAGCCCGAGGGACCGCAGGCCCTGGGTTACCTGCACACACACCACACGGCCTCTTCGCCAAACAGCCGGTAGTTACTGGCGCTGCGGCCCAGCGTGTAGAGGAACCCGAGGCGTTCGTACTCGCGCAGGACTTTGATCGGCACCCCGGTGCGCTTTGAGAGCTGCCCGATGGTCATGGCGTTCGCCCGCAGCATACGCCTTTCCTCCGATTCTCCGGTCACCTGCACCCGGCGTTTACGGCAGCCAGCCGACGAGCCGCAGGACCTGCGCGGCCACGTCGGCGACCGACCCACTCTCGTTGTCCAAGACGTAGTCGGCGATCCCTGGCTGCTCCAGCGCGTCGACGAGGTACGCGGCCACCTCCAGATACCAGGTCGCATCCCGGCCGTGTTCACGATGGCGAATGCGGGCCTCCAGCACCGGCAGCGAAGCGCGTAACCGGACGACCGTGATGGCCGCACCCGGCACGGCGGCCTCGACGTGGCGGAGCAGGCTCCGCGCCTCCAGGACACGGGCCAGGACGAGTCGCTCGGCACCGGCGTCGTGGAAGTTGGCCCACAGACAGGCCAGGTTGCGGTGGATCAGGCGTTCGTTCCAGCGGTCATTCGCAGGGACGGGCCACGCCCGCCCAATGCCGGCGAGGTCGACCGCCGCATGCGACACGCTGGCCTGCGTAAGCAGCCAGGCGATCTCCGCGAGGACGGTCGATTTGCCGCCCCCCACCGGACCGGTGAGCATCAGCACTGGCACCGGCACGGTTGATGGCATGCTGCCCTGGCGCCTGACCTCCCCGCTAGGAGTGCTCCAGCCACGCACGAAGAGTCGGTTCGTGCTCGCGGTAGTGCGCGTACGAGTTGTTCGCGACGCCCATCCAGGGGACCATGTCGTCGGGTAGCCCTAGTAGCCGCGGGTCGTTCAGCATCTCCTGCGGGGCGGCGGCGATCAGCTCCAGCATGTGCCCGAACACCGCGTCCGCCTCCGCCAGCACGTCGGCTGCGGGCCGCCCGCGGGCCTCCTGCGCGATGGCTGCATTCATCTCATCCATCGTCACGCCTTCTGGGCGCCGGCGGGTAAATGTCCCCGTCCGCAGCGCCTGTTCTGCTCCCTCAACAATCGCCTGCTCGTACCACGTCAGGTGCGCCACCAACTCCTTCACCGACCACTCTCCCTCGACGCCTGGCACCTCCATGCGACCTGGGCTCACCTGCGCCAACAGCGCGTTCCACCGCAGCCGCTCGGTCCGCAGGATGCCCGCCAGCTTCGGACCTGTCATCGGCTGGTGGCCTGCCAGCCGCGTGAGCTCATCGGCCAGCGCCGGGGTGATGTGACTGAGGGTCAGCAATGCCGCCAAGCCGGACGCGCCGGCTTTCAGTGCAGCGCGGCGCGAGAGGCGGTCGGGCCGGAGTGCTGCGCCGGATTGCTCGTGAGACGGTCCTGCGGTCATGGCGTCACTCCTTCCTCGTGATGGATTGTCGGGCCCACTGAAACTCGCGGCGTTCGGCGTGAGTGCTGCGCGCCCCTGTAGGGCGGCGACCAGGGTCTCATAGGCGGGCACCGGCGCCAGCTGGCCGTCGGGCCTCGAATAGACCCGGCAGGCGAGACGTGGGACTGCCCACGCTGGAAGCGGAGCAATATCCTCACCGTTGATGCGAATCGTCGGCGAGCCGTAGAAGCCGTGGCGGTGTGCCTCGGCATCGGTGTCGACGCGAATGAGCTGTATCGGCGCGGTGATCCCTTCAGCGACTAGTGCCCTCCTGAGGAGCGCTACGGCGTGCTCATAGCTGGGGCATCCGTCGAAATAGAGCACCTCGACGGTCGGGCCGCTGAATTGGCCGGTTTGGCCGGGTCGGCCGGGTCGGCCGGATTGGCTAGACTGGATCATGGTTGCTGCTCCTCTTCCAAACGACGGAGCACGCCACCGAACAGCGCCTGCGCCCGCTGCATTGCCTCGCCTGGCGCGAGCACTACCCCATCCGGCACCAGATGGGTCTTTGCCCACTGCTGAGCTGTGGCCGCGTCCACGAAGAAGTTGGTGAGGGGGCAGCAGGCGCCGGCTGCCGCACAGCCCGCATCGTGCTCGTGCTCGTGCTCGTGCTCCGCTGCTCGTGCGTAGACGACGGCGCTCGGTGGCTCCCAGCGGGCGCTCCAACCGGCGAGGGTCGCAAGGGAGGCCGGGGACGCGTCGCCCATTGGCGCGACGTGCACCTCCATCGACTCGTTCGTCAGCGCATCCTGCGAGACAATGATGGCCTCCCAGCGCAGCATCAGGGGAATACCGAGCGCATCCACCGCACACATCGCGAAGACCTGCTTACCCGGGCGCCCTGTGAGTTCGTCACGTCCTCCTGAGTCCCCGCCGCTAGCGGGGCCGGACACCAGTGTTACCCGGTGCATGGTGGGTACGCCGGAGAACGGGTACGCGGCCCGAATGCGTCCCGTAGCGGTATCGAGCTGGAGGAGATCTTGGGCCACACAGTCGGCAAGTGTAGCGGCGAGCGGCACCGCGAACTGCTCAGCGAGGTGGCCGAGCTCTGCAGGATCGGGCGGCGTACCGCGCGCAGGAAACGTACGGAGAATGGCGCGGTAGAACCGATAGGCCGCCGGCGTGAGCCGGGCGGAGCGGCAGACGGTGATGAGGGCGGTCATCGTGCCTCCTCGAGTTCTGTACGCTCGTCGGGCTAGGGATTCACTCCACAGCTGGCCACACCTGCCGCGTAGTCGCGCAGCAGCGCGCCGCCCACGGTCAACACGTCCCGGACGCGTGGGTCGGCCACCCGGTAGTAGACCTGCTTGCCCGCACGCCGGGTCTGGACCAAGCCACACCAGCGCAGGCATCCCAAGTGCGTCGAGACCCGGTTCTGGGGGGCGGACACGGCCGTGACCAACTCGCCCACCGTACACTCACCCGTTGGGGCCTCCAGCAGGAGCTGGATGAGGCGCACCCGCGTGGGATCGCCCAGCACTCGGAAAAACCGGGCCAGCAGCTCGGGCTCGGAAACCGCCATCTGCGCAAGAACGGGCGCGTGATCGGAGTCGAAGGAAGCGCTGCCGGGGTCTGCCGGTGCGGGAGGGTTCATCGTCGTCTGCCTTGTTTTCTGGTGCAGTTACATCAGGATAACCAGATATGATGAACATATCGCAAATGGTCACGGGACGCGAATCGCTTGTGACGGCCTAGGTGCCCTGTGCGACAGGCTATCGCCCTCACATCTCACGGCGCAGCGCGCTGCTCCTAGCGGCGGGTGGCAGGCGTGTTATCGACGGCGGTGTAGAGTTGACCCAAGCTGACGGAGAAAGATGACCCACTCCCCCTGCCCGTTACTTTCGTAGAACACACTTCGCGAAAGGAGCGGGCCGTGCTGAGGAGTGGGACCGTGAACACGATACGGGAGATGGCCGTGCAGGGCAAGCCCCTGCGGGCCATTGCCAGAGAGCTGGGCATCGCGCGCAACACGGTGCGCAAGTATGTCCGTGGCCCAGTCGAGGTCGAGGCGCTCGGGCGACCACGCCGCCCCTCCAAGTTGGACGCCTACAAGGAGCAGATCCGCGCGTGGGTGACCGAGGATCACCTGTACAACTGCGAGACCATGCTGCGCCGGCTGCAGGCGCGGGGCTACACCGGCCGGATCAGCATCCTCAAGGACTTCGTCCGCCCCCTGCGTCCCCCGGCCCCGGCCGGGCGCCGTCCGGTGCTGCGCTACGAGACGGCGCCCGGCGAGCAATTGCAGTTCGACTGGGGCGAGTTCGTCTACGAGCGCGAGGGCGCGACGCACAAGGTCTTCGGCTTCACCGCGGTGCTGAGCTACTCGCGACTGCGCTTCGTCACCTTCGTCAAGCGGACCGACGCGCCGACGCTCATCCGCTGCTTCGTCGCCGCCTTCGAGTATGTCGGGGGCCTGTCGCGGGCGGTGCTGACCGACCGCATGAAGACGGTGCTGCTCGAGATGGAGAGCGGCGCGCCGCGCTGGCACCCGCGCTTCCAGGAGCTGGTCAGCGCGCTCGGGATCGTCCCGCGTGTGTGCAAGCCCTACACCCCGCAGACGAAAGGCAAGGTCGAACGGAGCGTCGGGGTGGTCAGGCGCGACTTCTGGCCGGGCGTGCGGTTCACCGACCTCGACGACCTCAACCGGCAGGCGCGGGCCTGGTGCGACGCGCTCAATGCGCGCGTGCACCGCACCACCCACGCCCGTCCGGTCGACCGCTGGGCCGCGGAGGGCTTGCGGCCGTTGCCCACGGGCTGGGCATGGGAGCGCTTCGGCGCCGAGGAGCGGCAGGTGAGCTGGGACGGCTACGTCTCGTATGACGGCGTGCTCTACGGGCTGCCCAGCGCGCCGGCGTTGGCCGGCCGGCGGGTACAGGTGAGCGAGCACGCCGGGCAGCTGCGCGTCTGGCACGAGGGCCAGACGGTGCTCACGGTCGCGGCGCGCCGCCAGAGCGGCAGCGTCGTGCCGCATCCCGACCAGTTCCGAACGGTGCTGCCGGCCGCGGCGGCGCGGCAGCCCTACATGCCGGTGGGGCATCAGGTGGCCGCGCCCGCGGTCACCCACCGCCCCCTGGCCGAGTACGACCGGCTCTGTCGCGTGCCGGCGCTGCAGGGCGAGGAGGCCTCATGAGCCCGCCGAGCACGCGGAGACTCAACCACCGCCTTCATGCGGGGAATTTGTGCAGGATTCCACCACATTTCGCAGACTTTCGGCCCCTTTTTCCCGCATTTTTGCCCAATTCGCTCGCCGTCGCCGCGATTCTCATCATGCAGCAGGGGGACCGCGTCAATTGCCTGGGCAGCGAGGGCACAAAGAAACCCAGGACGCATGGAGCCTGGATTTCTGAAAGAGTTGGAGCGGGAGACGGGATTCGAACCCGCGCCCTATTGCTTGGGAAGCACCCAGGTATCCACCCGCGCCGCCAGCTTGTCACGAGCGCCGTTGACGTGCGGCTTTGTCGGATGTGCCGTCGCGTCGAAATCGGTCGCGTCAATTGCCTGATGATTTGCGTGTGCGCCGCTTAGGCCCGCTCGGGGTCTTCACGGACCCCCCACGGACCCTCCAGGGACCCCTCACCGGCCCCTCGAGGACCTCACAAGGTCCATCAGCGGTCCTGCAGAGGCCAAGCAGCACACCGTCAGGCATCCCGCGTCTCCCCCTGTTCGGCCGGCGGGCACCCATCGAGCAAGCCGCACCGTCCACCCATCGCCCCCGCGTGCACACGCCACGCAGTTGGGGCCGAGAAGGAGCGGTGCCACAATGACGGCACGGTCAGAGCGGACAGAACAA
>CAYSTX010000035.1:0-12310 GCA_964434035.1 uncultured Acetobacteraceae bacterium
GATCTCGGCGAGATTCGGATGCAGCCGCGGCACGGTTGGGGCAGGGGCGTCGAGCTTCGCCTTCAGCGAAACCCGCTTGGCCTCGAGTTCATCGAGTTGCGCCTGCAGGCCGGCCGCCCGGAAAGCGTCGGCGATCGCATCGGATGAGCGCCGCACCGTAGGATCCGAGTTTGTCAGTGACGATGATGGTCGGCGCGAAGCCCTGCCGCTTCAGCAGCTTTCTGAGCAGCTTCAACGCGGCGGTCTTGTCGCGTCTCGGCTGGACCAGCACGTCGAGCACCTCGCCTTCGCTGTCTACCGCCCGCCACATGTCCATGCGGCGCCCCGCATGGAGACGACCATCTCATCGAGATGCCACTGGTCGTGTGGTGTTGGTCGCCCGCGCCGCAAGTTGCGCGCGATGAACGGCCCGAACTTCAACACCCATCGACGGACGGTTCCCGGCGGGCAGGATCTTTTGGGCGATGTGCTTCGTGGCTGTTAGGCAACGACGATGAACTGCGGACCACAAGTCGACCTCGTGGGGCGACGTCGGCGGTCGGTAAGTCCAAAACGGTGCGATTTGGATGGAGACGTCCTGGAAAGGGGGGATCCAAAGCGCATCGCTAGTGCCAGGAATGGCGATCGGTAGGAACGCGGTCATTACCGGCGTTCCGCCTGCTGAAGCTGGGCCAAAAAGGCGGCGATGTCGGATGCCAGCAACAGCGTTCGACGACGCACTTGGTCGCCCGGAGATCACCGGACTTCATCAATTCGTAGATTCTGGTCCGTCCAAGTGAGAGGAGGGCCATGGCCTCCGTGATGCTGTACGCGGGTTTAAAGAGCCCGTAGCTTTGAGGGGTCTGCATGGGTTGAGCCTCGCCAGAAGTTAAGCCGCAGCGAGACCTTCACGCATTTCGGTTGCCGTATTCAGTGGGTAAAAGGTGTGCAGATCGCCGTGTTTTTTTTCGGTGTCCTCGGTTCGAGGCCGCGCACTCGGAAACGGATTGCTGGACCCCAGCCGCAGACGGATTGCTTCGACGGCAGCGCCAACGCTTGAGCCCGCTATCGATTCGAGTTTATGAAAAGCGCGTCGATCATAGACCTCGAAGTATTTAAATCGGCCCATATTATCGAAGATTTTTTGGCACAACAGATAAATGAAAGTCCGGCAGCTTTTCTTAGACATCCGCGCTCCGTCTCCCTCTGCGAATACAGAGGCAACTTGGTGAAAAAAGACAGTCAATTAGTGATCCTCAGGGCGGCCATCAGCGACATTAATTCTGTTGATTGCGTGCAAGCAATTGGACTCAACAGATTTTAGTAAAAAATATATGGCGTGTAGTTCCGGTTTCGCTAAATCCATCAATGATACTAGCGGCAATTTTGTAAAGAGTGCGATTATCTCCAGTTTTAATTGATCGATCCTGACATGCCGTTGCAATTTTCTGAACAAGCGTCTCCAATTTCTCGGCCGCTTCGTCCAGCTTCTGCAGCCGTGCGAGAACCGTTGTTTTCGATAACGGTTTTCCGGGCCGTGTGCCGACCCTTCATCGGAATGATGGCCCGGTGCCGTCGCAGAGACTCGGCAGCTGCTCGGTCCGCGCCTTTTGTCGTCAGTGCAAGAACCCAACGGAGATCCACGGCACGGCGGCGACGATGACGAGCGCGACGACGAGAACTGCCATGTAGGGCCAGATGCGGCCGAAGGCCTCGTCGCTCGATACCTTGCCAATCAGGCAGGTCTGATAGAAGCCGACGCCGAACGGCGGCGAGAACAGCCCGATGCCCATGGCGAGGATGGCCACGATCGCATACTGCACCAAGTGAATACCGAGCTGTTGCGCCACAGGGAACAACAGCGGCCCGAATAGGACCATGGCCGGCAATCCCTCCAGCACGCTGCCAAGCACGATGAACACCACGATCGAGATGGCGAGGAAGCCAGCTTTGCCGCCGGGTAGCCCGATCATCATTTCGGTCAGCGTCTGAGCGAAACCGGCTTGCGTCAGCGCCCAGGCCATGGCGCTTGCCGTGCCGATGATCAGGAGAATCGCGCCGGACAGCGACGCGGTTTCGACCAGGATCGGCATCAGTCGACGCCAGTCAAAGCAGCGGTACACGCCGATGCCGACGGCGATCGAATAAACCACTCCGAGGGTCGCCACCTCCGTCGCCGTGGTGACGCCGGCGAGCACGGCATAGCGGATGACGAAGGGCAGGATCAGCGCCGGGATGGCGACGACGAACAGCCGTGCGACCGCGCGGGCCGGCAAGCGGGGGGCCTCTAGCCGGTCACCGCGGCTGCGGAAGAAGACGAGCAAAGCGAGCCCCGCCGCTGCAATTCCAGCAGGGAGCAGCCCGCCAGTGAACAGGGCGGCGATGGAGACGCCGGTCACCGCGCCGACGATGATCAGCACCAGGCTGGGCGGGATCGTCTCGGACATCGCGGCCGAGGCGGCGAGCTGGGCCGCGAGCTCACCCGGCGCCATTCCGCGCCGCCGCATCTCCGGCAGCAGCACGGGGGCGACCGCCGCCTGGTCCGCGGCTTTGGAACCGGAGATGCCGGAGATCAGATACATCGCGGCGATCAGCACGTACGACAGGCCTCCCCGCTTGTCGCCGACCAGCGCCGCCAGGAACTCGATCATGGCCCGGGCGATGCCTGTCATCTCGAGCAACAGCCCCAGCACGACGAACATCGGCACCGCCAGCAACTCGATCGAGGACATGCCTTGATCCATCTGGCTGATGATCACCGCGAGGGGGATAGAGCTGGTGAAGTATATGTAGCCGAACGTGGCGGTCGCGAAGCTGAAGGCGATCGGCACGCCAAGGAAGATGCAGACGCCGACAATGCCGACGAAGAAAACCGGCAAGCTGCCATTGCCGATAGCGTCGAACGTGCTTTCCAGACTCCACAGCCCGGCGCAGACCGCGGCGGCGGCCACCAGCACCAAGGCGAGTTCCATCCGGCTCGCCCCGCTCAGGAGCTGACGCAGCGCGACATACAGCAGCAGCACGAGTGCCGCGATCTGCCCATAGATCTCCCACGAGCCGGGAAGCTGCATCACCGGCGTCAGGATCGCCGCCTGCTGGTCCGCGTAAGACAGCCCGGGCAGGATGAGGCCGAGTGTCACACCGACGACCAGCAATGCGGAGAAGCAAGCGGCGAGGCGCTGCATGCGCGGTCCCAACCGGCTGACGAGCACGGTCATGCGCATGTGCTCACCCCGGCGCAGGGCAATGACCGCGCCGAGGCTAACCAGCCACAGGAACAGGACGGCGGCGAGTTCCTCCACCCAGACGAGCGGATGGTCGACGGCGTAGCGGGCCACCACCCCTGCGAACAGGATGGTGACCTCCGTCACGACGAGGACCGCCGCCAGCGACTGCGTCAGCCCATCGACCACCCGGTCCACGACCTGAAAGAGGGCGAAACCGGACGGGGCGGCCGCGACCCTCATGCGAACGGCCCGGTGTAACTTTCAAGCGCAGACCAGAGCGGCGCGCCGAACTTCGTCTGCCACGTCTTGTAGAAGCCGGACTGCGCCAGGGCGGCCCGGAAAGCAGACACGTCCACCGGGATGAATTCCATACCCTGCTTCTTCAGCACCTCCTCCAGCGAGGCATCGAGCTTCTGGTTCGCGGTCCGCTGCTCGAGCGCCTGGGCATCGAACGTATCCGCTACGATCTTCTGATGCTCCGCCGGCAGGCCTGCCCAGAAGGGGCCGTTCATCAGCAGCCAATAGCCGACCCACATATGGTTGGTCAGCGAGCAGTATTTCTGCACCTGGTCGAGCTTCATGGTCTGGATGTTGCCGAGCGGGTTCTCTTGTCCGTCCGCTACGTGCGTCTGCAACGACGTGTAGAGTTCGGACGCGTTGATGGTCACCGGCGCGGCACCCAGCGACTGGAACAGCGAGAGTGAGATCGGGCTCGGCGGAACACGGATCTTGAAGCCATGGAGGTCGTCAGGCGTCTTGATCGGCTTGGTGCTCGACGTGATTTCGCGGAAGCCTTCGTCCCAAATCCGGTGCATCGCATGGAGCCCGGTCTTCGCAATGTCGGCGCGCACGATGTCGCCGACGCGGCCGTCGAGCGCCTTCCAGGCGTCCTCGGGCGACTTGAAGGCAAAGCCGATGTTGTCGATGGCCGTGGTCGGCACCAGCGTCGCCAGGATGTTGTCGCCGATCGCCATCATCTGCATCGCGCCGGAACGGAGGTTCGACAGCATATGGCTGTCGTCACCGAGCTGACTGCTCGGGAAGACCTGCACATCGACTTCCCCATTGGTCGCCGCTTTGATCTTCGCCGCCGCTGCCACGAGGTTCACCGTGGTCGGATGATCGGATGTCAGGTCGATCCCGACCTTAATGACCGAACGGCGGGCGGCGCGGGCGGGGTGAATTGCAACCGCACCGGCGGCGGCCGCTGCACCAAACAGGAACTGCTTCCTCGTTATGGAAACTGGCATCGTTTCGTCCTTCTTGTTGATCAAACGCTTAGCCTGCTGACAAATCATCGCGGATTGTTCCGCTTGCCGGCACCGTTGCGGTCCTCGAGCGAGGCCAGGATTTCGGCTTCGTGCTCGCCAAGCTTGGGCGCCGGCCGGCGCAGCGCTCCGGGCGTGCCGGACAGGCGCGGCACTACGGCGTGCATCGGGATGCTCCCGAGATCCTCGTCCTGCATTTCCACCAGCACGCCCCGGCCTTGCACGTGGGGGTCACGTTCGAAGCCGCTGGCGTCGTAGACGGGACCCACTGTGGTCTCTGCCGCCTCGAAGAAGCGCAGATTCTCCTCCAGCGTCCGGCTACCCACGAATTCCCCGATGATGGCGTCCACTTCGTTCACGTGTGCCAAACGGTCGGAGTTGGTTCGGAAGCGTGGATCGTCGATCAGCTCCGGCCGGCCGATGGCGCGAAACAGCCGCTCCGTCATCGCCTGGGTCGATGCCGAAAGCGCCACCCATCCCCCGTCGGAGGTCGCGTAGATGTTGCGCGGGGCCGTAATCGACGCGCGATTCCCAGAGCGGGGCGGAATGCGCCCGGTGATCCGCCAGGCTGCCGCATCCGGACCCAGCGTGGCGTGCAGCGGTTCGAGCAGCGAGAGGTCGATCGTCTGGCCCTTGCCTCCGGGCCGCTCGGCCTCGCGCAGTGCCACCATCACGGCGAACGCGCCTTGGATGCCCGCCACCATGTCCGCGAGCGCGAGGTTTGGGAGGGCCGGCGGCTTGTCGGCAAAGCCGTTCTTCGCCGCGAAGCCGCTCATTGCCTCCACCAGGCTGCCGAAGCCGGGGCGCTGTGCATAGGGGCCGGTCTGGCCGAAGCCGGAGACGCGAACAAAGACCAGACGGGGATTGAGCCTCGCCACGTGCTCGGGCCCGAAGCCCGCTGCCTCCATGCTGCCGGGACGGAAGCTTTCCACCAGCACATCCGCAGTTGGGATCAGGCGGGTGAGCAACGCCTTGCCCTCGGTGCTCCGAAGGTCGAGCCGGATGCTTTTCTTGTTGCGCCCGTAGACCTTCCAGTAGGCGGAAACGCCATCCTCGCGCCATTGCCGCAGCGGATCGCCGGCATCGGGCTCAAGCTTGATAACTTCGGCGCCGAAATCGGCGAGTTGAAGCGTCAACATGTTGCCCGCGACCAGCCGCGAGAAGTCCAGCACGCGCAACCCGTCCAGCGGGCAGGCCTGGTCGGGGCGGAAAGGCTGAGGCGTGGGCGCGTTCGTGCTCATCCGTCCTGTTCCATAGCCAGGATCCGGCGAGCCTTCTGGGCCACCGGGTAGTCCACCATGATGCCACCGACGGACACGGCCGCGAGGCCTGTCGCCTCAGCCTGCTCAAACGCCGCCACGATCTCCCGCGCGCGGGCGAGCTCGGCTTCCCCAGGTGTGAACACGGCATTGACGATGTCGAGCTGCACCGGGTGGATGCAGGCCTTGCCACCAAAACCCATGGCCCGGGCGCGCATGGTCGAGGCACGCAGTCCCTCTTGGTCCTGGATGTCCACGAACACCGTATCCAGCGGCCCCTCGAGCCCCGCCTGCCGCGATGCCAGCGTGAGCGCGAAACGGGCATGCGCTATCGCACCGGCATCGTCGCCGAGGTCCAGATCCATATCGAGCGCCAAGTCGACGGCGCCAAACGCCAGCCGACGCAGGCGTTTGGACGCCTTCGCGATCTCGGCGGCGACCGCCAGTCCCCGTGCGGTCTCGATGATCGGCACGATCTCGAGGCTGCCGGCGGGCTTGCCGTTTTTCGCCTCGAGTTGGGCGAGCAGCCAGTCGACCATGGCGAGTTCGGACGCAGACTCCGCCTTCGGCAGGACGATGCCGTCAAGCTCGGCCGCCGCCGCGACGTGCAGGTCGTCGAAGCAATACGGGGTGGAGGTGGCGTTCACACGGAGGAAGGTCTGGCGAGGCCGGCGCGTCTGCAGGATCTCCGCGGCCTGCTGGCGGGCCAGCTTCTTCTCGGCCGTCGCCACCGCGTCCTCGAGATCGACGATCACGCCGTCGGCTGCACTGGCGAATGCCCTCTCCACCTTGCGCGCGCTGGTCGCTGGAACGAACAGCAGCGAGCGCGGCAGTGGGCTTTGGCCGGCGCTTTGTAGGCGGTCAGACATGGTGGTTCCTTGTTACGCAGGACGGTCAGACCGTCCCGGCTAGCTTGCGCGCGCAATCAATCGGCGGGCCCGCTCGACAATTGGCAAATCGACCATCTCGCCCTCGAAGGGGAAGGCGCCGCGACCCTCTGCTTCCGCCTGCTCGAAGGCCGCTACCATTCGGCGTGCGCGGTCCAACGCGGCCTGGTCGGGCGCGAATGCCTCGTTCAGGATCGGGACAACAGCCGGGTGCACGCACGATGCACCATCGAAACCGAGCGCGCGTGCCTCGCGGGCACTGGCGGCGATCGCATCCGTGTCGGCGTAATCGGCAACCGAACGCATCAGGCCGAACGAGAGAACTCCCGCCGCCTTCGCCGCGAGGTGGACGAGAAGCTTGGGCAACCGCAGCATGTCGGCGGTCGGCTCGGCGTCCATTGCCGTCGCCAGATCCTCGCCTCCTGTGACGAGCGCCAGCACCCGTTTGCTGGCCGTCGCGATTGGGCGTGCATCCAGTATCGCGCCAGGATCCTCCAGCAGCGGCACGAAATGCAGGGGCGCGCGGCTGATCTCTCGCTCCACCGCCTCCATTCGATCGGCGAGAAGCAGCAGGGTTTCGGGAGACTGAACCTTCGGCACCAGCAGCCCTGCGGCACCGGCACGACAGGCCGCCTCGGCATCCGCGTAGAACAGTGACGGTCGGTTGTTGATCCGGACGAACACCGTGGCGCCGCCCCGACCGACGGCGGGCACAGCCTCGCGCAGGGCACCACGGGCCGCTTCTTTCTCGCCGGGTGCCACCGCATCTTCGAGGTCAAGGATGATGGCGTCGGCGCCACGCTCATGCGCGCGGCCGACGAAGCGGCTGGAATTCGCGGGCACGTAGAGCAGGGAACGGATCACGCGCAGCTTCCTTGGGCACGGAGTTCCGCAATCTCCGCCTCGCCGAAGCCCGCAGACCTCAGTATCTCGTCGGTGTGCTCACCCAAGGCTGGCGCCGGTCGCCGCCAGACGCCCGGTGTCGCGGACAAGCGCGGTACGATGTTGTGGACGGGTAGGCTACCGAGCTCCGCATCCTCGACCTCGACCAGCACTTGCCGCTCAAGGAAGTGCGGATCGGCCACCGCATCGCTGATGTTGTAGACGGGGCCGGCGGTGACCCCAGCGTCGCGCATGCGGGCCAGCGCTTCGTCGCGGGGCCGCGCGGCGAACCAGCCGCCGACAGCTTCGTCAACCAGCGACCGGTGGCGAACCCGGTCCGAGTTGGTGCGAAAGCGCGGGTCTTCGATCATGCCAGGCTGCCCGATCACCTCGAACACGCGCTTTGCCATCCCCTGGGTGGAGCCGGAGAGCGCCACATACCCGCCATCGGCACACCGATAGATGTTGCGCGGCGCCGAGGTGTTTGAGCCATTGCCCACCCGCTGCTTGACCTTGCCGGTGCGCCGGTAGATCGCGGCCTCCGGACCTAACGTGGAAAAGATCGGCTCCAGCAACGAGAGGTCGATGACCTGGCCGCCCTCGCTCCCGTCGACGGCACCCCGCTCCCGGGCGAGTAGCGCAGTCACCGTGGCCATCGCGCCCGACAGTCCGGCGATCATGTCGGCGAGCGCCAGCGGTGGCAGTACAGGTTCGCGATCGGGAAAGCCGGTGCGGTCGGCAAATCCGCTCATCGCTTCCACCAAGGTGCCGAAGCCTGGCTGGCTGGCATAGGGACCGGTCTGGCCAAAACCGGAAATGCGGACGACGACCAGGCGCGGGTTGCGGGCCAGCAGCGTGTCGGGAGCGAGGCCCATGGCCTCGAGCGTCCCAGGCCGGTAGTTCTCGATGAAAACATCGGCCGTCTCCACCAGCCGCAGCAACGCGTTCCGCGCGGCATCGTGCCGCAGGTTCATCAAAACCGACATCTTGTTGCGGCTGTACGTCTTCCAGAACAGCTGCTCACCGCCATCGCGCCAGGCCCGCAGCGGATCGCCCTCCGGCGGTTCGATCTTGATGATGTCGGCGCCGAAATCGCCGAGTTGCAACGAAAGCATGTTGCCCGCCACGAGGCGCGACAAATCGAGGACACGGATGCCGTTTAGCGGTCCCTTTGAGCGCTCATCGAACCGGATGGGCTTGGTGTTCTCGGTGGAAGAAGAGGCCGACTTCAAGCCGCATGCTCCGGAGCCGATCGGCTAACAGGAGTGCGGCGCGCAAGCTCCACGCCGATGCGGGCGGCGGCATCCCGCGCTTCCTGCCTGAGCACCGAAAGATCCGCCCGGACCCTGTTGGATGGACCCGCAAGGTTGACAGCCGCGACCGGCTGGCCAGTGCGCCACTGTTGCGCCAGCAGCTCCAGCAAGTCCAGTGTACGAATAGCGCTTCGGACGCTCACCGACGTTCAATATCCTGCACGCGCTCAAAATGCGGTACGCTTGGACCGCATCTCCCTGAAAACAGATCGTAGGGTCAACTCGAAAACGGTGCTGCAGCGCAGCAAACCGGCAGTCGGTCGCGTGCCGTTCGGAGGTGGTCCTCGGGGTTACAAAGAACCGCCACGGCGACGGCAGCCACGTCCTCGCCGTCAACCCAGGTGAGCCGTGTTCGTGCGACGTAATGGCGAATCACGCCTCTCACGACGGTCCTGACGCCGCCGTAGCATTCTCCTTGCACCACCGGGCGACATCCGCGTGCGTCGCGAACCAGCATTCGCCCTTGGCCTTGGCGTGGGCGATGAGTTTCTCCAGCACCGGCAGGCGCGACCGATGCCCCGAGACGTGCGGATGCAGCGTTAGCAGGAACAGCCCGCGCTCTTCCCAGGCGGCATCGAACTCGGCGGTGAAGATCTCCAGCACGGCGCTTGGCGGCGTGTAGGGTCGTAGCGCGCTGAAGCGGACGAAGTTGTAATAGACCGCATCGTCGCGGATCCACTCGGGCGGTAGCTCCACGATGCCCGTGGGCTCGCCATCCGCTTCAAGCTCGTAGGCATCGTCGTCCGCCATCAGGGAGCTGTCGTACAGCAGCCCCAGTTCGCGGATGATCGACATCGTGTCGACCGAGAAATCCCAGCTCGCGGTGCGTATCCCAACCGGCCGCACGCCGCTGATCTTTTCCAGTGTGTCGGCGGCGCGGAAGGTCAGATCCCGCTCCACGCCGGGCGGCAGCGTGGTGTTCGCCTCGTGAATCCAGGAGTGGATGCCGATCTCGTGGCCATCGGCGACAACGGCGCGGACTTCGTCCGGATACAGCAGCGCTGAGACGGCCGGATAGAAGAAGCTGCCCGGGATGCCCTCGCGCGCCAGCAGGCGGCGGATGCGCGGCATGGCCTGGCGGTTGCCGTATTGGCCCTGGCTGATGCGCATCGGGCTTTCATCGGAATCGCGCAGCGGGATCGTGTCGTGGTCGGCGTCGAAGGAAATCGCGACTGCACAACGGGCGCCGTTCGGCCACGCGCGGGGTGCGAGGCTGCGCCCCGCGCGCGCACGGCCGGTGATGCGGCGCCATGTGGTCTCCTGCCATTGCCAGGGCGCGCCGTCGGGGTGGGTGGGTGCGGTCATGTCTGTCTCCGTCGGTAGAAACGAAGTCTTGCGCTTGCGGCGGCGCCGGGCAATCGTCCCGTTGTGTGGCGCTGCGTTGGGCGAATAGCATTGTGCGACAGCATGGAGCACGAGCGAGCGATGAGCGGCACGGCGGCGAGGTATGGCGATCGAGCGACGACCACCGGCATGTCGGCCCGCCGTGCGATCCTCGCCGCGGGCATTGGCAACATACTCGAATATTATGATTTCGGAATTTACGGCTTTCTCGCCACCATCATCGCCAGCAAATTCTTCCCCGGCACGGACCCGACGGCGGCGCTTCTGGCGACTTTCGCCGCGTTTGGCGTAGGCTTCCTTGCACGCCCGCTGGGCGGGATCGTGCTGGGCCGGCTGGGAGACATCGCCGGGCGCAAATCCGCGCTTGTGCTGACCATCACACTGATGGCCATCGGCACCGTGGGCATTGGCCTCATTCCCGAATACGCTGCGATCGGCGTCGTCGCACCCGTGCTGCTCGTGCTCTGCCGCGTCCTGCAGGGTTTGTCGGCCGGCGGCGAATGGGGCAATGCCACGGCCTTCATCGTCGAGTGGTCGCCGGAGGGAAGGCGCGGCTTTTTCGGCAGCTTCAGCCAGGCCTCCGTCGTCGGCGGCGTGCTGATGGCTTCGGGCATCGCCGCATTGCTACACAGCCTGTTTTCAGCCGCCGTCATCGATGCCTGGGCGTGGCGCCTGCCGTTTCTGCTGGGTGCGGCGTTGCTGCCGATCGGTTTGTGGCTGCGACGCGGCATCGACGAGACGCCGCGCTTTCGCGCCGAGCAGGCGGGCCAGAAATCCGGCCTTGCCGATCTGGGCACCCCGTTCGGCATGATGGCCAAGGCGTTCGGCTTCACTGTCCTGTGGACCGTCGCCTATTACGTCATGCTGACCTATCTGCCGACCTTCACGCAGAAATACGCGGGCCTTTCGCCCACGGCGGCGCTGTGGTCGAACACGGTGGCGCTTGTCGTGCTCATGGTTGCAATCCCCGTGATGGGCGCGCTTTCGGACCGCATCGGGCGCAAGCCGCTGCTGCTGTTTTGCTGCATCGCCTTCGCTGCGTTGGCCTATCCCGGCTTTCTGCTGATGCTGTCGGGCGTGCCGGCTTATGGCGTGGCGCTCTTGCAGGTCGGGTTCAACTTGGTGATCGCAACCTTCTCCGGCCCCGGTCCAGCGGCGCTGTCAGAGCTATTTCCGACACGCGCGCGCACCTCGCTGATGTCGGTCAGTTACGCGCTCGCCGTCGCTATCTTCGGCGGTTTCGCGCCGTTCATCGCGACGTGGCTGATCCAGCAGACCGGCACACCGATCGCACCGACGTATTATCTGATCGCGTCTGGCTTGGTATCGGCCGCAACCATCGCCACGTTCAGGGAAACCGCGTTCGAGCGGCTGCGCTAAGGAAGCAGGGCCGCTACTGCCGCCCGCCATCGACCTGCAAAATCTGGCCGGTGACGAAATCCGCAAGCGGGCTGGCGAAGAACAGGACAGCGTTGGCGATGTCCTGTGCGGTGCCCATGCGCCGCAACGCGGTCGCCTGCAGCATCGCGGCCTGTTTTTCTGGCCCGTAGCTTTCCCATTGCGCCAGGCTCGCGGGATTGCTGGTGATCAACCCGGGGGCGACGCTGTTCACGGTGATCCCGTGCGGCCCCAGCTCATGCGACAATTGGCGCGTCAGCCCGACCACCGCGTGCTTGGCCGTTGCATAGGCCTGTATCCCCGTCAGCGACGCCTTCAGGCCGGCGCCTGAGGAAATGTTGACGATACGTCCGTAGCCCACCCGCTTCATGCCCGGCGCGGCCGCGCGGCTCAGCGCGAAGGCTGAACCGAGATTGATCGCGATGATGCGGTCCCAGTCCTCGTCCAAAACCTCCTCGATCGGGTGGAACACCTGACCGGCAACGCCGCCCGCGTTGTTGACCAGTATATCCACGGGCGCGCCCGCCGCCTGCTCGATGCTGGCGATCCAGGCGGCACCCGCGGCGCGGTCCGTTAGATCCACAACCGCCATTGTCGCACCCGCGGGAGAAGCAGCGACCGGCCCGCAACCGAACACGCGTGCGCCCAGCATCGCGAAGCTTTCGGCGATGGCCTGGCCGAAGCCATGGCCGGCGCCGCTGACTGCGACCACCTTGCCGTCAAAGCGCAGGTTCATGGCGTGATCTCCGGTAT
>CAYSTX010000035.1:12410-21504 GCA_964434035.1 uncultured Acetobacteraceae bacterium
TAAGCGGAAGATAGTCTAAGCGTCTGCCGCTGTGGGCGGGGATGGTCCCCGCCCGTGAGGACATTCAGGTTGACGCCGTACACACTACCTCGATCAGCGTCTCCGGGCTGCCCAGACTTGCGACCCCGACCGTCGCGCGCGCGGGAAGGTTCTCGGCCCCGAAGAAGCGGACCCAGACGTCGTCCATCTCCTTCTTGAGGCTGAGATCTGTCACGAAGATCGTGGCGGCGAGAACCTTGGTTCGGTCGCTTCCGCACTCGCGCAGCATCTTCTCCATCCGCGCGAGGATCTGTTCGGTTTGCCCGGCCATGTCAACGCTGCGATCCTCGGCGACCATCCCGCCGAAATAGAGCGTCTCTCCATGCGCAACGACGCGATGCATGATGGGCGAGCGAATATGGCGTGTGTAGGACATGTCTTGTCTCCTTCTCGTGAATGAAGTCAGTGCAGAAAGCGGGTGATTGCGAACGGAACGATCGGGTGCTGCGTCGCGCCCGTCGTCACCAGCTGCGCCATGATCTCGCCCACGACCGGTCCGAGCTGAAATCCGTGGGCGGAAAAGCCGAACGCGTGAAACAGGCCTGACTCGGTACTGCTCGGGCCGATCACCGGAATGTCGTCCGGCAGGCGTGATTCGATGCCGGACCAGGCGCGCACCAGCGTCGCGCCGCGCATGATCGGGAACAACTCGGAAGCGGTCTGCGCGCTCGTCACGAGCTTGCGGAAATCCACGCTCGATGTGCCTGCTTCGGTGTCCGGTATGCCACGATGCCCGCCGCCGATCAGAACCGTGCCGTTCGCCGCCTGTTTGAAGGAAAGCTTGCGCCCGACGCCGAGCACCACTTGCGTCACGAAAGCGGGCAGGCGCGAGGTCACCATCATCATCGGCGCGATCGGTTCGAGCGGCACCGCCTCACCGAACCGCGCGGCGATCGCGCCGGCCCAGGCGCCCGCGCAGTTGACGACCGCCGGTGTATCGATCGCGCCGTCATCCGTTACAACGCGCCAAGTCGAACCGCTGCGAGACAGGTCCCGTGCGGGCATGCATTCCAGGATGGTGGCGCCAGCTTCCAAAGCCGCGTCGCGGAACGCGATCGTCGTATGATACGGGCTGGCGAACCCATCGGTACGGCAGATCAGGCCGCCGATGCAATGCGGCGCGAGCGCAGGCAACAGTTTATAGAGCGCGTTCCGGTCGAGCAGTTCCTCGTGGGCGAAACCAAGGGCGGCAATCCGCTTGGCACGCTCGACGACCCACGCCCAGTCGTCCTCGGTTTCCGCGACCGCGACCTGGCCGCTGATCGCAAACCCCGTGTCGCGGCCGCCCAACAGCGTCTCGATATCGTGCCACATCCGCATCGCGGCGAGGGAGATCGGAATCTCCGCCTCGTGGCGTAACAGCGTGCGTACACCTCCGGCGTTCACGCCGGACGCATGGCGCGCGACACTTTCTTTCTCGAGCAGCACGACGCGGAGGCCGCGCCGCGCGAGCTGCAGCGCTGTCGAGCAGCCCTGAATGCCGCCCCCGATCACGACCGCATCGGCAATGCGGCTCAATCGACAGGATCCAGCGCCGCAAGTTCGCCGATTGTGATTGGCTTGAGCGGTGGCCGGATGCGGTAGTAGCCGATCGCATCCGGATCGCGCCCGAGAGTGCCGGCGAGAATCTCTGTCACCGCCGGTCCGCAGATCCGCCCCTGGCACGGCCCCATGCCGGTGCGCAGGAAGGATTTGGCCTGGTTCGGGCCTTGCGCTCCCTGCCGTGCCGCTTCGCGGATTTGCCCTGCCGTGACCTCTTCACAGCGGCACACGATGACCTCGTCGGCCGGGCGCAGGATCTCCTCACGCGGCGCGTACAACGCATCGAGGAAGGGTCGCAACGCAAGCTGCGCCGCACGGGCGCGCTGATAGGGCGCTGCCCGCTGGTCACGCTCCGCCGCGGATGCGCGACCAAGCTGGTGCAAGACCTCGAGTGCCGCGAGCCGCCCAGCGTGCTCGGCGGCAACCGCGCCGCCGATGCCGCCGCCATCGCCGGCAACGAGGATGCCCGCGACGCTGGAATTGCCCCAGGCGTCGAGCACTGGCCGGAAGCAGCGTTGCCGCGCATCCCATTCGTGGGCGCAGCCGATCGCGCGCGTCATCTGCTGATGCGGGATGACCCCTTCATGCAGCGCGACGATTGCCGCCTGGACCACGCGATGCTGACCAGCGGACACGAAGGAAATCCGCTCGACCTTGCCGTCACCGTCGACCCGAAGATTCGTCGCATGGCGCCAGGTCGGAATGCCCGCGCGGCGGATCGCACCCTTCAGCGCGAGGCCCTTTCGCACCATCCGGCGCGCGTCCGCCTGCAGCATCGTCGGCGCGAAACGGATCGCGGCGCGCTGGTTCTCCCAGCTCGTCGTGTCGATCAGTGTGGCCGGCGGTGAACCGGCAGCGATGCATTGCGCGGCGAGCAGGTAGAGCAGCGGTCCGCTTCCCGCGAGCACGAGTCCGTGCGGCGCCAGTCCCGCAGTCTTTAGCAGAATCTGCACGGCACCGGCTGTCATTACGCCCGGTAACGTCCATCCCGGCACGGGCACTGGCCGTTCCAGCGCGCCGGTCGCAATGATGATCGCGCGCGCGGAGATCAGCGAGGATTTCCCGTCGCGCGTCAGCCACACCTCTCGCTCGGGCGTCACCTGCCACACGGCGCTCCCCGGGCGGTACTCCACCGATGACGCCCGCAACGCCGCCGCAAGTTCCGCCCCGTGCGTGTAGTCCGGCCCGAGGATGCGTGCTAGTGCGGGCGAGCTGCGCTCAATGCCGCGATAAATTTGACCACCAGGCGCTGGCTGTTCGTCGAGCAGGACGACATCCACACCCTGTTCGGCAAGGAGCGTGGCGGCCGCGATCCCGGCCGGCCCCGCACCGATCACGACCGCATCGTACATCTTCACGGTCATGCGCGGATTTCCGAAACCGGCGCATCGCCGAATGTCCGGGCGCCGCGCTGCCGGTGGACGACCATGCCGTCGGCGGCCAGCGTGAGGCAGGCCTGCCGGTTCGGCACGCCATCAACCTCGACCAGACAATCGAAGCAGACGCCCATCATGCAATACGGCGCGCGCGGCGTGCCGCTCACCGGCGTCTCGCGCAAAGACGTAATCCCAGCGGCGAGCAGGGCGGCGGCAAGGGTCTCGCCTTCCGCCGCTTCGATGGTTTGCCCGTCGAACTGAAACCGCAATCGGGATGAAGGCGTGTCAATGCGTCTGAACATGGAACCGTTCGCTCGAGAAGGAGTGGAGCATTTCGGGAAGCGCGCCGGAGAGGACCGCGGGCGCATAGGTGAGCGCATGCGCGCCGGCGAGCGTGACGCCGCTATGGCACGCAGCGGAGAAGGCGCCCGGATAGCGGGATGATTGCTCGTAAATCGGGAAACCGTCCGGACTCATCACCCGGAGCGCGGCCCAGCTGCGTACCAGGGTCGCATCGCGCAGCGCCGGAAGAACGCGGAGATTGCGCGCCGCAATCGCCTGCAGCACGGGAACCGCGGTGCCGGTATCAAAGCCGACATCCTCGTGGCTATCACCGAGCATCACCGTCCCTTCCTGGGTCTGGCGTACGACGTGGGTCGGATACGGCAGGAAAGGGCGCATGCGCTCCGTCACGAGGATCTGGCCGCGCAGCGGTTCGACCGGCATGTCGAGCCCGACCATGGGCGCAAGCCTCCGGCTGCCAAGGCCAGCCGCGATGACGAGGCGCGTGCAGGAGATTTCGCCGGCATCGCAAGACACCAGGAAGCCGCCGGCCTGCGGCACGATCCGCTCGACGCTGCGATTGGGCAGATAGGAAGCCTTTTCCAGCGCCAGGCCGGCGTGCAGCGCACGGAGCAGATGGAGCGGATTGGCGTGGCCGTCCATCGGACAATAGGAGGCGCCGACGACGTCATCGCCAAGCCCCGGCACCATCGACCGCGCTTCAGCCCGGCCGATGATCCGCGTGCCGATATCGCCGCTCTCATTGTGCATGCGTTGAATCAGCGACGCGCGCGCCTCCAGTTCGTCCTCGCTCAGGCAGAAATAAAGCCCGCCCGGCTGTTCGAGGCCGAGCTCGATGCCCACCCTGTCGCCGAGCTCGGTCTGCAGCTTGGGCCAAAGCTTCGCCGAGAGCTGGGTCCATTGCGCATATGGCGCCATGCCCGCGCCCTTTCCCTGCACCCAGACAAGGCCGAAATTCCCGCGCGCAGCGCGATACGCGACATCGCCCTCGTCGAGCAGCGCAACGCTCGCTCCCAGCCGTGCCGCGCCCCAGGCGATTGCGCTGCCGACAAGGCCGCCGCCGATGACGGCTAGATCGAAACTACTCATCGTGCGTCGCCGAAGAGCCGGTCGACGCCGAAGAGCCTGTCCAGAAGAATCAGAAGCAAGGTCGTGATCGCCATGATGATGACGGAGACCGAGGCGACCAGCGGGTCGGTCGTCTCCGCGATGTGGTTGAAGAGGCGGACGGAAAGCGGTGTCACCTGCGGCGAGGAGACGAAGATCGTCACGGTCAGCTCGTCGAAGGAAGCGGTGAAGGCGAGAATGAAGCCGCCGATCAGCCCGGCGAGCAGCATCGGTAGCGTGACCCGCCGAAACGCGGTGAAGGTGGAGGCGCCAAGTGAGATCGCCGCACGCTCCGCGGTCCTGTCGAGGCCGGCCACTCCTGCGAGCACCATACGCAGCACGTAGGGCATCACGACGACGACATGCGCAAGCAGAAGCGCACCGAAAGTGCCCTCGCTCTGGAACAGCGTGAAGAACCGCAGCAGCGCCACTCCGAGCACGACCGGAGGGACCATCAGCGGCGACATCGCGAACGCGAGAATGGCCTCGCGCCCACGAAACTGAAACCGCCCGATCGCAAGCGCCGCCGGCAGGATGAAGATCGTCGCGAGGGTAGAGGCAGCGAGCCCGAGTTCCACGCTCAGTTTAAAGCTCGAAACAAAATCTGGGTGGTCGAGGATCGCCCGGAACCACCTGAGCGACGGACCGTGGACCGGCAACGAGATGTACCCGTCCGGCGTGAAGGCGACCAACGCCACGACGACGAGCGGCGCCAGTATGAAAATGAGGAAGGCAGCATGGAAGAGCAGCGCCGGCGGGGAGAGGCGGTTCATGCGACGCCCCCGCCGTACCGGCGCTCGAGCAGCCGGTTCCACGCGACGACGATGGCTACGATCGCAACGATCAGCAGGCAAGCGATCGCGGCGCCCTCGGGCCAGTTCAACGTGGTGAGAAACTCGTCGTAGATCGCGGTGGCAGCGACCTTCTGGCGCCGTCCGCCGATCAGTGCCGGTGTCGCGAAGGAACTCGCGGCGAGCGAGAAGACAATGACGCTGCCGGAAAGGATACCCGGGACGATCTGCGGCAGGACGACGCGGCGGAACGCCGTGAAGGCGGACGCGCCAAGTGAGCGGGCGGCGTTTTCCGTTCGTGGATCGACCTGGCGGATCGCGGTCCAGACCGCGATCACCATGAATGGCACCATCACATGCGTCAGCGCGATGTCCATGCCGGTCTCGGTGAACAGCAGATCGATCGGGTGGCTTAGAACACCGAGCCCGACCAGCGCCTGATTGATCAGGCCCGTCCGCGCAAGCAGGATCTGCCAACCCAAAGTCCGCACAACGACGGAGATCAGCAGCGGCCCGAGCACCACGACAAGGCAGGGGCTGCGCCAACGCGGATCCATGCGCGAGAGGAGATACGCCTCGGGGGCACCGATCAGCATGCAGGCGATTGTCGTGACGAGCGCCACGCGCAGCGTACGCAGGAAGATACTCGCGAAATACGGGTCCGTGAGAACCTCTACGTAATTCGCGACCGTCCACGTATGGATGATCCCCGCCGTCTCGCTATAAGCGTTGAAGCTGAGCAGGAACGTCATCAGCAGCGGCACCGCGAGGAGTACGGCGAACAGCGCGAGCGCCGGTGCGCAGAGCCAGTAGGGGGTCGGGATCGACACCCCGCGTGGCCGCGCGTACACGGCGACGCTACGCATCGTCCGGTTCGCGGTTCAGCAGGACGACGCTGTCGGCAGACCAGTCAATACCCACCACGCTGCCTTCGTCCGGCACGATTTCTCCCACGTTCTGCTGGAAGACGAGGAGTTCACCGACGCTGGTCTCGGTCTGGAACAGCCAGTGATTGCCGAGAAAAAGGCGCGATCGGACGGTGCCATTGAGCCGCCCGCTACCTGCTGCCGTCAGGCGCAGCTTCTCTGGCCGCAGCGAACAGACGAATTCCTCGCCGAGCCCTTCGGCCGCGCCATCGAGAATGTCGATTTTGAGTGCTTCGCCGAGGACGAGGCCCGTGCCGTTCCGACGCGCGGGGAGCGTGTTGCTCTTGCCGAGGAAGGTGGAGGTGAAATGGCTGCCGGGCTTCTCATAGGCCGATTGCGGCGTATCGATCCGGACAATGCGGCCGGCGCGCATCACGGCGACCCGGTCGCTGAGCGCCATCGCCTCGTTCTGATCGTGGGTGACAAGGATCGTTGTCACACCAAGCGCGCGCTGCAAGCGGCGGATCTCCAGCTGAAGGTCTTCGCGGAGCTTCGCGTCGAGACTGGACATCGGCTCGTCGAGCAGCAGCAGGCGCGGCTCGATCACCAACGCGCGCGCCAGTGCAACGCGTTGCTGCTGACCGCCCGACATCTGGCGCGGATAGCGATCGATGAACGGTGCGAGATGGACCTGGTCGAGCACCCTGCGCACGCGCCTCTCACGCTCGGCGCGCGGCACCCGGCGCATCTCGAGACCGAACGCCACGTTCTGGCCGACCGTCATATGCGGAAACAGCGCATGGGACTGAAAGACGATGCCGATCTGCCGGCGGTTCGGTGGCACCCGCGTCAGATCCTGGCCCTCTATCAGGATCTCGCCGGCAGCGGGCCGGACGAAGCCCGCCACCATCTGCAACGTGGTCGTCTTGCCGCAACCTGACGGGCCGAGCAGGGAGACGAATTCTCCTTGCTCGACGGCAAGCTCGATCCCGTCCACCGCGACGACCGAGCCGTAGCGGCACGTGAGGCTACGGAGTTCGAGAAAGCTCACGCCGTCACTTCTCGATCTGCCGGTTCCACTGGCGCTGCCACGCAGCCCGGTTGGCGTTCACCTTGGCCCAGTCGAACGTGACCAGCTTCGACATCGCGTCCGGACCATAAGGGATATTCGCCGCCTCCTCGGGCGAAAGCTTGACTGTGTTGTTCACCGGACCCGTGCCCGCCTTCTGCGCGAACAGCGTCTGGACCGCGGGCGATAGAAGGTTGTCGACGAATGCCTGGGCGTCCTGCGGGTCGCGCGCGCCGGCAACGACGCAAGCCGTCGTCATCAGTGCAGGCGCGCCCTCCTTCGGATAGGCGAAGCGCAGCGGAAACCCGGTCTGCGCGACCGCGAAGACGCGGCTCGTACCCCAGATCGACGCGACGATTTCGCCGCTTTGGAACAGCTGGGACATCCGGCCGGGCGAGCTCTCGAAGGCATCCATGTTCGGCGCGATTTTCGACGCCATGTAGGTGAAGCCAGGCTCGATGTTATCGAGGCCGCCGCCATGCATTCGCGCGTACATGATAAGCGCCTCGAGGCCGTAGGTGTTGTCCAGTCCCGGCATCGCAATGCGGCCCTTGAACTTCGGCTCCGCGAGATCGGCCCAGCTCGTCGGGACGGGCCAGTCGTTCTTCTTGAAGGCATCCGCGTTATAGGCGATGCCAGTCGCGACAAGCCCGGTGCCGACCGCGTCCGGGCCCAGCTTGGCGACCGGATAGATGTTCGCGTAGTTCGGGCCAGGCTCGAGGGGCGCGCAGAAATGCAGCGACAATGCCTGGTACATCGGCCCGTCATCCATGATTGCGACGTCGATGTCCGGATGCCCCTTCTCCGCCTGCAGCTTTGCAAGCGTGTCGGTGGAATTGCCCGCTACGAACTGGATACGGACGTGATGCGTCTTCTCGAAGTCCGGGAACACCGATGACTGCATGAGATCCTGAAAGGATCCGCCATATCCGGCGACGTACAGTGTCCGCTCCTGAGCATGCGAGACGGCCGGAACGGCAATTGCGCCGATCGTGAGCATCGTTAGGACGAGACGCATAGAATTTGAGCTCCTCCCTCAGGACGGCGCCGCTTCGATGGCGACTGCCCATTAAACTTGCATCCGGGGACCTTGCATGGCTGCGATCCATTGCGTCAAATGCTCGTTTCTGATGAATTCATGCTTTCCGGTTATGAAAGATGTGGCGGCGCGGTGACGCCAATGCGACTGCGCGAGTTCGAGGCCTTCGATGCCGTCCTGCGCTGCGGCTCGGTGACGCGCGCGGCGGAACTGCTCGGCGTATCCCAGCCGGCGATCAGCAAGCTTCTGCGCTCGCTCGAGATCGAAACGGAGCTACGCCTGTTCGATCGGGTCCGCCGCCGGCTGGTACCGACGCCGGAGGCCCGCAGGCTACATGATGAAGTCGTACGCCTCTTCGCGAGTGCCCGCCGCGTCACCGAGCTTGCACACGAAATGCGGACGTCCGGCCATGGCGAATTGCGCGTCGCCGCCCTGCCGATCCTCGGCCTACGCTTCCTGCCCAAGCTGCTGGCCGAGCTTCGCGTGCGCCATCCGGGACTCAAGGTCGCCTTCGCGATGGAAAGCTCGCGTGAGGTTCGGGAGAGCCTGCTCAACCGCGCGGCGGATGTCGGGTTCGTCCTACCGCTGGCAGATCAGGCGCCGCTCACCCATGCATGGACCATCCGCATCCCCGGTGTCGCCGTCATGCCGCGCCAACACCGTCTTGCGAAGCGGCGGAAGATCGCGCCTGCCGAACTCGACGGCGAGAATTTCATCTCGCTCGGGCGAGCGTATCGCATGCGCTATCTTGTCGATGCCCTATTCGACGCCGAGCGCGTTTTCCGCAACCTGGACATCGAAACGCAGAATGCGTCGGTCGCCTGCGAGCTCGCTTCCCATGGGGTCGGCGTTACCGTGGTCGACGCGGTGACGGCCGCGGATTTCGCCGATCGCGCGGCGATCTGCACGCTCGCGCCGACGGTGGAGTTTCAGTTCAACGTCCTGATCCCCCCGGCTTCGTC
>CAYSTX010000036.1:0-21062 GCA_964434035.1 uncultured Acetobacteraceae bacterium
ACATGGCGACTTCATTCGGAGTGCCGACCATCGTGCCTTCGGCGCTCGAGCCGTTGTCGCCGCTGATGTAGAGGATCAGCGTGTTGTCGAGCTTGCCGATGTCCTCGACGGTCTGGATAACGCGGCCGATCTGCTCGTCGGTGTAGGCGAGATAGGCGGCGTAAACCTCCACCTGTCGGATGAACAATTTCTTCTCGTGTTCCGTCAGCTTGTCCCAGGTTTTCAGCAGATCGTCCGGCCAGGGCGTCAGCTTGGCGTCCTGCGGAATGACGCCAAGACGCTTCTGATTGGCGAAGATCCTTTCGCGCAGCGCGTTCCACCCGTCATCGAACAGGTGCATGTCGCTAACCTTCCTGATCCATTCCGGCGTCGGATGATGCGGCGCATGCGTGCCGCCGGGCGCGTAGTAACAGAAGAACGGCTTGTCGGGATCGAGCGCGTTGATCCGGTTCATCCAGTCGATCGCGTCATCGGCCATGGCGGTGGTCAGGTTCCAGCCTTGTTGCCCCACATAGGGATAGATTTGCGTCGTGTTGCGGAACAGGTTCGGCTGCCACTGGCTCGTATCGCCGCCGAGGAATCCGTAGAAATATTCGAAACCCATGCCGATCGGCCATTGATTAAACGGGCCGGCCTGGCTTGTCTGAAAGGCTGGCGTGTTGTGGTTCTTGCCGAACCACGACGTGCTGTAGCCGTGCTGTTTCAGGATCTCGCCGACGGTGGTGACGTCCTTGCCGATGAAGCTGTCGTAGCCAGGAAAGCCGGTCGCGAGCTCCGAAACGACGCCGAAGCCGGCCGCATGGTGGTTGCGTCCGGTGATCAGCGCCGCGCGCGACGGCGAGCACAGCGCGGTGGAGTGGAATTGCGTGTAGCGCAGGCCGTTGTTGGCGACGCGATCCATGTTGGGCGTCGGGATGATGCCGCCAAAGGTGCTCGGCGCTCCGTAACCAACGTCATCTGTCATGATGAGCAGGATGTTGGGTGCGCCCGCAGGCGGCACCACGCGCGGCTGCCACCAAGGTTTCGATTGAAGCGCGTTGAGGTTCGCTTCGCCGCCCCACGGCAGATCGAGCGGCGGCAGCACGTCACCGGGGATCGTGCGGGTGCCGGTGGGCGATCCGATGCCGGTTCCCGTCGCATGCGCTGGCGCGGGCGCGGCACCTGCCGTCGTCGTCTGCGCCTTGGCCCCGCTGGTGAACCAAGACCCGCCTATGGCGGACGCCAGGGCCGCATTCGCGGTCGACAGAAACAGTTCTCGCCGGTTCATGCAGCTGACCTTTCCAGATCTGAAACCGAGGCTCGCCGCATGATGCGGGGAGGGATTGGATCGGCCAATGCAGTTTCGGCGTCGGGTGGACGCAACGGATCGGAGGCGTTACCGTGCCGTTTCCGCATAGACTGCGGGTCCGTAATCCCTTAGCCGACCGGCAAGTATAAAACGTTTGTGCGGTCGATCCGTCGAACGGTCGGCTGATCCTTTCGAAGGACAAATGGGATGAACCGTCGCGACATGCTCGTTTCCACTTCCGGCGTTCTGCTCTTGGCCGCCTGTGGTCAGAAGACCGAGCGTGCCGCCTTGGAGCCTGTGGGACCAGGACGGCAGGTCGTGATGCTGTCCAACCCGAGCCAGCTTCAGCCCGGCGGGCCCGGTCAGGCCGAGCTGCGATACATTAATCCGAACGTAAACTGGTCCCGCTATACGAGGCTGATCATTCAGCCAGTGAGCTTTTGGGGAAGCGCCCCGTCGCAGGCCGATGCCGCGGTGCAGCAGGATATGTGCAACTATCTCTACAACGCGCTCGTGACCAGGCTTGGGCGAGAGATCCAGATAGTGAACCGGCCCGGACCGAACACGATGGTGCTGCGGGTCGCGTTGACGGATGTCACGGCGAGCGATCCGGCGCTTCGGACGGTCTCGGTTGTCGTGCCGCAGGCGCGTCTTCTGTCCCTCGCAGGCGGCGAACTCACTGGGCAACAGCCGTTCGCCGGCTCGGCGCAGGCTGAGGGTGAAGTCACCGACTCGTCGACCGGCCAGCGGCTGGCGGCCTTTGTGGACCGTCGCCAGGGCGGTAGCAGCGTCGAGACCGCCGGCGGCGGAAGCTACGCCGACGCGAAAACCATCATGGACTATTGGGCGAACCTGATGGCGACCCGCCTGCAACAACTGCGCTCAGCGTAGCACGACGATCGTTACTTAAGCGGTGTAAGGCGCGACGGCTAGAGAGCCAATAGCGCCTGCACGGCATTGGCGACCGCCTCACGGTCGCGTTCGACGCTGCGGAGCGCGCTGTGCAGAAGAGCCGACGAAGCAACCCAGCGACGGCGGAGCTCGAACCCTTCGTCGTTCGTTGTCGGCTCTTTGATCATGCACAGATCCCCGGCCGCCCGGTCGCTGGCCTCCAGCGCCATGCGGAGCGCCGTCACCGAGCCGCTGAGCTTTTCGGTGGCCATTGACAGCGTCACTTCGATCTCGGCGCGCGACCGAACGGGTTTGGCCGCCCCGTTCGGCGCGTCTTTGCCGCTACGGGCCATAGGCGGATGCCGGGCCGCGAGCCGGGACGCGGCCTTCATCGCGACGGGAACTGCCGGATCGCCAACGAATACAGGCAGGGCGCACTGGTCTACCACGCGATTTGTTCGGAAGAGCCGGCGGCGGCGCGCCCCACACTTGTTACAATCAGGCGCGAACCGCTATGCGGAAACGGCGCTCATCGCCGCCCGACGGGCCAACGTGCATCGATCTGAGAAAAGGGCGGACCTTTTGCCGTTTCTGCATAGTCGCTGTCCTTCTTGACCCGGAACGGCACCGTTGGTTAGCTGCAAGCGGCGGCTTGCGGAGCGCCGGGCCTGACCCGGCGTTTGACTTAGATCATTGAGACTTGCCGGGCTGATGGGCGAGCTAGCGCGCGGTGCACCAGCACTTGGGTGCTTCGTTGCGCCCGACTACCGGTCTTTTCGGCACGCCAAGCGACTTTGCCTTCGGACGACCTGCACGCTCGTTTTTCGTGACAGGCGCAATAAAGCAGCGGGGAACGTTGTGATGGCAAATGAAAGCGACTTCGATGATCCTGGCGCCTTTCAGGAAGCGATCTGGGATCAGGACGTCGAGG
The DNA here is from genome assembly GCA_964434035.1 of uncultured Acetobacteraceae bacterium. GTDB lineage: Bacteria > Pseudomonadota > Alphaproteobacteria > Acetobacterales > Acetobacteraceae > CAYSTX01. The sequence goes on from CAYSTX010000036.1 coordinate 3,111, forward strand.
TCTATCCCACCGCCTGCGGGGGATTCCGGGCGCACTGGTTTGGATACAAGTTTGGCGAAGTGTGGCTGCAAGGCGGAACCACCAACCTTCCGATCGTCGCGCATGTTGCCAGGATGTCGGATCGTATCTCCATTCTGGTCAATCCGACGAACCGCGATGGCCAAACATGGCGCGGGACAGCGATCGACAACGATCACCTGATTATCAGCCGTAATCATGCGTCCGCCTTCTGGCGGTTCGAGAATCCGGCCAGCTGGGTGGCTGTGTCCATCCCGCCTGATTTGCTCGACCGCACACTTGCGGATGTGCATCAAATCGGGCCGGACCACGCCGCAATCCAGATCACGCGCCCTCGCCCGGTCGATCTGGGCCGGCTTCGCAGCATCTGCGCCGGGGCGCGAGGGTCGGGGAGGATGGGCCTGGCTTCGGGCATAGTCGCGGTGTCGCCGGGGTGGGAGAGGGCTCTGCTTAATGCCTGTGCGGCCTGCCTCGCGAACGGAGAGCCGCAGGCCGATACCGCCGCCCTGCAGCGGCACCATCAGGTCATGGCGCGGTTCGAGTACTTTCTTCGATGCAACGCCGAACTCATTCGATTAGGTGATTTATGCGCGTCGCTTGGCGTCAGCGTTCGTACGTTCCGGCTATGCTGCGAAGAGTCGCTCGGTATGGGACCAACCCGCTTCATGCGTCTGCGCCGATTGCATCAAGTGCGGCGGGCGCTGCGGGAGAATGCCGGCCGGACCGTGACGGAAATTGCCTCCGACCACGGATTTTGGGAGCTGGGCCGCTTTGCCGGCGAGTATGTCAGGATGTTCGGCGAACATCCTTCAGCAACGCTGAGGAACGCTCGTTGCGCCGAGCGGGCTTCCGTCGCAACCGTTTTGGCCGCCCCGTATCCGATGGCTGCATCGGGCGCACCTCACGCAGCGGGCCTCGTCGGTTAAACGTTATGATCCGCGAATGCGGCGGCGCGGGTGCGGATCTTCGACTGACACGCGCTGCAGGATCGCGAACATAAACGCCGTGGTTAGGCCGAACAGAATGATGCCATTCAGCGCCTCAAGCGCCCCCATCATTCTCCAGTGGGTATCAAGCTCCGTGCTGATATGCCCGTAGGTCGTCATCGCGTTGATGGAGTACAACATCGCCAGCCGGACTTTCGGGAGGGCGCCAACGGTTAGGTAGGCCCCCGCCCAAGTCGCGCCCTCGATGGCATGGAGTATTGTCGCCAGGAAGGCGGTCACTCCCATAATAACGCAAAGCCGCGTCGTCTGGCTGCGCCTCACCATTTGCTGAACGAGAAACGGCACCAATCTCGTATCAATCCGAACCAGACCATAGACATGGATGATGACGTTCAGCGTAATGATTGGTACGCTGAGTAGCCAGGATTCATGCCAGGACGCGTACTCGTCGATTATTGGCCACACCCCATTCGCCGCCGCAGTGGACGATGAGCGCACCGGCCGGCTTCCGCAAGGACTCTCGTCGTGAGTGCCGGCGGCCGTCGCCAGCCTGTCAGCCGGCGCGGGACGCATCGGAAATCAGGTCCGCAACCATCGTTATCAATGCCGAATTCGCATAGTAACAAGGCGGTTCGTCGCGTCTGATACTCCAGACGTCGGTGCGGCTCACAGAAACGCCCGCCGCGCGACCGGTTTCAGTGCTTTAACGACTGCCGACGGTCCGCTTATGTCGAAACGGTGACCCGTTTCGGTAGAAAACTGGGTGACACGCGGTTGAGTTTGCGCTTCAATGAGCTATTCGTTGCTAAGCCAGACCGGTTCTGAATGAAAAGACCAGCTCACTCAGGAGGCTAGGCCATGATGCATTCTCTCCCTGTCGAGCCATTGGCGACAAAGTCGGGCAGTACGCTGCGCAAGCTATTTGTCGCGACAGCTCTAGCCGGTGGGTTCCTGGCCGGTGCGCCGGCATGGGCTCAGACCAATTACATGCCTGTCGAGGGCCTCTACATCGGGGGCGGCGTCGGCGTGAACTTCCTCGAGGGCTACAGCCTAAAACAGTCGGGACCGATCAATAACGCCATCACGACACTCGGCTTTCCGCGCCGGAACGGAAAAGTCAACTTCGATGCCGGCTTCACCGGGCTGGCTAGCCTTGGCTGGGGGTTTGGGAACGGCCTCCGGGTGGAGGTTGAAGGCAGCTACCGCGGCAACGACGTCGACAAGATTAAGGGGATTGCCGGCCCGATCCTGACCAGCACGGGCGCCTTAAGCAGCGTTAATACCCACAGGGGCTACCAGCAGACCCCCGCGGTGATGGTCAACGCGCTCTATGACTTCGACATCCCGGATGTCCCCTGGATCGCGCCGTATATCGGCGCCGGTATTGGTGCCGGCTGGCAGGAACTGGGCAACAACAACGTCACCTTCCTGACGAACACCTTGCAGGACTCGCCGCGCTTTCATTACAGCGGCTCGAAAACGGCCTTCGCCTATCAGGCTATTGTCGGCGCCGGCTTCCCGATCGAGCAGGTGCCGGGGCTGGCGATCACGACGGAATTCCGGTTCTTCGGCACCGAAGAGCAGAAATTCAGTGCCTCGGTTCAGTCGGTCCGGACCGGCCGTACCCTTGCGACCGGGGATATCAAGACGACGAACTACAACTACGCGATCCTGCTCGGCGTGCGATACAATTTCGGGCGCACACCGCCGCCGCCCCCGCCGCCGGCTGCGGTCCCGCCCGCGGCCGCGCCGGCCCGCACCTATCTGGTGTTCTTCGACTGGGACCGCGCGGACCTGACGGACCGGGCGCGGCAGGTTATCGCGCAGGCCGCGCAAACCTCGCGGTCGACCCAGACGACGCGGATCGAGGTCAACGGCTACACGGACACGTCGGGCAAGCCCGCGTATAACCAGCGCCTGTCGGTTCGCCGTGCGCAGAGCGTGGCCGCCGAGCTAGTGCGCGACGGCGTGCCGCGGAACGAAATCTCGATCCAAGGCTTCGGCCAGACGCATCTACTTGTGCCGACCGCCGACGGCGTACGTGAGCCGCAGAACCGGCGGGTCGAAATTATTCTGCACTAGACGAACGATGACGGCCGGCCGGCACGATGGATCGCCCCATCGTGCCGGCCTTCGTCTATAGTCGCGCAGTCAGTCGCTGGCCGCCCGGCAAACGCATTCACCGGCGCCCGGCTCGTGAAGCGGCAGGGAGGCGTTCGTGGCAGAGGCCATTGCAAAACCGACACTTCGCGAGCGCGGCGTGCACGAGTTCAAGGAATTCGTGGTCATTGCCGTCTACCTCTTCATAACCATCGGCGCGGTGCTGCTGCTAAAAGCCGCCGTTTTGCACGAACATGGTGTCAACTTCACGCCCTTGAGCATTGCCGCCGTCAAGGCTGCCGTGCTGGCGAAATTCATCCTCATCGGCGATGCAATGCGGCTCGGCGAGGGCTTCGGCACGAGGCCTCTGATCTGGCCGACCCTCTACAAGTCGGTTTCGTTTCTCATTTTTCTCGTCATCCTCACAGTCATCGAGGAGATCGTCGTCGGCCTGTTTCATGACCGATCGGTGGCCGTCTCGGTTCAGGAACTCTTCGGTTACAAGCTTTGGGAGACGCTCGCCGGGATCGTCATTATGCAGCTGGTTCTGATCCCGTATTTCGGTTTCCGCGAGCTGGGCGAGGTGCTCGGGCACGGGACGCTGACGCGGCTCTTCCTCTTTGATCGGAACGCCGCGGCGAGGCTCTAAAAGCCGCTAAGTCACTGAAAACGCGGAAGTCCGTGTAGTCACTTGCATAATGCAAGCGACAGCGCTATATGCCCCGCCGTAGGGTTAGGAGCATCCTCATGCGACGCACCAGCTTTGAAGGTCAGCAGTGCCCCATCGCCCGGAGCTTGGAACGGGTGGGCGAGTGGTGGAGCATCTTGATCCTCCGCGATGCCTTTCAGGGGTCGACGCGGTTCGAGCAGTTTCAGAAGAACCTGGACATCGCGCCCAATATTCTGACCCGGCGCCTGACCTCGCTGGTCGAGGCCGGCATGATGGAGCGGCGGCGCTATCAGGACCGGCCGCCACGCTATGAGTACGTCCTCACGGAGCAAGGCCGCGATTTCCGCCAAGTGATGTGGGCGTTGCTCGCCTGGGGCAACCGCCATCTGGCGCCGGAGGGCCCAAGCGTTCTGCTCGTCGACAAGACGACTGGCGCGCCCGTCGATCTGATGATGGTGGATCGGAACACGGGGCGTGAGATGACGCCGGCGACGATCCGCAGCGTGGCCGGTGCCGCGGCGGACGCACGGACCCGGGCCCGGCACGGCACGCTGGAACGCGATGCGGTCGTTTCAGCGGAGGCGCACCATGTCTGACGTGACGGTCGGGCGTGACGTCGTCGTCGAGCCTCGCGTAACCGCGCGTCCGCGTTTGCGGCGACGGGCCGCGCTGGCGGGTCTCGTCCTGGCGGTTGCCGGCGGTGTCGCCTGGTATGGTGAGCGCTGGTGGACCGAGGGGCGGTTCATTGAGACGACGGACGACGCCTATGTCGGCGGCAACGTCACCCCGATCGCGCCGCATGTCGCGGGCTTCGTCGAAGCCGTGCTGGTCGGCGACAACGAGCGTGTGCGCGCGGGGCAGGTGCTCGTGCGGCTCGATGCGCGGGACTATCAGGCGGCGCTCGATCACGCGGCGGCGGTCATAGCGGCGCGGCTAGCGACGCTGGACGGTCTGCGGGCACAGCTGGTGATGCAACAGGCGACGATTCGCAAAGAGGAGGCGGATTACGCATCCAAATCGGCGCGCGCGGCCTTCACCGCACAGGACGCCGAGCGGTATCGTGTCCTCGCGCAGACCAGCGCCGGCTCGCGTCAGCAGGCGCAGCTGTCGGCGACGCTTGATGAAGAGCAGCGCTCGGCCGTCACGGCGTCGGCGGCCGGCGTCGATGCGGCGCGGCAGGAGCTGCGCGTGCTGACCGCGCGGATTGCCGAGGCAAGCGCGTCGGTCGCGCAAGCGAGGGCGGAGCTAGAGACCGCGAAGCTCAACCTCGGCTACACCGAGCTGCGCGCGCCCACCGACGGTTACGTTGGCAACCGTGCCGCGCAGGTTGGCGCCTACGTCGCCGCGGGCGCGTATCTCATTTCGATCGTGCCGGCCGCCGGACTTTGGGTGGACGCGAACTTCAAGGAAGACCAGCTCGCGCGCATGAAGTCGACCGAGACGGCGCAGATCGTCGCGGACGTTTTGCCCGGCCACGCGTTCCGCGGTCATGTCGTTAATCTTGCGCCCGGAACCGGTGCGACGTTCAGCGTCATCCCGCCGGAAAACGCGACCGGCAATTTCACCAAGATCGTGCAGCGCGTGCCCGTGCGGATCGCGCTCGATCCGGATGATCCGAAACTGTTCATGCTGCGGCCCGGTCTGTCGACGACGGTCAGCGTCGATACGCGAACGGGGGCGGGAGACGCGCAATGAGCGACACGGCGGCCAAGCCGCCGTCCATCGTGCCGTTCGCCGTGATGACCTGCGGCATGTTCATCGCGCTGCTGGACATCCAGATCGTCGCATCCTCGCTGCAGGACATCGGCGGCGGCCTGTCGGCGGCCCAGGACGAAATCAGCTGGGTGCAGACCGCCTATCTGATCGCCGAGATCGTGATGATCCCGCTATCCGGTTGGTTGACCCGCGTCTTCTCCACGCGCTGGCTGTTCACGCTGTCGGCCGGTGGCTTCACCGTCTCGAGCATGTTGTGCGGCCTCGCGTGGGACATTCACAGCATGATCGTCTTTCGCGCGATCCAGGGCCTGCTGGGCGCATCGATGATCCCGACGGTGTTCACGTCATCGTTCCATTATTTCCCGGGGCACCGCCGCGTCTATTCGGCCGCGGTCGTCGGCACCATAGCCGCGATCGCGCCGACGCTTGGACCCGTCATCGGGGGCTGGATCACCGACGAACTCGGCTGGCGTTGGTTGTTCTACGTGAACCTGCTGCCCGGCGCGGTCATCACCGCGCTTATCCCGGTGCTGGTGCGTATCGACAAGCCGGATTTGTCGCTGCTGCGCGGCGCGGATTATCCGGGCATCGCACTGATGGCGGTCGGGCTGGGCACGCTGGAATACGTGTTGGAGGAAGGCACGCGCTGGAACTGGTTCGACGACAGCACGATTCGTCTCTGCGCGTGGATCGCCGGGTTATCGCTGGTCGCGTTCGGAGTGCGCAGCCTAACGTACCGTAATCCCGTCGTTGACCTGCGCGCGTTCGGCAATCGGAACTTCGCGCTCGGGTGTTTCCTGTCGTTCGTAACCGGTGTCGGCATCTTCACGACGATCTATTTGACGCCGCTGTTCCTCGGCTACGTGCGCGGGTTCAGCGCGTGGCAGACGGGTGCGGCGCTGTTCTCCACCGGCGTCGCGTCGCTGATCGGCACGCCGATTTACGTCATCCTCGCGCGGAAGTTCGACACGCGATGGCTGATGATGTTCGGGTTGTCCTGCTTTGGGGTGTCGATGTGGAGCTTTAGTTTCATCACGCATGATTGGGGAGCGGCGGAGCTGCTCGTCCCGCAGCTGTTGCGCGGTTTTCCGCAGGTATTCGCGGTGGCGCCGAGCGTCACGCTCGGTCTCGGCAGCCTGCCGCCTGAGCGGCTGAAATATGCGAGCGGCCTGTTCAACATGATGCGCAATCTCGGTGGCGCGGTCGGGATTGCGATCAGCGCGGCGATCATTAACGACGAGACGAACCTGCATTTTCTGCGGATCGCGTCGCACCTGACGCCGACCAATGGTGCCATGAACCGGTTCACGGCCAGTACGGCCGCACGCTACGCCGCGTTGCCCGGCGCGCCGCAGGACGGGCATCAGGCGGCGCTGGAGCAGCTGTGGCACCTGGCCTACCGCGAGGCCTCCACGCTCGCCTTCGCGGACGCGTTCCGCACCATCATGCTCGCGTTCGCCGTGGCGGCGCTGCTGGTGCCGTTGCTGCGCAAGATCGGCGCGCCGCCGCCGGCGGCCTCGACCGGGATTAGGAACGTTCCGGAAAGGGTAGCAACGTTGACCCTTGCCACCCGCAATCATCCGGCCTTACGCTCGCGTCCGAGATCGTAATGGCCGGGGAGCCTCAGGCGAGTGGCGATGAACTCGGACGGGGTCCGGATCGGTGTCGATATCGGCGGCACATTCACTGACCTGCAAATACACGACGCGCGCACCGGCCTGCTCCGCAGCCTGAAGACGCCGACCACGCCCGAGGATCCGTCGATCGGCCTGATCGCCGGTATCGATGAGGCGGCGCGGCGGTTTGGCTTCGCGCTTGATGATATCCGCCTCGTGTTGCATGGCACGACGATTGCTACTAACGCGGTGCTGGAGCGGCGGCTGCCGCCGGCGGTGCTGATTACGACCGCCGGTTTCGAGGATGTGCTCGAAATCGGGCGGCATGCGCGGCGCGATGTCTATGGGTTGCGCCCCCGTCGGGAGCCGGCGCTGATCGCGCGCGACCGTCGGATTGGCCTCGCGGAACGGATGGGCGCGGACGGCGCGGTGCGGGAAGCGCCGACGGAGGCGGCGATTGACGCGGTGATCGGGCGCGTCGCGACGCTGCGGCCGGAGACGGTCGCGATCACGCTGCTCAACGCGAACGCCAATCCTGCGCATGAGCGGTTGCTGAAGGCCCGGCTGAATGCGGCGTTCCCGGACCTGCCGGTCTCCATCTCGACCGACGTGTCGCCCGAAATCCGCGAGTATGAGCGGACGTCGACGACGGTGCTGAACGCGCTGCTGCTGCCCGTCATGCGCGCTTATCTCGCTCAGCTGCGCGGGCGGATGGCGGCGCATGGGCTCGCGGCGCGGCTGTTGCTCGTTCAGTCCAACGGCGGCGTGTGCAGCCCTGAGATTGCGGCGGAACAGCCAGTGAAGCTGCTGCTGTCCGGCCCGAGCGGCGGGGCGCTCGCCGCGCTGCGGGCCGCCGAGGCGCTGGGCCGGCCGAACCTCGTCGGCATCGACATGGGCGGCACGAGCTTTGACGTCTGCGTTGTGCGTGACGGCGCGGTGACGCAGATGACGCAGGGCGAGATCGACGGATTGCCGGTCCGCTTGCCGATGGTCGAAATCCGCACGATCGGCGCGGGTGGCGGGTCGATTGCCGCGGTAGCGTCGGGTGGCCGGCTGACGGTCGGGCCACGCAGCGCCGGCGCGCGTCCTGGCCCGGTTTGCTATCGCCGCGGCGGGACCGAGCCGACGGTGACGGACGCGAACCTCGCCCTCGGCCGGCTCGATGCTGGGTATTTCCTGGGCGGCGCGATGCCGCTCGACCGTGACGGCGCGCGTGCGGCGATTGATATGCGCGTGGCGACCCCGCTCGGGCTTGATGCTGATGTCGCGGCGTCCGGCGTGCTCGCGGTGACGAACGCGGCGCTGGCGGCGGCGATCCGGCTGAGCCTATTTGAGAAGGGTCTCGATCCGCGCGATTTCGGCCTGCTGTCGTATGGCGGTGCGGGCGGGCTGCATGCGCTCGATGTTGCGGACGAGCTCGGCGTGACCGAGGTAATCTTTCCGGCCGACGCGAGCACGTTTTCGGCATTCGGCATCCTGCAATCCGACATCGTGCACGATATCGCGCGAAGCCGCATCGTGCGGGCGATTCCGGAGAATCTGCCAGAAATCGTCGCATCCTGTGCGGCGTTGCGCGAGCAGGGGCGTGCGCTGGTCGCGCAGGACGGGCTGCCGGAGGAGACCGTGTCCGTCAGCCTCTCGGCCGATATGCGGTATCACGGACAAGCCTTCGAGCTGGTCGTTCCGTGGGGCGACGTTGCGCCCGACGAGGCGACGCTCGCCGCGCTGATCGCATCGTTTCACGTACTGCACCGGAGTCGGTTTTCCTATGCGAATGAAACCGACCCGGTCGAGATCGTTACGCTCCGTTTGACCGTCACCGGCCGGCTGCCCCGCGCCGACGGGGAGCAAATTGTGGAGCGGCAGGAGGCGGCGGCAGCGCGCACGCGGCCGGTGTTTCTCGGCGGCGCGTGGCGGGACGTTCCGGTCCATGCGCGCGCCGGGCTTCGTGGCCCGATCGTGGGACCGGCGCTGATCGAGGAAGATTATACGACGGTGTTTATCGCTGACGGCTGGCGATGCGCACCGGGGTCGAATGCCGCCCTCATCGCGAACCGGATCACGCCATGACCAAGCTTGGCCCGATCGACCTCGAGATCATGCGCAACGCGCTGACGGCGGCGGCGGCGGAGATGGACGTGACCATCTGGCGCACCAGCCGCTCGACCATCGTGCGCGAATTGCTCGACTACTCGACCGCCGTGTTCGATGCCGACGGCTACAACGTCGCGCAATCGGCGCGCATTCCGCAGCACCTCAACTCCATGGGCGCAGGGCTGCTGACGCTGGTGCGGGAATTCGTGCCGCTCGATCAGTGGCGAGACGGCGACGTTATCATCACCAACGATCCGTACTGCGGCGGACAGCATATCCCGGACATTCTGGCGTTTCGACCCGTCTTTGCCGGCGGAAGGCGGATCGCGATCGTCGGGACGGTGTGCCATCATCTCGACATGGGCGGCATCTCCGCCGGAAGCTATGGTGCGACGGCGACGGAGGTGTTTCAGGAAGGGCTGCGGATCCCGCCGCTGAAGCTGTATCGCGCCGGCGTCCTCAATGAGGATCTGGTCGCAGTGATGCGCCAGAACGTGCGCCGGCCCGACATGCTGTGGGGTGATTTGCAGGCGCAGGTTGCCTCGCTCGCGGTGGGGGAAGCGAACCTGCAGCGCATGGCCGCGCGCTATGGCGCGGAGACCGTGGTGCGGGCCTGCGCGCAGATCCTCGATGCGTCCGAGCAGGCGATGCGCGCGATGATCGCCCGGATGCCGGACGGGCGATACGAGTTCGAGGACTTCATCGACGACGACGGCCTGACGGACGGGCGGATCCGCATCCACGCGGCGGTCGAAATCAGTGGCGATTCGATGGTGGTCGATCTGTCGGGCTGCGGCGCGCAGGCGCTTGGCCCGATCAACGCGACGCTGGCGTCCTCCGGCTCGGCCGTCGCGTATGCTGTGATGGCGTGCGCCGATGAGCCGATCCCGGCCAACGCGGGCTGCTACCGGCCGGTGCGCGTGATCGCGCCGGAAGGGCTGATCGTGAACGCGCGGCATCCGGCGCCGGTCGCGAACCGCGTGGTGGTGACGCATCGGCTGGCGACAACTCTGTTGGGCGCGCTGCAACAGGCGGTACCCGATCGCATCCCGGCCGCCTATTACGGCGTCAGTTACGTGTGCAGCTTTCAGACGATCCGCGACGATGGCAGCCGCGACGTGCTGGTCGAAATCGAGGTCGGCGGTGGCGGCGGCCATCCGGCCGAAGACGGCCCGAATGCCTATTCCTGCGGCATGCACAACAACGCCAATATCCCGATCGAGATGATCGAGAGCGAGACGCCGCTCAGCATCGTCAGCTACGGGTTGTTGCCGAACTCGGGCGGCGAGGGACGGCGGCGCGGCGGGCTTGGCCTTGTCCGCGAATGGCGAGTGGATTGTCCGGAGGCGGTGTTCACCGCGAACCTCGAGCGCTTCAAGTTTCGGCCGTACGGGCTCCATGGCGGCGGGCCGGGCCGGGCGGGGCGGCTGTTTCTGATCCGCGACGGCGAAAGCGAGGCGCTGCCGTCGAAGCTCGGCAACCTGCGCTTGCGGCGTGGCGATATCATTCGCCTTGAAACATCGGGCGGGGGCGGCCTCGGCGAGCCGGCGGCGCGCACCGAGGCCGAGCGGGCGGCGGATCGCGCGCTCGGCTATGTCACCGCGGACGCGGATGCGGCATGATTTTTGGTTGTGAGGACCGACATCGCTTGCGGGGATCGCTCGTAAGCGTGGTGTGAAGGGAATTCGGCTCATGCGTGCACCCAACCGTGTCCTGCGTCTGTTCGGTCTGCTGACCGTTTGCTTGGCCGTCGTGGGTCTGCCTTCCGGATGGGCATCGGCGCAGGAGATGACGGTCAAGATCGGCGCATTCGTGACGCTGAGCGGCGTTAGCGCGGATGTCGGTGCGCAGATGAAGGCCGGAATGCAGGTCGCGGTCGATCGGATCGCCAAGGATTACACGGTCGGCGGCCAGCCCGCGAAGATCGAGGTCATATACTACGACGATGAGGGCCGCGCGGACGTGGCACTCAATGCCGTCACGCGCGCGCTGACGGTCGACAAGATCAACGCCGGCATCGGGTTCCTGTCGAGCGACGTCTATGCGCGCGTGATGGAGGAATTCCAGAAGGCGCACACGCCGGCCATTGCGTGCTGCGCCGCCGCGATGGGGATCGGGAACACGATCGCCGCGAAGAAGATGGAATACGTCTTCCAGCTCAGCCCGACCGCGAATGACGTTGCCACGGCAACGATCGCGGCGGTCGCGACGCTCGTCAAGCCGAAGAGTGTCGCAATGCTGAACGAAAACACAGACGCCGGCCGCGACTTCTCCCGCATTTCACGCGAGTGGCTAGCGAAGAACGCGCCGGACATCACGGTCGCCGATGACGAATATGTGCCGCACGGCGTGCTCGATCTCACGCCGCAACTCGCGAAGTTCAAGCGGCTCGGCGTCGGCGCGATCGTTGGCGAGGTGTATGGCGCAAGCGCCGTCGTCCTTTATCAGCAATACAACGAGCTGCGCGTTCCGGCGGAGATCGCCCACATGGGCACGAGCGCGTCGGCCGACAGCTTCGTTGCGCAGAATGGCAAGCTGATGGAGGGTACGCTCGTCAACGTGCGCTGGGTGCCGAGCGACAATACGCCCGTCACAACGCCCATGGTGAAGGCGTACGAGGCCATCATGCATTCATCGCCATCGACGTTCGCGGTGCAGGCGCATGACTCGATGATCGTGGCGCTCGGCGCGATCCATGACGCTGGGTCGCTCGAGCCCGAGAAGATCGCGGCGGCGATGGAGAGCGGGACGTTCGTCGGCGCGGTCGCCATGCGGCACTTCACGCCGCTCGCCGAGGGGCACCGGATGCCGGTCAATACGATTGTCGCGCAGGTGCAGAACGGCAAGAAGGTAATCGTGTTCCCGCTCGAAGCTGCCGCGAAGTTCGGCACCGCCTATCGCCCGGTTCCGCCCTGGGCGTGGCAGGCGGCGAACTGAGCGCGGCGCCGGGCCCAGGAGCCGAAGCGTGGGTCGTCTTGCGGTTCGCGACCTGCGCAAGCGCTTCGGCGGGTTGGTCGCGGTCGCGGGTTGCTCATTCGACGTGGAACCGGGCACCGTCGTCGGGCTGATCGGCCCCAACGGGTCGGGCAAGAGCACCGTCTTCAACATGATTACGAACCTGATCCGCCCGGATAGCGGCGCGGTGCTTTATGATGGACGCTCGCTCTCCGGGCTGCGGCTGCATGAGGTCGCGCATCTCGGCATCGGCCGGACGTTTCAGGAGGTGAAGATCTTTCGCGAGCTGTCGGTCTGGCAGAATCTCGGCATCGCGGCGCTTGGGCGCGGCCTGCAGGCATGGGAGGCGCGCGGGGCGGCGGTGCTCGCCGATATGGGCCTCGATCACCTGACGGATACGCCGGGGGAAACGCTGTCGATCGGGCAGCAGCGCCTGCTCGAACTCTGCATGCAGTTGCTGGTGCAACCGGATCTGCTGCTGCTCGACGAGCCGTTGGCTGGCGTCAACCCTGTTGTGCGCGGGCGGATCGGCGAGATCATCCGCGCGCAGCGGGCGGCCGGCCGCGCCATGCTGCTGATCGAGCACGACATGCGGTTCGTGATGGATCTGTGCGACCGGCTCATCGTGCTCGACCATGGCGAGACGATCACCGAAGGCACGCCGGACGAGGTCGGCGCTGACCCGCGCGTGATCGCGGCGCTGCTCGGCTCGCGCCGGCGGGAGCACGCATGACGATGCTCGAGATCGCGGGGCTCCGCGCCGGATACGGGCGGCTTGAGATCCTGCAGGGCGTCGATATGACCGTGTCTGCGAACGAGGTCGTCGGCATCATCGGGCCAAACGGCGCCGGCAAATCGACGCTGGTCAAGTCCGTGTTCGGCTATGCCCAGATTTTCGACGGACGCATCGCGTTCGGGGGCAAGTCGTTGATCGGCCTGTCGCCGGACAAGGTGATGCGGCTCGGCATCGGCTACGTCGGGCAGGCGGGCGGGATCTTTCCTGACATGACGGTGCGGGAAAACCTGATCCTCGGTGGCTATACGCTGCGGGACCGTCGGGCCGTGACGACCGCGATAGACCATGTGCTCGATCGCTTCCCGCTGTTTCGCGAGCGCGGCAGTCAGCGCGCCGGCAGCCTCAGCGGCGGGCAGCAACGGCTGCTCGCGATCGCCCGGACGCTGATGGTGAGCCCGCGTCTGCTGATCCTGGACGAACCATCGGCGGCTTTGTCGCCGGTCGCGATCGACGAGGTGTACGAGCAGCTTGACCGGCTCAACCGGGACGGTGTCACGCTGCTGATCGTCGAGCAGAACGTCGAGACCATCCTGGCCGCCGCGCAACGCATTCTCGTGCTCGATATGGGCTGCAACGCGTTTGGCGGTAGTGCGGCCGAGCTGCGCGCGTCGGACCGGATCCGGCGGCTCTACCTCGGGGAGGCAGTGGCGTCCGTATGACCCAGGAGATCCTCGAATTCGTCGTGCTCGGCCTCGTCCTCGGCGGCATCTACGCGCTGTTCTCGGTCGGGCTGACGCTGGTGTTCGGTGTGCTTGACGTAGTGAACGTGGCGCACGGCGAGTTCTTTACGCTCGGCGGCTATGTCGCGTTCCTCGCGATTGTCGTGCTCGGGTTGCCGCCATCCGTCTCCCTGCCGCTCGCGGCCATCGCGTCCTTCGTGGTCGGTCTCGCGGTCTATCCGGGACTGATACGGCCATTGCAGCGGAGGCTCGGGCGGAGACCGCCGGGCGCGCTCTATCTCGTGCTGACGCTCGGCCTCTCGACGCTAATGCAGAACGCGATGCTGGGCGTTGCGGGCGGCGACTATCTGCGGGTGCCGCCGCTGGTCGGGGGCGGGATCGATCTCACATTCACCTATCTGACCAATCAGCGGGCGCTGATCTTCCTGATCGCCTGCGCGACGCTCGGCGTCCTGTTTGCTTTCCTGCAGTGTCACCGGCAGGGCATCGCGATCCGCGCCGTGGCGCAGAACCCGACCTCGGCGCAGGCGGTGGGCATCCCGCTGCCATATATTTTCACGCTGACCATGGGCCTCGGCTGCGGTCTCGCCGGCCTCGGCGGCGCGCTGATGGCGCCGATCTTTACGGTCTATCCGGCGGTCGGGTTTCAGCTGACGCTGAAGGCGTTCGCGATCACCATCCTGGGCGGCATGGGCAACATCCCGGGCGCGCTGGTCGCCAGCTTCATCGTCGCCCTGACCGAATCCCTGTCCGTGCTGGTCATCCCGTCCGAATGGACCAGTGTCATCGCCTTTGCCCTGATGATCATCGTCCTGCTGGTCCGGCCGCAGGGCATCTTGTCGCGCGCGCCGTGACCCGGGCGGTTGTCATTACGGTCGTCGCGGTGATCGCGGCCGCACTGCCGCTGCTGATCTCGGCACCCTTCGTGCTTCATATCGCGACGCAGGCGCTGATCTGGGCGCTGCTCGCGACGAGCTGGGATCTGCTCAGCGGCTACACCGGGCAGGTGTCGTTCGGCCACGCAGCGTTCTTCGCGATCGGCGCCTATGCGGCCGCACTCGGCGTGCAGGATCTCGGGCTCAACGCGTACGTGGCGCTCATCTTCGGGGCGCTCATCACCGGCGCGATTGGCGGCGCGGTCGGTTTTCCGGCGCTGCGCGTCCGCGGGCATTATCTGGCGCTCGTGACACTCGGCTTCGGCGAGATCGTTCAGCTTGTCGCCACAAACTGGCAAAACCTGACCGGCGGTCCGTTCGGTCTGCATGATTTCGGCACGTTCGCCGGCCTGCCGCGCGACGCGCTTGCTCAGCAGCAGGTATCGTACGGACTTGTCCTCTGCGTCACGGTCTCGGTGATGCTGCTGCTCGCGGTACTGGTTCGGCGCACGCGGCTTGGCCCGATGATGCTCGCGATCCGGGAGGATCAGGTGCTCGCCGGCAGTCTCGGGATTAATGTCGCCCGCTACAAGGTGCTCGGCTTCGCGCTCTCGTCCTCCGTCGCGGGTCTCGCCGGCGGCCTCTTCGCTTTCTACGTTCGGCTGGTAGACCCGCAGCTCGGGTCGTCCGGCAACAGCGCCGTCATCATCGCGATGGCGGTCTTCGGTGGAATTGGCACGATCTGGGGTCCGTTCGTTGGCGCGCTGCTGCTCTATGGCGCGACCGAGGCGATGCGGTTCGTCGGCGTCGTCTATAACCTGATGGCGATCGGGCTCGTCATCATTGTGTTCGTCATTCTCGTACCGCGTGGCCTTGCGAGCCTTCGCTGGCCCGCGCGGGGTCGGTCGCTGCGCGCCGACGCGGCCCGTACTCGGCTGGCCGGCGGCGTGATGGACGTTCACGGGGCGGACGGATCCAACGCTAAGCGGTGATTCTATAATTTCGATATCGATGATTCCTATAAGTTCGATATAGACGCCCCCTTCCCCCTCTATCGAATTCCTATGTGCCGAGGACGATACCTTTCCAGATCTCGATAGGAGGATTCTGTGCTCGACGTCATCTATGTGCTTGGCGGCGTCGTCGCGTTCGCGGCGTGCGCCGGTTATGTCCGTCTATGCGGCATCCTGTGAGGGCCGCGTGATGGTGTTCGATTACGCTCTGGGCGGTCTCGTCACCGCTTTCCTGCTCGTCTACCTCGTGATCGCCCTCGTGCGGCCCGAAAAATTCTGACGGTGCATCGATGACCCTTATAGGCTGGATCCAGATCGCACTGTTCAGTGCGATCATCATCGCGATCACGCGCCCGCTCGGCGGGTTCATGACGCGGCTTTACGACGGCAAACCCGTTTTCCTCGCGCCCGTGTTGCGCCCGATCGAGCGTGGTGCGTACCGTCTGATGGGCGTTGACGAGACCCAGGAACAGAGTTGGTCGCAGTATGCGATCGCCATGATCGCGTTCAAGATCATGTGCTTCCTGGCGCTGTACGGACTGCAGCGGTTTCAGACAATGCTACCGCTCAACCCTGACGGTCAGGGTCCGATCTCCCCGGACCTCGCCTTCAACACATCCATCAGCTTCCTGACGAACACGAACTGGCAGTCGTACGGCGGCGAGACGACGATGAGCTACCTGGTCCAGATGGCCGGGCTCACCGTGCAGAACTTCGCGTCCGCCGCGGCCGGCATCGCGATGGCGGTGGCGGTCATTCGTGGATTCTCGCGCCGGTCGGCCAAGAGCATCGGCAATTTCTGGGTCGATATCACCCGGCTGACGATCTACGTGCTGATCCCGCTCTCGATTGTCATCACGCTGTTCTACGTCTGGCAGGGCATGCCGCAGACCTTGCACGGCGCCATCGACGCGACGACCCTTGAGGGTGCGAAGCAGTCGATCGCCATGGGCCCGGTCGCGTCGCAGGAAGCGATCAAGATTCTCGGCACGAACGGCGGTGGCTTCTTCAACGTCAACTCCGCGCATCCGTTCGAGAACCCGACGGCACTGACCAACTTCGTGCAGATGCTGTCGATCTTCGCGATCGGCGCCGCGCTGACCAACATGTTCGGCCGTATGATCGGTGACGAGCGGCAGGGTTGGGCGGTGTTCGCTGCCATGGGCCTGATGTTCCTCGCCGGTGTCGCGGTCATCTACTGGTCCGAGGGGCACGCCAACCCGATCCTGGCGCATCTCGGCATGGACCCGTCAATGGGTAACATGGAGGGCAAGGAGATCCGGTTCGGAATCCCCGGCGCGGCCTTGTTCGCGACGGTCACCACCGATGCGTCGTGCGGTGCGGTCAACGGGATGTTCGATAGCTTCCTTCCGCTCGGCGGGATGATCCCCATGATCAACATCATGCTAGGTGAAATCATCTTCGGCGGCGTCGGGTCGGGTCTCTACGGCTTCATCCTGTTTGCCATCATCGCCGTCTTCGTCGCAGGCCTGATGGTCGGGCGGACGCCCGAGTATCTCGGCAAGAAGATCGAGGCGCGCGAGGTGAAGATGACCATGCTCGCGATCCTCTGCCTGCCCCTGTCGATCCTCGGCTTCACGGCGGTTGCCGTGGTCCTGCCGGGGCCGCTCGCTGGTCTGGCGAATGCCGGGCCGCATGGTTTCAGTGAGGCGCTGTATGCCTACACCTCGGCCACCGGCAACAACGGCAGCGCGTTCGCGGGATTGAGCGCGAACACGCCATTCTGGAACACGACGCTGGCGATCGCGATGATGATCGGCCGGTTCTTCTTCGTCATCCCGGCGCTCGCGGTTGCGGGTTCGCTGGCGGCGAAAAAGACCTTGCCGCCATCGGCCGGCACGTTTCCGACGCACGGCCCGCTGTTCGTCGGCCTGGCGATTGGCGTGATCCTGATCGTCGGCGGCTTGACGTTCTTCCCGGCGCTCGCCGTCGGGCCGGTCGTCGAGCAGGTCGCGATGTTGAACCACACGCTCTACTGAGCGAAGCAGATCGGCAAAAAACAAAATGGATATGTCAACATCAACACTGACGCCGGCCGCGCACGCATCGCGTGAGCGCTCGACATCGATCTTCGATAAGAAGATCGTGTTGCCGGCGATCGGGCAGTCGTTCGTCAAGCTCAACCCGGCGACGCTGTGGCGCAACCCGGTCATGTTCGTGGTCGAGATCGTCTCGATCCTGACGACCGTGCTGTTGATCCGAAGCGTACTGACTGGTGGTGCGCATCTCGGGTTCGCGCTGCAGATCAACATCTGGCTCTGGTTCACCGTGCTGTTCGCCAACTTTGCCGAAGCCGTCGCCGAAGGGCGCGGCAAGGCGCAGGCGGCGTTCCTGCGGCGCACCAAGTCCGACGCGGTCGCGCGCCGGCTGCTGCCGGACGGCAAGACTGAGTCCGTGCCCGGCACCTCGCTCCGCAAAGGCGATGTGGTGCTGGTCGAGGCGGGTGAGCTG
>CAYSTX010000037.1:0-20927 GCA_964434035.1 uncultured Acetobacteraceae bacterium
GTGACCCATTTCGCGAGCGGGCCGAACATCTTGCGGTAATCGACTTCCTGGAAGCTCTCGCGGTCGGTTTCCCCAAACGGGATCTGCCCGACGAACAGCAGCATCGGCGTGCTGTCCTGCATCGCCGTGTGCACGCCGATCGCGCCGTGGCAGGCGCCTGGCCCGCGCGTGACCATCGCCGCCGCCGGCCGGCCGGTCAGCTTGCCGCAGGCCTCCGCCATATTCACGGCCCCCGCCTCGAACCGGCAGGTGATCAGGCGGAGCTTGTCGCGGACCGTATAAAGGCCATCGAGCACGTCGAGATAGCTCTCACCCGGCACCGCGAACACATGCTCGATGCCCTGCGCCACGAGCGCGTCGGCGAGCACCTTTCCGCCCATGCGTTCAGCGATGCGTGTGCGACGGTCCGACGGCAAAGCGTCCATTCTTCATCCCCTCCCCTGGCGGCCGATCCTGGCGCAGAGTGCGCGCCCACCGGACCGGCATAAGGAGGCTCCGCATGCGCGCGATATTTGTCAAAATCAAATGCGAGATGGGACAGGCCTACGCGGTCGCGCGCGTCGCGGCCGACACGATCCTCGAGCTGTCGGAGCTCTACTCAACGTCCGGGCAATACGATTTGCTCGGGAAATTCTACCTTGAGCCCGAGCAGGACATTGGCCTGTTCGTGACCGAACGGATCCAGACGCTGCCGGGCGTCACCGACACCTACACGCTGATCACGTTCAACGCGTTCACAAGCGGCAACGCGTCCACGAGCAGCTAGGCCCGCGAGTCCCACAGAAGACGGAGCCCGATCGCGGCGAACGCGGCGCCGGCAACACGGTCAACCCACCGTCCGGCCCGCTGATACGCGGCCGCGATTCGCGACATCGTCAGCAGCCGGACGACGAGGCTGTACCAACCGAGCGCGATCGACACCATGATCGCCGCCGACGCCAGTCCGAGCCAAACCGGCGGACGGGGCGGAAGCGTGGCCGCGAACATGCTGGCGGTGAACAGCGCTGCCTTCGGGTTCGCGAGATTGGTGATCAGCCCAAGCCGAAACGCCGATCCCGCCCGCAGCGCGCGCGGTTCCGCGTGCGCGGTCGACGCCGGTCGGAGGCTGCCGAACAGCAAGCGCGCGCCGAGCCAGCAGAGATAAGCGCCGGCGCCGAGCTTGAGCGAGACATAAAGCCACGGTGCCGCGAGGAACAACGCATGGACGCCGAAGAACCCGCTCAATCCCCAAACGGCGGTTCCAAGGGCGAGCCCGAAAACGGTCCGGTGCGCAGCTTCGCGTCCGTAAACCATTGCCGTACGGCTGGTCACCAGAAAGTCCGGCCCCGGCGTCACCGTGGCTGCGAACCAGATGGCGGCGATGGCGACCAAGGTTGAAAGGGCGTGCGGCATATAGCGCTATCGGCCGCTGCTGTTGGTTGCATGGTTCTCCGCACGCAAGGCGTCCTTGATCGGCGGCGCCGTCATCAGGCGACGCAGATCCGGGGCGGGCCGCGCGGTGCGCGGGTCGTCGGCGAGCCGCCGTTCCAGCGCCGCGGCGGCGGCCAACAGCTTCGCCTCCCCGCCGCGCGGGCCCACGATCTGCAACCCGAACGGCATTCCGGCGTGATCGAGCCCGACAGGCAGGCTGATCGCCGGATGCCCGACCAGCGTCACGGCGTAGGCGAGCGCAAGCCAGTGGTAATAGGACCGCGTCGGACGGCCATCGATGTGCGTCGGATAAAGCTCGGTCCACGGCCGCGGGCTGATGGTAATCGAGGGCGTGATCAGCAGGTCATGGTCGCGGAAGAACGCCTGCCAGCGCCGATGCATCGCGGTCTGCGCGGACATCGCCATCGCCACATCCTCGGCCGAATAGCCAAGCCCCTCCTCCACGTTCGCGCGAACGTTCGGGCCGATCTGATCCGGGTGGGCGCGGTAGCGGTCCAGGTGCTTTGCGAGGAAATCAACGGCGCGCAGCACCGCGAACGCCTCATCGGCGCCGGTGCAGTCGGGGGCCGCGTCGATCGCGTCGGCGAAATAGCCGGTGAACAGCGCGGTCTTTTCGGCGAACGCGTCGGCGATGGCCCGCTCGGTCGGCGCGAAGCGCAAATCCGGTGATAACGCGACGCGCAGCCGCGAAAGGTCCGCATGCGCGACCGGCGAGAGCTCACGCGACGGCTGCGGCGATAGCGGGTCGCGCGGATCCTCGCCAACCATGACCGACAGCAGCATCGCGACGTCGTCCACGGTGCGCGCCATTGGTCCCGGGACCGGGAGCGGCGACCAGCCGTTGACGCGCCGGTCATCGGCGACATAGCCGGGCGTCGGGCGAAGACCGACCACGCCGCAGAAGGCCGCCGGGTTGCGCAGGCTGCCGCCGGTGTCCGATCCGGTGGCGATCGGTACCATGCCGGTCGCGAGCGCAACCGCTGAGCCGCCCGAGCTGCCGGCGGCGGAGCGGGCCGGGTCGAATGGATTTCCAGTCGGGCCATGCACGTCGTTTCGCGTATTGGCCCCCGCGCCCCACTCGGGCGTGTTCGTCATTCCAAGCACGATCCCGCCCGCTGCCCGCACGCGCGCGACGACGTTGCAGTCATCGGTCGGCACATGATCGGCAAACAGCGGGCTGCCGAATGTCGTGCGTAGGCCCGCAACCGGTTGCAGATCCTTCACCCCGACCGGGAGACCATGCAGCACGCCGAGCGGATCGCCGCGCGCGACGGCCACGTCGGCGGCGCGCGCCGCCTCCCGCGCGCGGTCGAAATCGGGCGAGACCATCGCGTTGACCGCGTGATCGACCGCGAGCGTGCGGGCAATGCAGCTTTCGACCAGCGCCTCTGACGTGAGACGGCCATCGCCGATCCGGCGCCGCGCCTCGATTGCGGTCAGGTCACAGGGTTCGACGAGGGCTTGCATGCGGGTCATCGCATCAATACCCCAGCGCCAGACCGTCCTTGCGCGGATCGGACCCGCCGATCAGACAACCACGCGCGCGGTCGATCCAGATCGCCTGCCCGCCGCCATGCGGCAGTTCCGCCGTGCGGACCGTGTGGCCCATCCGCGCCAATTGGTCCGCCGCTTCCGCCGGCACGCCGCGCTCCAGATCGACGACGCCGCGATATGGGAAGATGCGCGGAACATCGAGCGCGGCTTGGATGTCGAGACCATGGTCGACCATGTTCGACAGAAACCAGCTCTGCCCCATCGGCTGAAAATGCCCGCCCATCACGCCGAACGGCATCACCGCTTCGCCGTCCTTCATCACCATGGCCGGAATGATTGTGTGCAACGGCCGCTTGTTCGGCGCGATGCAGTTCGGATGGCCGCGCTCCATCGTAAAACCGAAGCCGCGGTTCTGCAGCATCACGCCGGCCTCGTCGGCCAGGATGCCGGAGCCGAACCCTTGGAACAGCGAGTTGATGAAGCTGCACGCGTTGCCGTCGCGGTCGACGACGCAGAGATAGACCGTGTCATCGTGTCGCGAATACGCGGTCTCGCCCGGCGGCGGCAGCGTCGTCATCGCGCGTTCGTCGCTGATCAGCGCGCGCAGCCCGTCCAAATACTCGGCGCTGAGCAGGTGCGCAACCGGAACGTCCACCTGCGCGGGATCGGCCAGGAACGCGTCGCGGTCGCGGTAAACCAAACGCGCGCTCTCGATATGCCGGTGCAGACGAAGCGCGCCGAGCGGGCCATCCGCGGCCGGGTTCTCCATGCCGCCAAGCACGCCGAGCATCATCAGCACATGGATGCCAGAGCCGTTCGGCGGGCACTCGAAAATGTCGAGCCCGCGCCAGCGCGTGCTGATCGGCTCGACGAACATGGCGGCGGTCTCACCGGCGGCGAAGTCTTCCTCCGTGTGCAGACCGCCGCGTGACCGCAACGCGGCCACCATGCTCGCCGCGATCCGTCCCCGATAGAACGCGCTCGGCCCGTTGCGCCCGATCGCGCGCAGCGTCTCGGCCAGTTCGGGCAGAGCGAACCGATCGCCCACCGCCGGGGCGTGACCGTCGCGTGGGAGGAAGCGGAGCGTGTTGTTGCGGCGAAGCTTTTCCTCCGCCCGGCCCCAGTCATAGGCGACGCGGTTGTGCACGCGGTATCCGTCCTCGGCGAAGCCGATCGCAGGGCGCAACAACTCGTCGAGGCCCTTTGTGCCGTGCGCCGTGAGCAGCGCGTTCCAGGCGCTGATCGCGCCGGGGATTGTCACCGCATGCGCCGACCATGGGTCGATCGTCGTGACGCCGGCATCGAGCAGCCGGTCGAGGCTCGCCGCCGCCGGCGCGCGGCCAGAGCCGTTCATCGCGATCACGCGGCCCGTGCCGGCCGGCGCGTACAGACAGAAACAGTCCCCACCGATACCGGTCGAGTGCTGCTCGATCACGCAGAGGACGGCGACGGCCGCGATTGCCGCGTCGAGCGCGTTGCCGCCCGCGCGCAAAACGTCGAGTGCCGTCAGCGTCGCGGCCGGCATCGAGGTCGCCGCCATGCCGTGGTCGGAATAGACCGGGCTACGGCCGGGGTGATGGAAGTCACGCATTCAACTGTCTTTCCTCGATTGTCTATTGAGCCGTCCAGCCGCCATCCACGCGCAGCGAGGTGCCGGTGATCATGGCCGCGGCGTCGGATGCAAGGAAGACCACGGCGGCCGCGACCTCCTCCGGCATCGCCGGCCGGCCGAGCGGGATTTGCCGCAGCAGGCTCTCCATGAACGCTGTGTCGGCCATCCAGCCTTGCGTCAACTCGGTCTCCACCAGCGTGGGCGCGACGGTGTTACTGCGGATGCGGTGCGGCGCGAGTTCGACGGCCATCGCCCGGCTCATGCCCTCGACGGCGGATTTGGTCGCGCAGTAGAGGACGCGGCGCGGGCCGCCGACGTGGCCCATCTGCGACGACGTGTGAATGAGGCTGCCGCCTTTTCCGGCATCGACCATCCGGCGCGCCACGGCCTGTGCCACAGCGAAGGCCGCACGGACGTTGACCGACCACAGGTAGTCGAAATCAGCGAGCGTGGCTTCGAGCACCGGGCGCGGGGCGTTGACGCCCGCGTTGTTGAACAGAATGTCCGCCGGCGGGAGCGCGCTAATCGCGGCGGCTGCGGCGTCGGTATCCGTCAGGTCGAGCGGGAGAGCTTCGGCGGAATGGCCGGCGGCGCGCAGCGCGCTCGCCTCAGTCCCAAGGCGATCGCGGCGACGGGCGATCAAGACGACATGAGCCCCAGCAGCGGCAAGTGCCCGCGCGGCGGCCGCACCGATCCCGGAGCTGGCCCCCGTCACGATGGCGCGCTTGCCGTCCAGCCGGAACGGGGGCGGCTCTAAGGCAATCATGATGATACGCTGGCACCGGAGACGGTAATTGCCAAGTCTTCAGGTTTGCTGGTGAATTGGCCGCATGGACGACAATCCCGCCCCGCCAATCGACATCTCCGCATTTGAGCGCGTCGACATTCGCGTCGGCACGGTCATCGCCGCCGAACCGTTTCCGGAAGCACGCAAACCCTCGCTCAAGCTCACCATCGATTTCGGACCGGCGATTGGGCACCGGCGATCATCGGCGCAGCTCACGACGCACTACACCCCGGACGCACTCGTCGGCCGGCAGGTGATGGCGATCGTCAACCTGCCGCCCCGCCAAATCGGTCCGTTCATCAGCGAGGTGCTGACGCTCGGCGTGCCCGACGCCAACGGCGCCGTCGTGCTGATAACGCCCGAGCACGCCGTGCCGAATGGCGGGCGCCTTTACTGACTGGCCGACTACCTGCGCGCTGCGCTATCGACGCGCGCATCATGGCCACACGGTATCTGACCATCAGCTGGAGCCAACTGCACGACGACACGGCGCTGCTTGCCGAGCGTCTGCGCGCGGTTGGGCCATTCGCCGGGATTGTCGCAGTCGCGCGCGGCGGCCTTGTGCCGGCCGCGATCGTCGCGCGGATCCTCGGCTGCCGGCAAATCGAGACGATCTCGATCGCATCCTATGAGGAGGAGCAGCGCGGCATGCCGGTCGTGCTGAAGCCGCCGTCCGCGGCCGGGGACGGTACGGGCTATGTCGTGATCGATGACCTCGTCGACAGCGGCCAGACGGCGCGGCTCGTTCGCGGGCTGCTGCCCCGCGCGCATTTCGCGGCGGTCTACGCGAAGCCCGACGGGCGCGATGCCGCCGACACGGTCGCCGTGGAGACGCCGCAGGACACGTGGATCGTGTTTCCGTGGGACCCCCCCGCCGCTTGACGCGGACTAAGATCTATCTCAGTCAGGAATGACCGCTCGGATTTGCTGCGGTTGTATTATCATCGGAGTGGCTTTCTTTATGATTTTGCACCGCGTCGCATTAGCTCTTTTAGCAACGGGGCTAGCCGGGTCGGCAGCGGAGGCCCGCACGGTTTGCACGGCCATTGCCGACGCGCGGACGGGAAGGCTGCTGGTGCAGCAGGGCGACTGCACCAGCCGCGTGACGCCGGCCTCCACGTTCAAGATCGCGCTCAGTCTCATGGGATACGATAGCGCCTTCCTGAAGGACGAGCACGCGCCGACCTTGCCGTACCGGGACGGCTACGTTGATTGGGGCGGAGCGGCCTGGCGTGAGCCCACCGATCCGACGCGCTGGATCAAAAACTCCGTCGTCTGGTTCTCGCAGCAGATCACGCGCGCGCTCGGCGAAGAGCGGCTGCATCGCTACGCCGTCGATTTCGGGTATGGGAACGCCGACCTGTCCGGAGATCCTGGCAAGAACAATGGCCTGGACCGTTCCTGGATCGACTCGTCGTTGAAGATCTCGCCGTTGGAGGAAGTGACCTTCCTCGTGAAACTGGTGAACCGGCAACTGCCTGTCACACAGCACGCGTTCGACATGACAACGCGGATCACGGACGTCGCGCAGCTTCCAACCGGCTGGGATGTTCACGGAAAGACGGGCACAGCGTACCCTCGCTACGCTGACGGAACCTACGATGAAGCACGCGGACACGGCTGGTTCGTTGGTTGGGCAACGAAGTCGGGCCACACTGTTGCTTTCGCGCGCCTTATTCAGGACGAGACGAAGCAGGCAGGTCTAGCCGGCATACGGGCACGCGACGCCTTCTTGGCGGAGCTGCCGGGCCTGGTTGAGCCCCCGGTCCGGTAAAAAGATGCTGCGCCACGATAACGACCCAACCGTGCGGTCGGTCTGCACCAGGCCGCACGGCCGGTGGGCGGAAACTGGCTCCCGCCCTGCTTCGAGTTAGATTTCTCTCCCCGCGCCCTCGGGGAGGTGGATGACGTCATCGTCGATCAGCACGGTCTTCTTCTCGCCATAGTCCATGTCAAACACCTGCTTTCCGCCTTTGGTCACCCTGATGGAAGCGGCGGCGTGCTTCGAGGTGTACGTCAGGAATTCACCGTGCGGCGTCGGCCCTTCCCAGTCGCCGTCGTCCAGTTCGACGGTGTCGAATGCCAATACCCGCGGCTTTTCGTCGGCCATCGTTCCCTCCATTATTTGTTACGAAGCCTGCGGTGAGCAGGCGCTGCACCGTCGCATTTGCCGAACAAAACAAGAGTGATCCAGCTCACACGGAGTAGGTCATTGCCGCGCGGTTTCCTGTCCGCCGGCGACTAGCAGCGCATAGTCACCTTCGGCCGACATCTCACCCCGGCTCGCCGCCGCGAGATCGCGCGCAAGGCGTTCGGCGATGCCGACGCGGTAATGCCGCGCGTCCCAGAAATTGTCGTCGTCGATTGTGATCGGGCTCAGTCGCATGAAGTCGACCACTATTAACCCGGGCACGTTCGCCGCGAGCGTCGTCACCCGTCGCTTACACTCGGCATAGTCGGCCGCGATGTTGCCCGATTTCGGCAGCAGCACGTGATTGTATGGAACGAAATAAACGATTTTTCGCGTTCCGGCCGGCACGACGGCCAGCGCATCGCGAAGGGTGTTGAGTGCCGGAAACCGCCAGGCGCTCGGATCGCCCATCACCGGATCCGTTTCGTTGATCTCGCTCGCCGCCTCGTTCAGATGCACCGCGGCGCGCGCGCGATCGTAGAGGCGGTCGTCGGGCACAAAGCTCGTGTATCCGTCGCGGCCATAGACCTCGGGCTTTAGCCCAGTCTCCTCGGCGAACGCTTGGCCGGCTTTTTCCAGTGTGTCGAGATTGAAGCTCTCCCGATACCCCCGAAAGTATGGCTCGTCGTACATCCATTCCGGAAACGGGCGATCGGTGAAGCTGTGGATGCTGTCGCCCGACGCGCACCATTCGACGTCCAGCCCGACCATGACCACCTTCGGCGCGGGGTGATGCCGCACAAACAGTTGGAGCATCCGAAACTGCTCGTAGGCGGTCGCGGAGTTCATCGCCAGATTGGCAAAGCGCGCGCCGAACTCGGCATTCAGCGTGACCGGACGCAACAACCGGCTGGTCGAGGTGCCGAAGACCGCGCTGTCGAACGCGTCGCTCCGCGCGAGCGCCGGGAAAGAGAAGCGCGCATTGCCGTCTATCGGCCAGCGCGTGAACGGCGGGGAGAATGGCAGCATGTCGAACGGATCGACAGTGACGATAAACGCGTAGATCACTGCCGACGCCGCCAGCGCGACGCCGACCGTCAGGCGAAAGAAGCGCCGCCACGCGGCGGGGTCAGTGTCAGAACTGGAAGTAGATGAAGACATTCTGCAACCGTCCGCCAACCAAGAGCAGCAAGTAGACCAACACACTGCCCGCCGGCACCGCCATCCACGGGCGCGGCGCGAGCTTGTCGAACGCGACCTCCTGGCTGGTCGGGCCGACCAAGGCGAGCGCCGCGCCGAACACGACCAGCAGAAGCTGCTCGCTTCCCACGCCCGCTTTGCCCATTCCGTGCAGCCCCGCCATAGCGGCATAGATGCCGTTCGCGGTGGTGAAATCGGGCGAGCGGAACAGCATGAAGGCCGTCATCACAAACAGCAGCGTCACCGCCCAACCGAGCGGCGCCGGCATCCGAAATCCGCGCTCCGTCCAGACATGATTCGCCGCCAGCGCCACGCCGTGCAGGCCGCCCCACACGACGAACGTCCAGTTAGCGCCATGCCACAGCCCGCCCAGCAGCATCGTGACGAACACGTTGAACACCTGTCGCACCGGGCCGCAGCGATTGCCGCCGAGCGGGATGTAGACGTAGTCACGGAGGAAGCGCGACAGCGTCATGTGCCAATGCCGCCAGTAATCGCGGATCGAGGCGGCGCGATACGGAGCATTGAAGTTGAACGGCAGGCGGAGGCCGAACATGCGGCCGAGCCCGATTGCCATGTCGGAATAGCCAGAGAAGTCAAAATAAATCTGCAACGTGTACGCAGCGGCGGCGATCCAGGCTTCGGCGCCGTTCAGCGGGGCTACGGACGCGCGCGCGAAGATCGGGTCGCAGATTGTCGCGAGGCTGTCCGCCATCGCGACCTTCTTGAAGACGCCGATGATGAACAGCACGAACCCGCGCGATAGGTTTTCCCACATCTCCGGCCGGCGCGGATTGTCGCGGAACTGATCGATGATTTCGTTGTGCCGCACGAGCGGCCCCGCGATCAGCTGCGGGAAGAAGAAGACGAACATCGAAAAGTCGAGCAGACCGTAAATATGCGTCGCGACGTACCGAGGATCGCCGCGCCGCAGATCCATCAGGTAGGATATTTTCTGAAAGACAAAGAAACTGATCCCGAGCGGCAGTATCAGATGCCAGGGCTGCCACGGCGCGCCGAATATTCCGAATGCGGAGCCGCGCAAGAAGTCAGCGTATTTGAACAGGCCGAGCGTCGCGAGGTTCAAGACGATTCCGAGGACCGGGATCCAGCGCTGACGCACCGCGCCGAACCAGCGCGCGATCAGCCAGTTGGCGAGCGTGAGCCCGACCAGCAGCGGAACAAACCGGACGTCCCACCAGCCGTAGAAGACCAGCGAGGCAAGCACGACGAAGCCCTGCCGCCAGCTGCGCGCACTCGCGAGCGCGTAGTAGCCAAGCAGCACCGCCGGCAGGAAGCCGAGGATGAAGACCTGTGAATTGAACAGCACGTCCCGGCCGACTCCGCGCGGTGGAACCAAAACGAACCACCTGTCTGAAGCGCATCGGCCGGCTTGTCCAACCCGTTTCGCCGCCCGGTTAGGATTCGGCGAGCGGCTCGCGCGTTGCCCGCACCCGGTCGACCCGGCGCCCCTCCATCGCCAGCACCTCGAACCGCCAGCCCGCGAACACGATTTGATCGCCGACGCGCGGCACCCGGCGCAGCAGCGCGAGGAGGAGACCCGCCAGCGTGTGATAGCTGCCCTCAGCCGGCAGATCGGGCAGACCGAGCCGGGCCTTCAGTTCGTCCACCGGCATCATGCCGTCCATAACGATCGTGCTCGCATCGACGAACGGTCCCTCGCCCGGCTTCGCCGCCGTGTCGCCCGGGTCGCCGACGATCGCCTCCAGCACGTCGGCTGCCGTCACCACGCCCTCGAAACTGCCGTACTCATCCATGACCAGCGCGAGGCCGAGCGCGTCCGATTTCAGCCGCTCCAGCGCGTCGAGGGCGGATACGGTGTCCGGCACCACCATCGGCTGCCGCAGCGCCGCCCCGAGCGACAGCTCGCCGCCATTCAGGATGCGGTCGAGCAGGTCCTTCGCCTGGACCACGCCGACAACGTTGTCGACCGACCCGTCGCAGACGACGAAGCGGGAATGCGGTGCCGATTTCAGGGTGGCGGCGATGTCGCGGGCGACATCGGTACGGTCGATCCACGCGATGTCGTTCCGCGGCGTCATGATCGCGCGCACGGGCTTGTCGGCCAGCCGCAGCACCCGCTCGATCATGTCGCGCTCCTCGAACTCGAGGACCCCGGCGGCGGTCCCCTCGGCGAGCAGGGATTTCAGCTCCTCCTCCGTCACGGTCGCGGGCGGTGTGCGATTGCTGCCGAGCAGCTGGAGCACGAGGCCTGTGGACCGGCCCAACAGCCAGACCACCGGCCCGGTCAGGCGCGCGAGCAAGGCTACCGGCCGGGCGATGCGGGCCGCGATCGCCTCCGGGCGGCGGAGGGCCAGCTGCTTCGGGACCAGTTCGCCGAACACCAGCGTCAGGTAGGTGATGACGAGAACGACGGCGGCGAGCGATAGCGACTCGGCAAACGGCGCGAGATACGGCACCCCGGCGAGGCTTTCGGCCAGCCGGTGCGCGATCCGCGCGCCGCCGAAGACGCCAGCGAGGATGCCGATCAGCGTGATGCCCACCTGCACGGTTGGCAGGAAGCGCTGCGGGTCCTCGGCCAGTCGGAGCGCGGTCGCCGCACCGGGCGTTCCCTTCCGCTCCAGCACGGCGAGCCGGGCGCGGCGGGCAGAGGCGAGCGACATCTCGCTCATGGCGAACGCGCCGTTGAGCACGATCAGCAGGAGGATGACGATTATTTCGATGACGGCGGCCATGCGGCGGCTCCAGGATGCCGGCGACGGGATTGCCGGCTGGCAGGGCATGATATTACCGCCCAGGCGCCGCCTTACGCCACGCACGCGACGGAAGCCGCCGTCTCGCGTAACATCTTTGCGGCGGCGCGAGGCCGCTTCGGGCATGGGACGGACGAAGAGCGCATGAGCAGACGCTTGCCGCCACTCGCGGTCATTCTGGGGACCGCCGGGGTGATCCCGTTCGTTATCTGCGCCGTCGCGTCGTTTCGACCCGATCCGGTCGAGGCATCGCTGATGTTGCGGGCGTTGCTGTTCTACGGCGCGGTTATCTTGTCGTTCATCGGCGCGGTGCATTGGGGCTTCGCGCTAAGCTCGGCGCCGACCGACCCCGCGTTCCCGGTGGCGCAAAGCCTCCGGGCTGGCGAAAGGCGGGTCGAGCGGGCGCAGCTCATGCTCGGCGCTCTGCCGGCGCTGATCGGGTGGGTCGCGCTGCTGATCGGGCAGCTCACCTCGACGTGGTGGGGTCTCGCAATGCTGATCGCGGGCTTCGCCGTCACGATGGGGGTCGAGCGGCAGGCGGCGCGGGCTGGGGCAATGCCGCCCGGGTATATCTGGCTCCGCTGGGGGGTGACGATCGCGGTCGTCGGCACGCTCGGCGCCGTGCTCGTGCTGCATCTCTTTGGCGTGCAGGGCGCACCGCCCTCCGTTCAGCAGTGACCCCGGCCTTGCCGCGCGTTGCCGGGACCTGTATGCGTCCCCGCTTCGCGCCGCCGGTCGGGATCGGGGGCGCCACACTTGTTTGCGGAGCGACGTGCCATGAAGGCGGGCATCCACCCGGGCTACCACGAAATCACCATCATCATGACCGACGGGACCGAGTTCAAAACCCGGTCCACCTACGGCAAGCCCGGCGACGTGCTCCGGCTCGATATCGACCCGAAGTCGCACCCCGCCTGGACGGGCGTGCAGCGCATGATCGACACCGGCGGCCAGGTCGCGAAATTCAACAAGAAGTTCGCGGGTCTCGGCGTCCGCAAGTAATGGACACGGCGCCGCGCCTCTTGAACGCTCGGCGCAATTCAACCACCTGATCGAGTGCCTGAGGTGCCCAGTATGGGGCCTCGGGCGCATGAGAGGAGCCGGCCCCCTGGGCGGCTCTGCTGCATGAAACCTTGCTCAATCAGGAGGTTTGGACCCATGACGTCTCTCGACTTCTCACCCCTCTTCCGTACCGCGATCGGCTTCGACCGGCTCGCGCGCCTGGTCGACGCGGCCGCCGCCACCGGCGACGCGCCGTCCTACCCGCCCTACAACATCGAGAAGGTTGGCGAGGATAGCTATCGCCTGACCATGGCCGTCGCCGGCTTCGGCCCTGACGACATCGAGATGGTGGTGCGGGACAACACGCTGGTCGTGTCCGGCCGCATCCGCGGCGACTCGGAAAAGTCGGAGGTGCTGTATCGCGGCATCGCCGCCCGCGCGTTTGAGCGCCGGTTCACCCTCGCCGACCACATCGTGGTCGAGGGCGCGGACCTCGCCAACGGGCTGCTTCATGTCGGCCTGAAGCGCGTGGTGCCAGAGGCGCTGAAGCCCCGCCGCATCACAATCGGCAACGGCGCACCGCGTCAGGCCCCGGAGATCGAGGGCACGGCGAACGCGAACGATCAGGCGGCCGCGACCCACGCCGCCTAAGCGTTCTCGCCGAGCGAATAGGTGGGGGAGCCGGTTCGCCGGCTCCCCCCTTTTTGTGTGTCAGGACGGGCGGCGAAACAGCGCGTCGGAGGCCGACCGGTGCTGGTCCTTCCGCGCGATTACGGCCTCGGCGCGGGCAATTTCAGCCTTCAACTCACTGATATAGGCTCGCAATTCCTCGACCCCGAGCGGTTCCAGATTGAGCGGCGCGGGCTTCGGTGCACGCGGCCGGTCGTCCTCCTCGATCATTCGGCGCCTCCATTCCGGCCGGTAACAATGCTTGACCGGTGCCGTTCTGCAATCCATATCGAAGACCCGACCGCAGGACCCGCGCCCGCACAATCGGCGCGACGCGGCGGCTTTAAGGTGAATGCCATGACTCTCCCCCTCATGCCGAAAGCCACAGCGGTGTGGCTCATCGACAAGACCGCGCTTACGTTCACGCAGATCGCCGATTTCTGCCAGATGCACCCGCTCGAGGTGCAGGCCATCGCCGATGGCGAGGTGGCGCAGGGCATCGTCGGGTACGACCCAATCGCCAACGGACAGCTGACGCTGGACGAAATCCACCGTGCCGAAAAAGACCCGGAGGCGCGGCTCCGCCTCGCTCCCGGCGCCAATCTGATGCCGAAAAAGTCCCGCAGCGCCCGCTACACGCCCATCGCGAAGCGGAACGAGCGGCCGGACGCGATCGCCTATCTGCTGCGCACGTATCCGCAGCTCTCTGAAGGGCAGATCGGCAAGCTGCTCGGCACGACGAAGGAAACGATACAGAAAGTGCGGGATCGGTCGCACTGGAACAGCGCGAACATCAAGCCTCGCGATCCCGTGCTGCTGGGTCTTTGCACACAGGGTGATCTGAACGCGATGATCGCTCAAGCGAACGAGCGGCTGGTGCGTGAGGGGCGGGTGCCGCCGCCGCTGCCGGTGCCTGGCGCCGAGGCTGGCGAGGCCGCCTGATCCGTCAGGCGCCTCGCCGCCCGGTGCGCCGGGCTTGGGGGTCAGTCGAGCTGACGACTCAGTCGCTCAAGCTCTTCCTTGAGGTGCAGTTTTTCCACTTTCAAACGGGCCAACGTCGAATCGTCCGGCCGGGGCCGCTGGTCTTCCTCGGCAATCCTGTCTTCAAGCTGCGCGTGGCGGCCCTTCAGCACGTCGATGTGGGTCTGCAGGCTCATGCGACCTCCTTGCTCTAAGATCACGGCGCCATCACCGTGACCCTCTACTGTAACGCAGGCCCCACCGGCGGCGCTACTGGGCCGGGCGGTCTGACAGTCTCGTGACGAACCGCCCCGTCGTGCTAGGAGGGGGTTCCATGCTCTCCGACCGTGATTCCCTGCTGCGACGGCTACACGAAATGCGGAGCGAGCACCGTGATCTCGACACGGTGATCGCGCGGCTGGCCGAATCCGCGCCGCTCGATCAGTTGCAAACGCAACGCCTTAAGAAACGGAAGCTTATGCTGAAAGACGAGATCGCGCGGCTCGAGAGCCTTCTCATCCCGGACAGCATCGCCTGACATGGCCAATACGGACGCGATTGCAGGCGCGACGGTTGGCGCCTCACTGCCGCTTGTCGGCATCATCATGGGTAGCCAATCGGACTGGCCAACGCTCCGCGCCGCTGCCGAGACGCTGACCGCGCTCGGCGTCGTGCATGAGGTGCGGATCGTTTCGGCGCACCGCACGCCGGACCGGCTCGCGGAATACGCCCGCACCGCGCGGGACCGTGGGCTTCGCGTCATCATTGCCGGCGCCGGTGGCGCCGCCCACCTGCCCGGCATGTGTGCCGCCTGGACCAGCCTGCCGGTGCTCGGCGTGCCGGTCGAAAGCCGGACGCTCGCAGGGATGGATAGTTTGCTGTCGATCGTGCAGATGCCGGCAGGCATCCCGGTCGGCACGCTCGCAATCGGCCGCGCGGGTGCCACCAACGCGGGTCTCCTCGCCGCCGCGATCCTGGCGACGACCGACGCGGCGCTGCGCGAGCGGCTCGATGCGTGGCGGGCGGCACAGACGGGCGCCGTCGCCGAACAGCCGGCGGACGGCGCGTGATCCGCCCGGATCCGTCGCGTCCGCTGCCGCCCAACGCCACTGTTGGCATCGTCGGCGGCGGGCAGCTTGGCCGGATGTCGGCAATCGCCGCAGCAAGGCTTGGATACCGTGCGCATGTCCTGACCCTCGAGGCAGACAGCCCGGCGGCGCAGGTTGCCGCCGCTGTGACGCTCGCCGACTACGAGGACCGTGCGGCGCTCGCCGATTTCGCGGACGCGGTCGACGTCATTACTTTCGAGTTCGAAAACGTTTCGGCGGCCGGGCTCGATCTACTCGCGGCGCGCCGGCCGGTCCGCCCCTCACCCGCCGTGCTGCGGATCAGCCAGGACCGGGTGGCCGAGAAATCGTTTCTGAACGACGCGGGCGCGGCTACCGCTCCGTGGCGGGCCGTGTCCGACCTGCCGTCGCTCGAACGCGCGGTCGCCGAACTCGGCCTGCCCGCGGTGCTGAAGACGACCAGGCTCGGCTACGACGGGCGCGGACAGGTGATCCTGCGCACACCGGACGACCTCGCCCCCGGCTTCGCGCGCCTCGCCCCGCACCCGCTCGTGCTCGAGGCGTTCGTCGATTTCGCGGCCGAGATCAGCGTGATCGTCGCGCGCGGCGTCGATGGGCGGGGCGTCGCGTTCGATCCTGTGATGAACCATCACCGGAACCACATCCTCGACCTGACACTCGCCCCGGCGCCGATCACGGCCGAAATCGCCGCTGATGCCGACCAGATCGCGCGCCGCGTCGCCGATCGGCTCGATCTTGTCGGCCTGCTCGCGGTCGAGATGTTCGTTACCGCCGACGGAAGGGTTCTTGTCAACGAGATCGCGCCACGGCCGCATAATTCCGGCCATTGGACGATCGACGCGTGCCCCGCGAGCCAGTTCGAGATGCATGTCCGCGCGGTCTGCGGGCTTCCGCTGCCGCCGGCTTCGCGGCACGCCGACGCGGTGATGAAGAACCTGGTCGGACCGGACGAAATCGCCTTGTGGCCGTCCGTGCTCGCCACCCCTGGCCTGATCCCCCATCATTATGGCAAGACCGATGCGCGGCCGGGCCGAAAGATGGGACACGTTACGCGGCTCTTCCCCCGCGGCAGCTTGCCCGGCCGGTTCGGTATCGCAGCTTCGCTCGGCCCACTCAGCGCCGGCGCGACGTTCGACGACAACGCTGAAGGATCAAGATAATGACCCTCCCGAGCCCTGCCGTCCTTATCGAACCACGCTTCCTGATCGTCGTCGTCCTGCTCGCCTCGGCGCTGATGGTGCATTATCGCGGCCGGGTCCGGCACAGCTTCGGCCGTCAGCTCACGGATCACTCGACCTTCCTCGCCCCCGTCAACGCGCTGATCTATGCGTTCAGCCGCGTCCCATCGGTTCCATTTCACGACCCGGACACGTTCCCCGAGCTGCGCCGGCTGACCGAAAATTGGGAGGTGATCCGCGACGAGGGCCTGCGCCTGATGGATGAGGGGCATGTGCGCGCCGCGTCAGGCTACAACGACCTCGGGTTCAACTCGTTCTTCCGGGCCGGCTGGAAGCGGTTTTATTTGAAATGGTATGACGCGCCGCTCAGCTCGGCCGAGGAACTGTGCCCGAAGACGGTGGCCCTTCTCCGCGACGTGCCGACCGTCCATGGCGCGATGTTCGCGCTGCTACCGCCGGGCGGGCGGCTCAACAGCCACCGCGACCCGTTCGCCGGCAGCATGCGCTACCACCTCGGCCTCCGCACGCCGAACAGCGACGATTGCTTCATCGAGGTCGATGGCGTCCGTCGCGGCTGGCGTGACGGAGAGCCAATGATCTTCGACGAAACTTTCATTCATTTCGCCGAAAACAAGGCCGACACCACGCGGCTGATTCTGTTTTGTGACGTCGAGCGTCCGTTGCGTAGCCGGGTCGCTGTCGCGGCGAACCGTTTCATTATCAACAACGTGGTCAAAGCGACGGCGACCGAGAACATGCCGGGCGACCGCGTCGGCCTTGCAAACCGGATCTTCGGCGCGGTTTATCGCGTGCGGCTGCTCGGCAAGCGCCTGAAGAAGTGGAACCGCAAGGTGTACTACGGCCTCAAATACGCCGCCGTGGCCGGTATCGCCGCGTGGATTCTGTTTTGACGTAAAAGCAACCAAAAATCTCGTTTCAAACGTGACGGGCGTCACCACGACGACCGATCGAACGTGCACTACTCCCGGACATGGAGCGAGAGCTTCAGCCGTCCAAGCAACCGCCCCGGGACACTCCGGGCAACCAAGGGAGACGTGACATGTCGAAGTTCATGCTGACCGCCTTCGCCGCACTCGCCGTCACCCTCAGCTCCGGGGCCGCCTTTGCCGGTAGCGACAGCTACCCCGACGGCGTGTCGCGCCCCATCCAGGCGTGGCAGGCGACCGAGCCCACCGGCTCGGATTCCTATCCGGTCGCGCTAGGATCCGGCTCGGTAGCGACCGAGTCCCGCGTCGTTGCCAACGATACCGGGTCCGAGGCGATGCCGCTGTTCGCGGGCAAGAAGGCGATCACGGATTTCGGGGAGCCGACCCGCATCGTCGGCGAGCAGAACCCGACCGGCTAAGCCCGCGTCGCCGCGCTCGTCCGGCCGTCTTGGTCGGCGAGCGCGGCGGCAACCGCGCGGATGCAGGTCTCGAAGACGGCGAGTTCCGCCTCTCCGACCGCCCCGCGCCGCACTTCCATGCCGGAGCCCGCGACCGCGCCGTCGATCATCAGGTTGTCGGCAAGGTCGAACGCCTCCAGCACCATCCCCGCCTCATCCCGCCAAACGCCCGCCGCATCCGCCCAGGCGCGGACGCCGAGGAAGTCGCGAGTGCGCCGCTCAAACCCGTCGCGCGCCGTCGTGTAGCCAAACACCGGCCGGCCGAGCCCGCGCGCGTAGCCGATTTCATAGACGGTTCCGACATCGGCGCTCGGGCCACGGAACGGCGAAAGGTTCGCGACCAGCGCGTCGCAGAAACGGATATGGGCCTCGCACGCGAGCGCGATCTGGCGCCACTCGGGCAGACTGGCCCAAGCGGGATCGGCGACCCCCGCCGGCAGCTTGTCGAGCGGCGTGACCCCGATCACCGCGTGGCGTGCGCAGATCGCGCGCTTTTGCTCGGCCCACGCGGCGGCGTCGGCGCGAAAGACGTCGGGGCCGGCAAGATAGACGCGCTTTTGCCGCATCAGGCGCTGGACCGACGGTCGGTTGTGCGGGCGGCGACCAGCACGTCCACCGCGCGCGCCCCGCCCTCGGCCAACGCCTCGGCGCAAGCGGACGCGGTGGCGCCGGTCGTCAGCACGTCGTCGATCAGCAGCACGCGCCGCCCGGCGACGACGGCCAACGCCTGCGGCCGCACGGCGATCGCGCCGAGCATAATCTCCCGCCGCCGCCGCCCGTCGAACTCACCGAGCGGGATCGTCGGGCGCACCCGGATCAGCGCCCGCATCGCGACCGGAACGCCGGACGCGCGGCCGAGGGCCTGGGCCAGCAACGCCGACTGATTATATCGCCGCTGCCGCAGCCGCGACCGATGCAGCGGCACAGGAACAATCACGTCGGCATCCCGCAGCAGCGCCGCCCCCGCGCGCGCCATGTGCGCCGCGAGCGTCGCTGCGATCTCGGTCCGGTCCGCGTATTTGAGGCCGAGAATGAGCTGCCGCGACATATCGTCATAGCGCAGCGCCGCGCGCGCCCGCGCAAAGGCCGGCGGCGTCGTCAGGCAATCGGCGCAGCGCCCGCCCGGCCCCGCCTGCGCAGCCGCGGCGAAAGGCTGGCCGCAGGAATCGCACAGCGGCGCGGTAACGAACCCGACCCGGCGAAAGCACGCACCGCAAAACTGCCCCGGACGCGCGACGATCGCGTCACACGTCGCACAAGTCGGCGGCAGCAACACGTCGAGCACGCCACGCGCCGCCCCCGACGCCGCGCGGGCAAGAAATGAGGGCGCGGCGGTGATCACTCTTCCGGCTCCACCCCGAACCGGACGGTGCCGTCCCGCGCGATCTGCTCCAGCAGCGCGATCTCCCACGACAAATACTCGCGCATGGCGGCTTCCACGCCGTCGTTGCGATCGTACGGCCGCAGATAGGTGTCGATGCAGTCAGCATCCGACGGCGTGCGCCGATCAACCGCCACCGTGTATCCCGCCGCGCGCCAAGCCGCAGTGCCGCCCTTGAGCACCAGCACAGGCACACCGTGCGGCACGATCGCGCGGACCTCGGAGACGGCCAGCCGCGCCTGCGCGCCATCGCGCGACGTCACGACCACGCGCACCGCGCCCGCCAGACGCGGCGCGAGGCGGTCCAGCCGACTGCGGATGCCCCAAATCGCCCCCGGAATATGGCCCGCGCGATGATCGAGGCCGCGGCCGACGTTGATGACGACCGTCCCCGGCGTCGTCAGCGCCTCGGCGAGCGCGGGCGCGGTGATCGTTTCGACAGGCGCACGCAGTTCCGGCACGGTCACGGTCGCGGGGCCAGCGACGCGCGCGTCATCCAGCGCGCCCTCGACAACGAAGACGTCCCGATGCCCCATCTGCCGCAGCCACGCCCCCGTCATCCGCGCGCGGACGCCGTCATCATCGATCAGCGCGATCCGCGCGCCGCGCACCGCGACCCAGCGGTCGGTCGCCTGCACGAGCTGCCCGCCGGGCGCGTTGACGCTGCCGGGGCGATGGCCGGCGCGAAACTCCTCGGGGTCGCGAACATCGAGCACATAACAGGTGCGGTTCGGATCCTCCTCGAACCGCGCGAGATCAAGCGACCCGATCACGCCGACGCCGCACGTTTCGGCGAACGCGCTAGCGCGGTCGCGGGCGAGCGCGGCCGTACGTGGCGTGCCGGGCGGATAGCGCTCGGTGCGCCCCCGCGCCGTCGCGAGACCGGCTAGTTTCCAGCCCATCGTGCCGTTACGTAGCGCCAGCACACGGTTTGGCACGCCGACACGGCGGAGGCTCTCGGCGCCGAGGATGCTGCGCGTCCGCCCGGCGCAGTTAATGACGATGGTCGCCCCAGGGTCGGGCGCCAGATCACCGATGCGATAAGCAAGCTCCCCACCGGGTACATTGATCGCGCCGGGGATCGACATCCGCGTGAATTCGTCGATCGGCCGGCTGTCGAGCAGCACGAGCTTCCGCCCTTCCTTGATCCACTCGGCGAGGTTGGGCGCATCGATACTCTCGGTGCCGTAGTGATGCTCGACCCATTCGCCGAATGCCTTCGACGGCACGTTGATGCCGGAAAACAGCTCGAACCCGGCCGTCGCCCAGGCGCGCGTGCCGCCGTCGAGCACGGCGACGTCTGTGGCTCCAATTCCGGCAAGGTATTCGGCGAGACGCGCCGCCTCGCCGCCGCCGGCGTCGACGCAGACGATTCGTGTTTCAAGGCGCGGCAGGAGCGCGCGAGCCCGCGTCTCTCGCCGTGAGAGTGGGCACGGGACCGCCCAGAACAGGTGGCCTTGGCCAAACTCTCCCTCCTCACGAGCGTCGAGGATGGCAAGTTCGCCGCCATTGGTGATCCAGGTGCGAA
Organism: uncultured Acetobacteraceae bacterium; assembly: GCA_964434035.1. Classification (GTDB taxonomy): domain Bacteria; phylum Pseudomonadota; class Alphaproteobacteria; order Acetobacterales; family Acetobacteraceae; genus CAYSTX01. Next base: position 20,602 of record CAYSTX010000037.1, read on the forward strand.
GCGTCTTGGGGTCGATCGTGCGCATACCCGAACGCTAAGTCCGGCTATGGTCGTCACGCAATGCACGCCGATGCCGCCAGCCCCTTCGACCAAGCCGCGCACCGCCGGGCGCGCGAGCGCAGCGCCCGCACCGACGGGCTGTCGCACGTGGCCCCGATCCTCAAAGATCTGGCCGAGCGGCTGCTCGACCGGCTGGACGATACGACGCGGCGCTTTGCGCGGGCGCTCGATCTCGGTGGGCGTGGCGTCGTCGCACCGCTGCTCCGGGCGCGGGGGATCGAGACGATCAGCTGCGACCTCTCGCCCAGGCTCGCCGCACAGTCGGG
>CAYSTX010000038.1:0-20923 GCA_964434035.1 uncultured Acetobacteraceae bacterium
CCATGGAGTTGCCCGCCGAACCTCCGCCGCGCGTCGAGTTCGGTCGTTTCCAGGTATCGCCGCACCGCCGCGAGCTTGTTGTGGACGGCCGGCCGGTCAAGCTCGGCGGCCGGGCTTTCGACGTGCTGATGGCGCTGATCGAGGCGCGCGGTGCCGTCGTCAGCAAGGACGACCTGTTGGGGCGGGTCTGGCCGGGCCGGATCGTCGAGGAAAACAACCTCCAGGCCCAGATATCGGTGCTACGCGCCGCCTTCGGGCCGGAGCGTGCGCTGATCCGCACGGTTTCGGGACGTGGCTACCAGTTCGCTGGCGATATCCGTGTCCTTTTGGACGATGGAAGCAACGGCGGCGCCGCGCCGAAGCCTAAAGCGGCCTTGCCGCCAACGAATCTGACCGGGCCTGTGTCGGAGCTGATCGGCCGGGACGAGGCGCTGCGCGAGGTGCTGAGCCTTGCCGCCGGACACCGGCTCATCACGCTGACCGGCCCTGGCGGCATCGGCAAGACGCGGCTCGCACTCGCGGTTGCGCATAAGCTTCTGCCGCATTTCACCGACGGGATCTGGCTCGCCGAGCTGGCGCCGCTCGCGGACCCAAGCCTTGTCCCGGCAACCGTCGCCGCATCCGTCGGGCTCGAACTCGTCACCGGAGCCCTATCGGCCGAGCTCATGGCGGGCGCCCTGAGCGGAAAGGAGCTGCTTTTGCTGCTCGACACGTGTGAGCACGTGGTCGATACGGCGGCGACCGTGACCGAGGCGCTGCTGCGGGCCAACCCGTCGGCGCGCATCATTGCCACCAGCCGCGAGCCGCTCCGGGTCGAGGGGGAGTGGGTCTATCAGGTGCCGCCGCTCGCCACGCCAGCGGACGATATGCCGAACGACCCGCTACAGTACGGCGCCGTTCGTCTGTTCCTCGACCGGGCGCGGGCGGCCGAGCCGCGTTTCGCGCCGGACGAGCGGATGCTGGCGGTGATCGGAACCATCTGCCGGCGCCTCGACGGCATGCCGCTCGCGATCGAACTTGCCGCGGCGCGTTCGGCGTCCCTCGGCATCGCGGAACTCGCCACTCGCCTCCAAGATCGTTTCGCGGTGCTGACGGCCGGGCGGCGCACCGCGTTGCCGCGTCATCAGACGCTGCGGGCGACGCTCGACTGGAGCTACGGCCTGCTCGCCGAACCCGAACGCATCATCCTGCGTCGCCTCGCGGTGTTTGCCGGCCCGTTTGGGCTGGAGGCCGCCAGCGCGGTCGCGGCGAACGCCGACGTCACGCCGACGGAGGTCATCGACGGTCTGTCCACGCTGGTCGCGAAATCGCTCGTCGCAACGGATGTCGACCGCGCGGCCGCGCGCTACCGGATGCTTGATACGACACGCGCGTACGCCCAGGAAAAGCTCGCCGGAAGCGGCGACCTAAACGCGGTCGCGCGCCGTCACGCCGAGTATTACCGCGATTTGTTCGAACGGGCCGAAACCGAATGGGAGGCGCGCCCGACGCCCGAATGGCTCGAGGATTACGCGCGTCAGATCGACAATTTGCGGGCGGCGCTCGACTGGGCGTTTTCGCCGGACGGCGACGCCACGGTCGGCGTCACGCTAACCGCGGCCGCGGTACCGCTCTGGATGCACCTGTCACTCGTGGAAGAGTGTCGCCGGCGAACAGTGCGCGCCCTCGCCGCTGTCCAGTCCGGCGTGAACCAGGACTCACGCCGGGCGATGAAGCTGCACGCCGCATTGGGCGCGTCGCTGCTGAATGCCAGGGACGCGACCCTGAGCGAGATCGGCGCGGTGTGGGAAACGGCGCTCGCGATCGCGGAGCGCCTGGATGACGCCGAGTATCAGCTGCGGTCGCTCTGGGGCCTGTCGTTCCTTAACCTCGGCAGGGGCAGGCATCGCGACGCTCTCGCGTTGGCGGAGCGATTCTGCGGCCTGGCGGCGAAGCGGCACGTCCCGAACGACCAGCTGATCGGCGAACAAGCGATCGGGATCACGAAGTTTTACCTCGGCGACCAAGCGGGCGCGCGCCGCCATGTCGAGCGTGTGCTCGCAGACTACGTCACGCCTTTCCACCGGTCGCACTTCATTCGTTTTCAGCTCGATCCGCGAGCGCGGGCGGGCGGGGCGCTGGGGCGAGTCCTGTGGTTGCAGGGGTATCCGGATCAGGCGCTGCATACCATCCGCCGCTGTGTCGATCAGACCCGCGAAACCAATCACGCAGCCTCTTTGTGCTACGTGCTCGCAATGGCGGCTTGCTCCGTTGCGCTGCTGGCCGGCGATCTGGCGGCGGCGGAGGATTACGTCGAGACGCTGCTCGACCATTCAACGCGGCACGCGCTGCGGCTCTGGCACGCCTGGGGCCGCAGCCATCAGGGCGTGCTCGTCATTAAAAACGGGGATCTGCCGGCCGGCTTACAGTTGCTGCGCGCTGGATTGGTCGAAACCGGGGATGTGCCTTCGGCCGTTCGGCACATGAATTTCGTTCCCGAGTTGGCCGCGGCGTTGGGCCATTGCGGGCAAATCGACGAGGCGCTCGGCGCGATCGAGGACGCGATTGAGCAATCCGAGCGGACCGACGAACGATGGCTGATCGCCGAACTGCACCGCACGAAGGGCGAGCTGCTTTTGCTGCAAGGCGCGCCGGAAGCCGCGTCGGTGGCCGAGGATCAATTCGGGCAAGCACTCGACTGGGCGCAGAAGCAGGGCGCGCTGTCGTGGGAACTTCGGGCGGCGACGAGCCTTGCGCGACTGTTGCGCGATCAGGACCGTTCCGCCGACGCTGCTGCGGTCCTGCGGCCGGTCTACGACCGGTTCACCGAGGGATTCGAGACGGCCGATCTGAGGGTGGCCAAGGCGCTTCTCGACACGCTCCAGTAGCGCGGCCGCTTGTCAGTGATGAACGCTATCGGCGGGCCACCACTCGATCGGCTGCGCGGTCCCATGGTCGGACACCATGCGAACCCAGGCTCCGTTTCGCCGCAGCACGTCCCACGCCCGGCCGGCGCTGTCGAAGCTCGCCAGCGCCTCGGTGCCGTCCGGAAAGCGTATGCCGATGAGCGAGCCGTCCGCGGGTGCGGTCGTCCATGCGTGAGGCATTGTTTCATCCCTCGTTGCAAGTATGTTTTCAGCGCGGCGCCGGCGAGTGACGGTTGGCGGGTCGGACGGACCGACCGCGGCCAGGGCACGGCTCACTCCTTCCGCCGTCTGCGGGCGATTCGCCAAGCCTTTTGATGCGAGGCTCCCGTTTCAGAGTTTGCTGGTCGGCGCCGCCATGATCTGAATGCGAACCACGTCACGCACGCTGCGCCCGCCATGCTTGTCGCCGGCCACGACGACGCGCAGATGGTCGATGTCGAGCTTCTGCCCGTCCATGCGTTCGGCGACGATCACCTTCTTGTTCTCAAAGGCCGGCGATAGCTCGCCCATTGCGAGCACCGCGGTGTAACCGTAGTTACCGGTCATCAGCACCGTCTGCCGCACCTGATCGCGATACACCTCCGCGTCGACCAGATGCAGGTGCGCGAGCACGGTCCACAGCAACGGGCCGTCATACGCCCGGTTTTGCCCGCCGCCTGCCGGCTCGCCCGGCATCGTCACGCTGACGGTCGGCAGCGCCGCGAGATCGTCGATCGTCAGTGCCTGCGGCGGACCGGAGAGGCCGGCGACGAGCAACCCCTTGGGCGCGCTTTCGGGTACTGACGGCGACTCGGTAGCGGCCGGATCTGCGGCGTGCCCGGTTGCCGCGACCGCGGCCAGGATCGCGATGCCCGAGGCAACGGCGACGCCGCGTAACGTCGGCGACACTATTTGCCCACCATGACATCCGACGCTTTGATGATCGCGAACGCGTCGTCGCCGACCTTCAGCGCCAGCTCGTCGATCGCCTCGTTCGTGATCGATGACGTCACGATGATCCCGTTGCCGATATCGAGGCGGACATGGCCGGTTGTTGCGCCCCTGTCGACGCCGACGATCTTCGCCTTGATCTGGTTGCGCGCACTGATTTTCATGCTCTTGCTCCCGATCGGTGAACGACCCGCCTGAAAGCGGATGCCCTGAAACAATCGCACGATCGCGTGCCGAGCGTCGTGACATAAGCGTGTTCAGACGGCCAAGTATCGCGACCGCAACGCCGCGTCTTCCATGAGCGCGTTGAGCCGGCCCGTCCAGACCGGTCGCCCCGTCTCGATCACGCACGCAAGCGACGCGACGCGGCCCGCGAAGCCAAGGCTCTGCTCGGCCAGCACGACGGCCAAGCCTTCGTCCAGACACGCGCGGATCGCGTCCGCCATTTGCGCGACAATGATCGGCGCGATGCCCTCGCTCGGCTCGTCCAGCAGCAGCACGCGCGGGTTGCCCATCAGCGTGCGAGCGATCGTCAGCATCTGCTGCTCGCCGCCGCTCATCCGCCCGCTCGGCCGGTCGCGGAGCGCTTCGAGGTTCGGGAACAGCGCGAACAGCCGCGCCTCGTCCCACGGCGCAAGGCCGGGGCGCGGCTTGCGGCGGCCGACAGCCAGATTCTCCCGAACGGTCAACTCCGCGAAGATCCGCCGATCCTCCGGCACGTAACCGATACCGGCCCGCGCGATGCGAAACGGGGGCGCGCCGGCGAGGTCGTGACTGTCGAGCACCACGCGCCCGGCGCGCGGCCGCAGCAGGCCCATGATTGCTTTCAGCGTCGTGCTCTTGCCCGCGCCGTTGCGGCCGAGCAGCGCGATCGCTTCGCCCGGCGCGACGTCGAACGCCATGTCGCGCAGCGCCTCCGCCCGCCCGTAACGCGCGCCGAGGCCGTCTACTTGCAGCAACTTCCCGCTCATCCGTCCGCGCCCAGATAGACCGCGCGCACGCGCGGATCGGCGCGAATCGCGGCCGGTTTGCCCGACGCGACGATCTCGCCCCGCGCCAGCACGACGATGCGGTCGGCGACGCCGAACACAACGTCCATGTCGTGCTCGGTGAACAGCACGGCGACGCCACGCTCGGTCGCGAGCGCGCGGACGAGCCGCATCAGCGCCGCCCGTTCGCCGAGCGCCATGCCAGCGGTCGGCTCGTCCATCAGCAACAGGCGCGGCACGTCGATCCCCGGTGCACCGACGAGTGCCACCGCGAGATCGAGCCGTTTGAGATCACCGTACGCGAGCAATCCCGCCGCGCGCTCCGCCAATGCCGCGAGGCCGACGCGGTCCAGCAGCGTGTCGGCCGCCGCCACATGCGCCGCGTGCGCCGCGCCGACGACGCGCGACGCTTCGCCCGCGCGGGACAGCAGCGCCATCTGCACGTTCTCGCGCACCGTCATCGACGCGAAAGTCGCCGTGATCTGAAACGTCCGCCCGACGCCGCGCCGCCAGATGTCGCGCGCGCGCAACCCGGTGATATCGGCGCCATCCAGAAGCACACGTCCGGCATCGGGGCGCAGCTGACCACCAACCATGTTGAAGCAGGTTGTCTTACCCGCACCATTTGGCCCGATCAGCGCGACCATCTCGCCCGAAGCGACCGCGAAGCTCACGTCGCGCACGGCCACCACCCCGCCGAACCGTTTGGTCAGGCCGCCCACGCTCAACATGATTCGTCCCGCCCCGTCCGCGCGCGCATGAGTCGCGACGCCGCGCCCGCGAGCCCGTCCGGGAAGGCGAGCACGAGCGCGATGATCGCGAGCCCAAGCACCAGCCGCCATTCGCCCGTCAGCAGCAGCAAACCGTCGTAGAGGCCCGTGTAAGCGATCGCGCCGAGCACCGGTCCGCTGATCGCGCCGACGCCGCCGAGCAGGACCATCACAAGGCCATCCACCGAACGGCCGATCGCGACGTAGGTCGGAAAGACGCTCGCCTTGGCGAATGCGAACAGCCCGCCCGCAAGCCCCCCGCCCGCCCCCGCCAGCACGATCGCGACGAGGCGGAGCCGCGCCGTGTCGAGCCCGATCGCCGCGGCGCGACCGGCGCTGTCCCGCGAGGCGCGCACCGCGTAGCCGAGCGGCGCGAACACGACGCATCGGAGTAACATCGCGCCACCAACGCCGAGCCCGAGCGACAGCCAATAGAGCGCCGCCGATCCCGCAAGCCACGCCGACGGTCGGATGCCGAGTAACCCGTCATCGCCACCCGTGAGCGACACGAACTGCACCGCGATCGCCCAGACGATCTGCGCGAAAGCGAGCGTCAGCATGGCGAGATAGACGCCGGACAATCGCGCAACGGCCGCGCCGAACAGCAGCGCGGCGGCAGCGGCCGCGAGCGTTGCGACCAGCAGCGCGCCCGCCATCCCGAACGCGCCCACCGCGAGCGCCGCGCCGTACGCGCCGATGCCGAACCATGCGGCGTGCCCGAAGCTCGGCATCCCGCCCGGCCCCATCATCACGTGCAGGCTGGCCGCGAACAGGATCGCGATCGCCGCCTCCGTCAGCACCGACAGCACGAACGGCCCAACGATGAACGGCGCCAGCATCGCGGCGATCAGCGCGAGCAGACCGACGATGCGTTCGATCCGGCCGGCCGGTCGCAGCAGCGCGCCGGCCCCCTCCACCACCCCGGCGTCCGTCGCTTCGGCACGGCCGAGCAACCCGTTCGGCCGCACCGCGAGCACGGCGGCCATCAGCGCGAAGGTAAGCACCAGCGTCGTTTTCGGCAGCAACGCGACGCCGAATGCCTGCGCGACACCGACCAGACACGCCGCCAGATAGGCGCCAGTGACGCTGCCGAGGCCGCCGAGAACGACGACGACGAATGCGTCGGCAATGACGCCGAGATCAATCCCCGTGTTCGCCGATCCGTCAGGCAGCATCAAACAGCCACCAAGCCCGGCAAGCCCGGCGCCAAGCGCGAAGACAGTGGTGAACAACAGTCGCTGATCGACGCCGAGTGCGCTGACCATCTCCCGATCCGCCGTCGCCGCCCGCACGAGCGTGCCCCAGCGCGTCCGCCGAAACAGAAGAAAGAGCGCGAGCAGCACCGCCGGCCCGACCGCGATCAGCACAAGGTCGAAGGACGGGAACCGCTCTCCCAGCACCGAAACGAAACCGCGCATCCAGGACGGCCGTGCGATCGTGAGATCCGCCGGTCCCCAGATCATCGGCACGATGTCGGCGACAACGAGCACGACGCCAAAGGTCGCGAGCAACTGAAACAACTCCGGCGCGCGGTAGATGCGTCGCAACAACGTCATCTCGATCGCGACGCCTATCAGTGCGGTTGCAAGCGCGGTGATGATAGCGCCCGCAACGAACCCTGACGGTGAGCGCGGCAAATAGGACAGCACCGTCCAGCCGATATATGCGCCGAGCATCGTCAGGCTGCCGTGCGCGAAATTGACGATGCGCGTAACGCCGAAGATGACGGTGAGGCCGGCGGCGACCAGAAACAGCGACGCGGCCCCAGCAAGTCCGGTCAACAACTGGCCGACGAGAATGCCCATCGCGCGGTCGCTGGGCGCGCGGTCAGGCCGGGCGGAGCGTCTTGACCTCGCCGTCGGGTGGCAACGCGGCGGCGCCGTCCACGTAATGCCAATCAACCATCACGCCGTGCCCATCGCGCTTGGCGAGCGTGCCGACGAAGGTGCCGAGCGTGCTCTGATGATCGAGGGCGCGCCACTCCGCGGAACCGAACGGTGTCTCAAACTTGGCACCGCCGAAGCCGCTAACCATCGCCTGCGTCCTCACCGCGCCGGCCTTGGTGATGCCCGCCGCGATCGCGTGCACGAGCGCGTAGCCGACGACCGAACCCATGCGCGGCGCGGCGCCGAAGCGCTCGCGGTAGGCGGCGGCGAAGCGTGCGTTGGCGTTGGTCTTGAGGTCGGACGGATAGCCGGTCACGATCCATCCTTCCGGCGCCTCATCGCCGAGCGGGTCGAGATATTCCGGCTCTCCGGTCAGCAACGAAACGACTTTTCGGCCATCGAACAGGCCGCGCGTGTTGCCCTGACGGACGAACGCGGTGAGGTCGGCGCCGAAGGTGACGTTGAAGATCGCCTCGGGCTTCGCTTCCTCCAGCGCGGCGACCGTCGCGCCGGCGTCGATATGGCCGAGCGCGGGCCATTGCTCGGCGACGAACGTCACGTCCGGCCGCCGCTTGCCGAGCAGCGCCTTGAACCAGCGGATCGCCGACTGCCCGTATTCGTATTGCGGCGCGACCGTCGCCCAGCGAGTCGCCTTCAGCGCAGCCGCCTCCGGCACCAGCATCGCCGCCTGCATGTAGGTGGACGGGCGGAGCCGCCACGTCACTGCATTGCCCTTGTCCCAGACAAGCGCGTCCGTCAGCGGTTCGCTGGCGACAAAGAGCTTGTTCTGCTGCTTGGCGAAATCGCTGAGCGCGAGGCCGACGTTGGACAGAAACCCGCCGGCCAATAGATCGACCTTCTCTTCATTGACGAGTTCACCGGCGAGGCGCAGCGCGTCCTGCGGCTTGCCGGTGTCGTCGCGCGAGATGAATTCGAGCGGCCTTCCGAGCACGCCGCCCTGCTTGTTCAGCTCATCGAGCGCCAGCTGCCAGCCGTTGCGATACGGCACCGTGAAGGCCGCGATTGCGCTGTAGCTGTTGATCTCGCCGACCCGGATCGGGAGCGTATCGGCGCGGGCCACGGCGGGCAGCGCAAGGCGCGCGGACGCGGCCCCCGCGCCAAGCAAAAATGGGCGGCGTCGCAGGTTCATCGCGCGTTTTCCCCCGAACACTCGCGGACCATCGACCGGACGATCAGCGAGACCCGTCAGTACCCTCGATCTGATTGGCAGACAATCCGCCGACACGGGGGAGCCGCCGGCTGCCATCGGTGACGGCTTTGGTGATCACCGCAACGATTTCGGCCATGGGGCGGCGCGGTCGACCTCCTGGACCGGGGTCAGCGCCGGCTGATCGCCGATACCGCGGGGCGGTAGTGGCAGGACGGCGGGGCTGCTCCAGCAATCGACGTCGGCCAGGCTGTGCGTGCAGTAGACGGGCGGGGCGATCGGCAGCTCGGGCGGCGTGCAGTAGTTTTTCCCGTCGTCGAGGTGGACGATCGAGCAATCCCGGCCGCTGACGGCGGAATAAACGGCATCGAACAGATCGCGATGGATCACCGGGATCGCGGCGGCGTTGAAGCCGGCGACGACACCCAGCGGCTCGTACCACGACCCTTTGCAACCGCCGAGCAGCAGGAGCGCCGCCAGCAGAGGCACGAGTTTCAGTCTTTCAAGCGGGATTGCGGGCATGGCGACGAAGGAAAGCACGGACGCGGTTAATTTTTCGGATCGGCGCGCCGGCCTGGACCTGCGTTTGCGGCACGTCGGCCGCATCGCTATGGTCCCGCCCCGCCCGAACCGGCCGGATGCGAGGTGACGTGCCCGATATCTTTGACGAAGTAAGCGAAGACCTGCGGGCCGATCGCGCGCGGATATTGTTCCGCCGTTACGGCATTCTGTTGGGGATTCTTGCGGTCCTGATCGTGCTCGGCGTCGCCGGGTACGAGGCTTGGTCGTGGCGGAAGAAGCAGCAGGACGCGGCCGTTTCGGACGCATTCGTCACGGCGCTGCGCGAGGCGGCGGGGACGTCGGCGGCCGCAGCACCCGATCAGGTAGCCCACGCCCGCGCCGCCCTCGATCAGATCGCCGCCACCGGCCCCGAGGGTTACGCGACGCTGGCCCGGATGCGCGGCGCGGCACTTCGCGCCGATGCGGGCGACAAGGCCGGCGCCGTCGCGCTGTGGGAACAAGTCGCCGGCGACTCGAAGGCCGACCGGGTGCTGCGCGACGTGGCAAGCCTGCAGGCGATCCGTCTGCAACTCGACGATGGCAACCCGGCGTCGCTCGAGGCCCGGCTTGCCCCGCTGCGCGACCCCGGCAGCGCCTGGCACGGCCTGGCCGATGAGACGCAAGCGCTGCTCGACATTCGCACTGGCAAGACGGACGACGCGAAGGCGATCCTGCGCGGCCTGCTGAGCGACGCGTCAACACCGCAGCCCGTCCGGGCTCGGGCAAACTTCCTCCTGCAACGGCTCGGCGTATGACGCAACACGTGTTTGGCCGGCGCGCGGCGCTGCTGCTGCCGCTCGTCGGGTTGTCGGGCTGCGGCCTGTTCGACAACTTCGATCCTTTCTCGGACGTCAAGCCGAAGCTGCCCGGCAAGCGCGAAACGGTCATCGCTTCGCGCCGCACGCTCGTTGTTGATGCGTCCGCGAAGCCGCCCCCGGTGGTCCTGCCGCCGCCCGTCCGCAACGCAGCTTGGCCGCAGGCCGGGGGCAATCCCGCGCACTACATGGGCCACCTCGCCGCGGCGCCGCGGCTGGCGGAGGCGTGGAAGGTCGATCTCGGCGCGGGCGGCGGTTACCGGCAGAAGATCCTGGCGCAGCCGGTCGTTTCCGGCGGCACCGTGTTCGCTATGGACAGCAGCGGCGTCGTCAGCGCCTACGCGTCCACGAACGGCCATCGGATCTGGCGCTTCGACACCGTCGGCGAGGAAACCGACAGTACGAATATCGGCGGCGGCCTCGCCTTCGACGGCGGCGCGCTGTTCACGGTCAACGGCGTCGGCGACCTGCACAAGCTCGACCCGGCGCGGGGCACGGTCGTCTTCCATAAGTCGATGGGCGTGCCGGCCCGCTCCGCCCCGACTGTCGCGGACGGGCGGCTCTACGTCGCGACGATCGATGGCCACATGCTCGCCTTCGCGACTGATGACGGCCGACAGCTCTGGTCCTACGAAGCGACACCGACGCTCACCGCGATGCTCGGCCTCGCCGCCCCGGCGTTCGGCGACGGGCTGGTGGTCGGCGGTTTCGGCTCGGGGGAGCTCGCCTGCCTTCGCGCCGCCACCGGCACGGTCGCCTGGACCGACGACATGGCGTCCACGCGCGGCCGCGAAAGCATTGCCGACCTATCGACCATCGTTGGACGGCCGGTTATCGCCGAGGGCCGTGTCTATGCGATCAGCCTCGGGCGGCTGCTCGTCTGCATCGACCTCCGCTCCGGCCGCCGGCTGTGGGACCGGGAGGTCGCGGGGCAGGATAATCTCTGGGTCGCCGGCGACTGGCTGTTCCTGATCTCATCCGAACAGCAGCTCGCGGCGATCAACCGCCAGGACGGCCGCGTCGCCTGGGTGCAGGATCTGCCGCGCTATGAGGACCCGGAAAAGCAGTCGGGCGCGCTGTCGTGGTTCGGGCCGGTTCTGGTCGGCGACCGTCTGGTGGTCGCGGGCACACAGGAGCAGGCATTCGCCATCAGCCCGTATACCGGCGAAATCATCGGCCGGCAGGATTTGTCGGGCGCCGCGTCGCTTGGGCCGGTCGTTGCCGACGGGACGGTCTATATCGTGACCGATGATGCATCCCTCATCGCGCTGCGCTGAGCTTGGCTGAAGCGCCCCTAGATCGGCCGGCCCGCCTGCCGACGGTCGCCATCGCCGGCCGGCCGAATGTCGGCAAATCGACCCTGTTCAACCGCCTCGCCGGGCGGCGCCACGCGCTGGTCGCGGACACGCCGGGGGTGACGCGGGACTGGCGGGACGCGGAGGCGCTGATGCGCGGCCGCCTCGTCCGGCTGGTCGACACGGCGGGGCTTGAGGAAAGCGCGCCGGAGACGCTGGCCGGACGGATGCGCGCGTCGTCCTCCAGCGCTGCCGCGATGGCGGACCTCGTCGTCTTCGTCGTCGACGCGCGCGCTGGTGTCACGCCGGCGGACGCGCATTTCGCGCAGTGGCTCCGGCGTCTCGGCCGGCCGATCCTGCTCGTCGCGAACAAGGCGGAAGGCCGCAGCAGCCAGTCCTCCGTCGGTGACGCCTGGACGCTCGGCCTCGGCGAGCCGCTGGCCGTGTCGGCCGAGCACGGCGAGGGCATCGCGGACCTGATGAGCGAGATCGTTGACCGCCTTCCGCCAGACCCGGACGCGAAGATCGAGGACGAGGACGAGGGCGACGAGGCGGAGACGGACGACGACGCGCCAGCCCGGCCGCTCCGCCTCGCGATTGTCGGCCGTCCGAACGCCGGCAAGTCGACGCTGCTCAATCGGCTGGTCGGCGAGGAGCGGATGATCACCGGCCCCGAGCCGGGGCTGACGCGGGACGCAGTGATGGTGCGGCTCCATGATGCGGATGGCGATATCGACCTCGTCGACACCGCCGGAATGCGACGACGCGCGCGGATCGAGGCGCCGCTTGAGCGGATGAGTGTGAGTGCGACGATCGAGGCGCTGAAGATGGCCGAAGTCGTCGTGTTGGTGGTCGACGCGACCGAGGGGCTGCACGACCAGGATTTGCAGATCGCCAAGCTGATCGAGCGCGAGGGTCGCGCCTGCGTGCTCGTTCTGAACAAGTGGGACGCGGTGCCCGACCGCGACGCCGCCCGCCGCGCCGTGTCCGACCGCTTGGAGACGAGCCTCGCGCAGCTGAAGGGCATCCCAGTCGTGACGCTGTCGGCGTTGACCGGATCGAACATCCCCAAGCTCCTGCCGGCCGTGCGCGCCGTGCACGCGGTCTGGAACACGCGGGTCGCGACGGGCGCGCTCAATCGCTGGTTCGAGCAGGCGCTCGCCCGCCATCCGCCGCCGCTCGTGCGCGGCCGCCGGCTCAAGCTCCGCTACGTGACGCAGGCCAAGGCACGGCCGCCGACCTTCGTCGCCTTCGGCAGCCGCGCCGAGGAAATGCCCGAAGATTACCAACGATATCTGACGAACTCGCTCCGCGAAGCATTCGAGCTGCCCGGCACACCGATCCGGCTGCAGTTCCGCGGCACGAAGAACCCGTTCGTGGCCTAATCCGTCGGCCAGACCTGCACGACGCGCGGCGGGATGCCGAGGCGGCACGGGCCGGGCGCGATCGTTTCGTCCGGATCGAGTGCGACGCGCAGCCGGCAATCGCCAAGGTGCACCTCCGCCTCCTGCCGCCCGGCGAGGATCGGACCTTTGCGGATCAACGTCGCGGGATAGGGGCCGTCGGGCGCGATACGGATGCTGTCGGGGCGGGCGGACCAGCCGACGGGCTGTCCAGCCACAAGCGCCGGTCCGGCGACCGCGAGCCTGATGCCGTTGCCAATGTCGATCGCGTCATCGGCAACGGCAAGACCAGCGGCGACGTTGTCCGCGCCCAGGAGCCGCGCTGTCGCCTCGTCCACCGGGCGGGCAAACACCGCCTCGACCGCGCCCGACTGCATGACGCGGCCCGCGTCCAGGATGAGCACTTCGTCGGCGAGCAGAAACGCCTCTTCGGGATCGTGCGTCACCAGGATCGTCGTCGCATCGACATCGTCCTGCACCGACCGGAGCGCCCGCCGCAGCCGCCGCCGTAGATGCGGATCGAGCGCCGAGAACGGCTCATCGAGCAGCAGCAGATCGGTCGGCCGGCAGAACGCGCGGGCGAGGGCGACGCGCTGACGCTGCCCGAGCGAGAGTGCGACGGGCTTCCGCGCCTCCAATCCCAGCAGCCCGAGCCGCCCGGTCCAGAACCGCGCGCGATCCGCGTCGTAACCGATGGCGAAGCGCAACTGTTCGGCGACCGTGAGGTGCGGAAACAGCCCGTAGTCCTGCGGCACATAGCCGAAGCCGCGCCGCTCGGCCGGACAGGTGGAGAGATCGTGGCCGTCGAGCACAACGCGCCCGGCCCGCGCCGCGTCGAGCCCGGCGATCAGCCGCAGCGTCATCGACTTCCCCGACCCCGACGCACCGAGGATCGCGAGTCGACGCGCGCGCGTCTCCCACGCGACATCGAGCGTGAACCCGTCGAGCTTTCGCCGCACCGCGAACGACAACGACCGCTCGCCCGACGTCGCGCGCGCGCCGAAGCCCGGCGACCCGCTCCGCATCCAGAGCGGCTCGGCAGTGACACGCGGCCGTTCGCTCCGCGGATCGCGCGCAGCGCGCGCGGGGCGGGCGCGGGCAATCACGGCGCCGAGCACTAGCACGCCAATCGCCGCCAGCAAGGTTGGCAACAGCACCGGCAGCATCGCGGGCAAGCCAAGGCTTCCGAACGCGACATAGGTGAACACCGGCAGCGAATAGGGATGGTATGCAACCATCACGGTCGCGCCGAACTCCCCAAACGCGCGGAGCCATGTGAGCAGCATCCCGGCCAGGATCGCCCGCCACACCAGCGGCAGGCTGACGCGCAGGAAGACGCCGCGCGGCGAGTGGCCGAGTGTCGCGGCGACGTCCTCCAGCACGGGGTCGAGCGCGGCGAACGCCGAGCGCGCGGCAATGATGACGAAGGGTGCCGCGACGAACGCTTCGGCGAGCACGATGCCGGCGAACGAGTCCGTGAGCGCGCCGTTCGTCAGCTGCCCGAGCGGGCTCGCGTAACCGACCAGAAACAGCAGCAGCACGCCGCTCGCCAGCGGCGGCAGCGCGAGCGGCAGCTGCACCGCGAGGCTGAGCAGCGCCATCCGCTGTCCCCGCCCGCGCGCGAGAAGATAGCCGAGCGGCACACCGCCGAGCGAGACGAGGATGGTTGCGATCGTTGAACTCAGAACCGAAACGGCCGTGGCGCGGCCGAGCGCCGGCCACCCGACCGACGACCAATCGGCCAGCCCCGACTGCGCGAGACCTGCCGCGAACGGCAGCACTAGATAGAGCGCGAGCAGCCCCGCGAGAAACGGCAGCGGCGCCGGCGCCCGCCTCACCGCGCGGCGACGAGCATCGCGCGGATCGACAGCGGCACGGCGGCCGGATCGCCGCCAATTGTCGGCCGCACCACGTCAAGCCCGTGTTCGCGCATCAGCGCGCTACCGCGCGGGCCGAGCAGGAACTGCACGAAGCGCTCCGCCCCTGCCGGGTTCGGCGCGTCGCGTAGCACCGTCACTGTGTACTGCGCGCCGAGTGCCAGTTCGGGCGGCAGGGTGATCGCGGGCAGGTGCAGGTCCGTCACCTCGGTCGAATACATGAAGCCAACATCGAGCTGCCCGGATTGCAGTCGCCCGACCAGCGTCTCCTCCGGAAAGACCTGCGCCGGATTGTCCGGCGCGCCGAGAACCGTGTGGGCGAGGTCCGGCTGATGATAGAATCCAGCCGCCTTGTCCATCAGCTCGACCGTGAACCGTCCCTTGGGGTCAAGCACGGGGTCGGTGCGGCCGATGCGGATTCCCGGTGACTGCAACACCTCGTGCCAGGGCTTCGCTGCGAACGCCGATGCGATCCGGCTCGACGGCGGGTAGGCGATGACAAGCGGCGAGCGCGCGAAGGTGACGAACCACGAGACCCAATCGCCGTTCGCCGGACCGCTCAGCGCCTCGTTCACCTTGGGCGAGGCGCTGATGAACACGTCGCCGCGCCGGAGCCGCCCCTTGATCTCGTTGCCAAGCTTATTGGACCCGCCCGCATAGCCGCGAAACGTCGCGTCTCCGGCCGCGTCGAACGCGGGGCCGACCGATTGCTCCATCAGCGTTAACAGCGAGCCCGCGTACAGCACGGTCAGCGCCTGGCCGGACCCTTGCGCGGCAGCCAGCGCCGACACAAACGGCAGGCCGGCGCCCGCAAGCAGGAAGGATCGTCGCAGCATCGCTGCCTCCGCAACAGTTATAGCCGCGTGGCTATAGCGGGAACGGCGCGCCGAGGCCATGCGGTCGCACGCTCACGAACCGGCGGGCGGCGGGCCGGGGCTCGCGACGAGCCGGCCGATTGCCGCGACGTCGCGTTCAGTCGCGGCGCCGGCTTCGGCCTCGATCCGGCGGAACAGCGTCAGCACCTCGCGGCCCGTCGGTGTCAGCTGCGCGCCGCCCCGCCCACGCCCGCCGCGCGCCGCCTCGACCAGCGGGTCGCGAAAGCAGCGGTTCATGGTGTCGATCAAATACCAGGCCTTCTTGTAGCTCATCCCCATCGCCCGCCCGGCGGCGGCGATGGAGCCGGTCGCCTCGATCCCCGCGAGCAGGTCGGCCTTGCCGGCGCCTATCGCGACGTCCCCGCCGAGCACGAGCCGCAGGCGGAGCGCGGGTCGCTGAGTGGTCAGGGCGGCGTCTTGCGCGGTGTGCGACATTGCCACGGCATGATCCGGCGCCGACACGGATGCAACTGTCTATGCCACAGCCTGGGCCGCCACCGCCGCGCGGTTCACGGCGGCGCTGAGGCAGGCGTCGACGGCTTCGGCAAGCGTCGCCGCCGTGACGTCAGCGCCGATCGCCGGTGCGGCCGCCGGTGCGTCGCGCGGCATGAGCCCGACCACGATCGGCACGGACGGCACACGCTGGCGGAGCCGCCGCACGACATAGCGCAGATAGGACGCGCTGCTGACGTCGAGCTGCATCAGGCAGACGATCGCGACACCCTCGACGTCCAGCGCGCCGATGCCGCCCCGCGAGACGGACGCGTACGGCGTGACCCGGGCCGCAAGGCCGCGCCGGCCGAGCAGCTGCGCCAACATCAACGCCGGCGCTTCATCCAGCGGGCCGCGACCGCTGACGCACAGCACCGGATGATCGCCCCGCCAAATCTCCGGCAACTCGTCCCGATTGAGCCGTTCCGGCGCGTCGTCGCCCTCCTCCACATGGCTGTCGAGTTCTTCGACCAGGGCGCGCACCGCCGTTCGCACCCGCTCAATCTGCGCGTGATCCATCACGCCGCGCGCAGCGTCGGCGGCGGCCATGCGCAAACCGGCGATAGCGACTTGGTCGTAGTACTCGGTCAGACTTTTCTCCCGCAACAGCGGCTCCGCCTGCTCCACCGCGTCGTCCGGGTCGCCGGCGAGCACGCGCTGATAGAAGGATTCCACCGCCGTGAGCGCCGGCCGGTCGCCGAGCAGGACGTCGATGAACTCCAGCCGATCCACGTGCCGCCCGAGCACGACCAGGCAGAGCGTGAGCGGCGTGGACAGGATCAGGCCGATCGGCCCCCACAGCCACGTCCAGAAGATGGCGGCGACCACGACCGAAAGCGGCGCGAGCCCCGTCGAGCGGCCGTACACCACCGGCTCGACCGCCTGCCCAACGATTAGCTCGCAGACGGCGAACAGCACGGCCGTTTCCAGCACCGTCCCCCAACCGGGGTCGATAGCCGCCGCCAGCGCCAGCGGGCAGGCGACCGACAGAAATATGCCGATATACGGCAGGAAGCGCATCAGCCCTGCAACGATGCCCCACAGGACCGGCGAAGGGATCCCGATCAGGAGGAGTCCCAGGCCGATAACGACGCCAAAGGCCGTGTTGATGCCGATCTGGCTCAAGAAGTAGCGGCTGAGCCGGCCGGCCGCGTCGTCCATTGCCGTCGTCGTTCGATAGAGGTCATGCGCGCCAAACAGCCGGATCATCCGGTCCCGCAACGATTCGCGCTCCAGCAGCACGAAGATCGCGACGACGAAGACGATGCCGGTAGTCGCCAGCGGCCCGAGCACCGGCGAGAGGATGCGCTGGACGAGATCAAGCGGCGTCGATGGCGGTGGCCGCACCGTGACGGGGATCGGCGCCGGCTCGGCCGGGGCTTTGGCGGCGGGCCCGCCGGTCGAGCCGGTTCGCGGCGGCGTGGCCGGGTTCTGGGGCTGTGTGGCAGGCGCGCCCAATCGGCCGATGACCGTCAGTATGCGCGCTTGGCCGAACTCCTCAATGGCGTTGAGCTTGTCGCGTATGACCGACTCGTATCGCGGCGCCTGATCGGCCAGTCCCGCAACCTGCATCCCGATTACGCCGCCGAGCGCCAGCATGATCGAGAGCGCCAGTGCGACCGCGAGCACAACCGAGACGACCCGACCGAGACGCAGCCGCAGAAAGAGATTGGCAACAGGCGCGAGCACGAACGACAGAAGGATCGCCAGCGTGATCGGAATCAGGACCTCGCGCGCCAGATAGAGCGCGGCGACCACCGCGAATAAGACCGCAACGGTCGCGAGCTGCGACGATTGCGGAAAGGCGACGGCCGAGATCGGGCGGTCCATGACGCGCTTCGGCGACGGAACCCAGGGTGTCGGGTCGGGCATGATGATCGTCCGAACGTGTCTGTGCGAGACTGGAACGCGCGATGCGACCGGCAGGATGCTCGGCAGCGACTATAGAACAACCCCCGTAATCGCGCGTCCGCCTGGTCACGCGGTGGCGGGTCTTGATTTCTGCGGGCGTCCGACGGCAAGTGTCGGCTCGAATAACGCTGACCGAATGGTCGGTGACAACACAGGGACGGAGCGACATGAATATCGAGGAGATTGAGCGGCACACGATAGCGAAGGTGACGAAGCGCCTCGTCCCGTTTCTGATAATCTGCTATTTCGCCGCATATCTCGACCGAGTGAACGTCGGCTTCGCAAAGCTCGGCATGAACAAGGCGCTCGCCATCTCCGACACGGTGTTCGGGATCGGTGCGGGTATCTTCTTCTTCAGCTATTTCATCTTTGAGGTGCCGTCCAATCTGGCACTGGAACGGTTCGGCGCGCGCAAGTGGATCGCGCGCATCATGGTGACGTGGGGCCTCGTCTCCGGCGCCATGGCGTTCATCCCGTACATCGCATCCGCGACGGGGTTTTCGAACGAAAACACCTTCTATGGCGTGCGCCTGCTTCTCGGCGCGGCCGAGGCCGGGTTCTTCCCGGGCATCATCTTCTTCCTGACGCTCTGGTTCCCGACGGTCTATCGCGCGCGCATCGTCGGCTACTTCATGGCCGCAATCCCGCTGTCGTCCCTGATCGGCGGCCCGATTTCGGGCTACCTGCTCGGCGTCACCGGCCTCGGGCTCGATGGCTGGCAGTGGCTGTTCATCATCGAGGCGGTGCCCGCGCTGGTGCTGGGCGTCGCCGTCCTGTTCTACCTGACGGACCGACCGGCCGACGCGCATTGGCTGGAACCCGATGAGCGGGCGTGGTTGTCGGCACGGCTCGCGGCCGAACGGCGCCAGCGCGAACAGGCGGAGCACTTCAGCATCGGCCAAGCGCTCGTTAATCCGCGCGTGCTGGCACTCGCTGTGATCTACTTCGGGGCCGTCGCGACAAACTACGGCGTCGGCTTCTTCCTGCCGACGATCGTCAAGGCGTTCGGGCTGAGCAATTCGCAAACCGGCTGGGTCTCGGCGCTGCCGTATCTCGTCGGCACGGTCGGAATGATCTGGTACGGCCGCCGCTCCGACAAGCATCGGGAACGCAAGGGCCACCTCGCCGTCGCGCTCGCGATCGCCGCGATCGGCATTGGCGGCGCCGCCATGACCGAGGTGCCAGTCATCAAGATGGCGCTGCTGTCGATCGGCGCGTTCGGCGTGTTCGCGTGCCTGCCGGTGTTCTGGACCCTGCCGACGGCGTTCCTGTCCGGCGCGGCGGCGGCGGCGGGAATCGCGATCATCAACTCCATCGGCAACCTCGCCGGTTTCTTCGGCCCATCGCTCATGGGCTACCTGAAGGACACGACGGGCACCTTCGAAGCCGGGCTGTTCGCGATCGCCGGTTTGGCCGTCATTGGCGTCATCGTGACGCTGCTGCTGCCGCACAACCGAGCGCTGGAGAACGTCCCGTCCGACCAGCCCGTGCCGGCCGAATAGGCGGTCCCCGGATCAGCCGCCGGCGGTGACGCGGACGCCGTTTCGCGTCTCCGCCGGCAGGCAGAGCGGCAGCAGCGCCGGCGCAATGCTCGCCGGATCCGGCCGCGACGCGCGATCCTCGCCGGGATAGGCCGTTGCGCGCAGGCGCGTGCGCATCGGCGGCGGCTCGAACAGATTGACACGAAGCGCCATCGTCTCCGCCTCGGCCGCCCACGTCAGCGCGAGATGCTCCATCGCCGCTTTCGTCGCACCATAAGCGGCCCAATAGGCACGCGGCACGTGCGCCCGTGCGTCCGTCACGAACACCGCGCGGCCGGCTGGCGCCGCGAGCAACAGCGGCCCGGTCGTGCGGATCAGCCGGAACGCGGCGGCGAGATTGACCGCGACGACGTCGGCAAAATCCTTGTCCATGATGTGCGGAATGGGCGACAGCCGGTTCAGCGCCGCCGCGCAATGCACCAGCACGTCGAGCCTGCCGAACCGCGAAAACAAACTCGGGCCGATCGCGTCGATCTGTCCGCCCTCATGTAGATCGAGCGGCAACAGCGTCGCCGTGCCGCCGGCCCTGCGGATGGCGTCGTCCGTCTCCTCAAGCCCGCCCTGCGTGCGCGCGGTGATGACGACATGCGCCCCGGCACCCGCGAGCACGACGGCGACCGCGGCGCCCAAACCCCGGCTTGCGCCGGTGACGAGCGCCACCGCCCCGTCGAGCGGGCGGGCGGTCGGCTGTTCGGCCATGTCAGTGGTTCTCGGCGAGCAGGCTCAGTTGCCGGTCCGAATGGTCGGCCTGATCCGGCAGCGGGATCGGGTAGTCGCCCGTGAAGCACGCGTCGCAGTAGCGCGGGCCGTCACCGGCCACCCGGCCGAGCGCGCGGTAAAGCCCGTCGATCGAGACAAACGCGAGGCTGTCGGCGCCGATCAGCTGCGCCATCTCCGTTACGTCGTGGCGCGCGGCCAGCAGCTTGCCGCGCTCGGGCGTGTCGATGCCGTAGAAGCAGGAATGCGTCGTCGGCGGCGAGCTGATCCGCATATGCACCTCGGCGGCACCAGCGGCGCGCACCATTTCGACGATTTTCCGGCTGGTGGTGCCGCGTACGATGCTGTCATCGACCAGAATGACGCGCTTCCCTTCCAGCACCGCGCGGTTGGCCGAGTGCTTGAGCTTCACGCCGAGATTGCGGATGTGGTCGGTCGGCTCGATGAAGGTGCGGCCGACGTAGTGGTTGCGGATGATACCGTATTCGAACGGCAACCCACTTTCCTTCGCGTACCCCATCGCCGCCGGCACGCCGCTATCCGGTACCGGCACGACGACGTCGGCCGAAACGCCGCTCTCGCGGGCGAGCGCCGCGCCGATGCGCTTGCGCGCCTCATAGACGGGCATGCCTTCCATGATGCTGTCCGGGCGGGCGAAGTAGATGTATTCGAACACGCAGAACCGCTCGGCCGTGCGGGTGAACGGCTTGACGCTGCGGACTCCGGCGTCGTCGATCACGACGATCTCCCCCGGCTCCACATCCCGGATGAACTCGGCGCCGATGAT
>CAYSTX010000039.1:0-7970 GCA_964434035.1 uncultured Acetobacteraceae bacterium
TCCCCGTCCCGACGCGCAGCGTGAGATACGAGGCGATCAGGGTAAGCAGGATGCATGGAAAGATCGGGTAGAGATAGTTCTCGACCGTCATCATCCATATCCCAGCGATACCACTGAAAAGCAACGCGACGGCCAAAGTGCATTGCTGGCGGAGAATGTAGAACATCGCCGCCAAGATCCCGGCCCTTACGATCAGATCGTAAACCCGGGCGTAGAAGAAGCCGTGGTCGGTCAGTCTGAGTATGCCGGCGACGATATAGTCCTGAGCGGGTCCATAGGTTGAGTAGAAATCGCGGTGGATCACCTCGCCGGCAAGGACGCGCATCGCACCTGAAAGGACGATGCCTTCGTCAAAGACGTTAAGATCGCGCAGCATCATCGCCAGAAGCACGATGAAGCTGATGATGCCGACCGCCACCGCCTCCCGCGCTGGCGCGCGTCGCAGAAGCGACCCCGGCCCTGCAACCGTCAGCGGTTCAGCTTGCCTGAGCACCGTCCTTACCCCGTCCTGCGAAACGCGCCCGCCCGATTCGATTTCCCAACGCTGACGACCCGCGCAGCCTCTGATTGGAATCAAAAGCAACCTCCTGCCGTGATATCGTCGACCGCTCCCGATAGCCCGGAGATTAGCCGGACAGCAAACGTTCGCTTCGAAACGAAAAGTGCTTGTGAAGCACGTAGCTGACGACGACGGGGCTGGCTACGCCGATTACGTGCGCGACGGTATCCGGATGCCAGGTGAATTTCACAAATGGGAAAACCAGCCGCGCCAGTCCGTCGCTGACAAGCCATACCTGCACGAATCCGAGAGCGTTGACCATCGTGAAGCGGACGAATTGGCCATGCATATCCCCACTCGCGGGTTCGAAAACGAACAGGCGAGCAAGCAAGAAGGCTGTCACCATGCCCGCCCCATACGCAATGGCGACTGCCCACTCGTACCCTACTAGGTCGTTGACGGCCCAGCGGCTCATTATGTTGACACCAGCCGCAGTCCCACTCGTCAGTAGGAAACGGCTGAACCGAGCTCTTTCAGCGGTTGAGATCATCCGGCTTCGCCGCTGAGACGACGCTGCATCGCCCGAGCCGTAAGAATGACAAGTTGCGCCATACGGCTTAGAACTCCAACGTGATTGCGGCGTAACGCGGGTCACGGAACGTCTCTATCAACGCATCACGGAGCGGTGTTGCTTCAACCTCAAAAATTCGCGGCCAATCGATCACCTCGAAGACATCCGGCGTGACCAATGCCTGCAGCTGCTTTGTCGTAAACGGCGGATCTCTGTCCACCAAGCCGTAGGCAGTGAGCATCAGCGAAAACACGCCGTAGGGTACATTGATTACCTTGGTTTTTGCGCCGATCACTTCGCGGATAAGGCGAATCAGGTCAATGTAATCGATCTTCTCGCGGCCGCTGATGTTGTACTGAACGCCGCTAATTTTCTTCTCTAAACAGGCAATGACAATATTGCCGAAATCGCCAGCATAGAGCGGTTGGCGCAAGTAGCGACCGCTGCCTGGCACCGGAAATACGGGCGTACGCCGCATGAATCTCGCAAGCCAACCAAGGTGCTTACGATCGAACCACCCAAACATAAGCGTTGGCCTCAGGACGACGACCGGGTTTCCGGAGGCTAATACCATCGCCTCCTGCGCCTTCTTCGTCTCGGTGTACCAATCTACGGCCGCCGAGTTGACGACCGATGAGCTGATGTGGGTGAGGTGGCAGCCGCCTCGAGCCGCAACGGCTTCTAGCAGGCGCTCCGTTGCAACAAGGTTATTGCGCGTGAACTCTGTCTCGTGCAGGCCACCAATTTGAGCGTGGCCAATCACGACGCTCTCCACGCCATCCAGCGCGGAGGTCCAGGTACCCCTTTCGGCGAGATCAGCCTCTACGACCGTGATATCGGGATGCAGTTCTCGTAGAATCCTCGTGTTTGGCGGATGCTTGTCGATCGCGACTATCTCGTAGCCGCCCCGGCGCTTGAGCTTCGCAATCAAGTTCTGCCCGAGCAGGCCGGCAGCGCCAGTCAAAGCAACCTTCATAATGTTATACCTGCGACCCCAACCGTAGCGACATCCGACCGAATATAATGGAGGAACGCCGCAAACCACGACCATGACGCCCCGCCAAAACCATAGCGTGTAGAAAACCGGGCGTCCGGCGCCAGCACAGGTCCGGCGTTCAGGCCCAAGATATCACTCGCGACCGGTCAGTGGAGGAAAAAGCGCATGATTTCGCGGGGTGCGCGGTCCCATGAGCGTGATCCGAAAGCAAACCATTTTGATATCATCAACGAGATTGTGACCCCAGCAACAATTCGGCCCGCAACGCCGCCGCGAACGGGGTATAACCGCGCAACAGCCAGACAGCGCCAAAGTTCCCGAGCGTTGCAAGAGCGCCCGTCAGGACAAATCGCAGCACATCGACAGCGAACTTCATTGCCCTATATTCCCGCGCCGCGACGGGACCGTTTAAGAGCTTGATCGTCGGAAGTCCATAACGTAAACGGCATGGCTCCAACGCCATGTTACCAGACGGGCAAGGAGGCATTTGTGCGCCGTGTTATCGTGGTTGGCGCGGGGCCTATGGGACTTGCAGCCGCCTATCACTCCGCAAAAGCGGGACACTCCGTCGTCGTTCTCGAAGCGGGGGCCGAGCCCGGCGGAATGGCCGCGCATTTTAATTTCGATGGCGTTTCGATTGAGCGCTTTTATCACTTCGTCTGCAAAGACGATCACGCGACCTTCGCTCTACTCAAGGAACTCGGGCTCGGCGAGCACATGCGTTGGCGGCCGACCTCGATGGGCTACTTCTTTGATGGCCGGCTCTATGAGTGGGGCAACCCGCTCGCACTCCTGCGGTTCCCCGGCGTGAGCATGCTCTCCCGGCTACGCTATGGCCTGCTCGCCTTCGTCTCGACGCGGCGGGACCGGTGGGACGCTCTGGAACACCAGTCCGTGGGCGAGTGGGTCACTCGCTGGAGCGGCGCCGAGGCTTATCACAAGCTGTGGCAGCCGCTGCTCGACCTGAAGTTCCACGAGTTCGCGAGGGACATTTCGGCCGCCTGGATCTGGACGCGTGTCAAACGCGTTGGGCGTTCGCGTAAGTCGGTCTTCCAGGAGGAGTTGGGATATATCGAGGGTGGGAGTCAGACGCTCGTCGATGCGCTCTGCAAGGCGATCGCGGCCCTTGGCGGAGAAATTCGGCTTTCCACACCGGCGACGACCATCGTTTCGGAAGATAACCGCGTGACTGGTGTGGCAACGCCAACCGGCTTCGTTCCAGCCGACGCCGTGATCTCCACCGTCCCGACGCCACTGGTATCACCAATGGTCCCGGATCTGCCGGCCGACTGGAAGGCGAAATATGACGCCATCAAGAACATTGGCGTCTGCTGTCTTCTCTTCAAACTGAAACGATCCGTCACGCCACATTTCTGGGTCAACATCTCGGATGCAGACATTCAGATCCCGGGCATCATCGAATTCTCCAACCTACGCCCCATGGACCATGCGGTCGTGTACGTCCCCTATTACATGCCGGTGACACACGAGAAATTCAGCTGGTCCGCCGATCGCCTCGTAAGTGAGGCGTTCGGCTATATACGGCGCATTAACCCTGCGCTCACGGAGAACGATATCATAGCGACCCATGTCGCACGGCTGCGACACGCGCAACCGATCTGCGAACCGGGGTTTGCCGCGAAGATCCCGCCCATTCAAACGCCGATCGAGAATCTGCAGATTGCCGACACCTGCTTCTACTATCCGGAGGACCGAGGCATTTCGGAGAGCGTTCGGATCGCACGCGAGATGGCCGCGCGGGTTGCCGTATGAGCGCCGGCATTGCCAATGCCGCCTCGATTGCGGCTGAGACGCAGACGCCGCTCGTGGTGGATGTAGACGGCACTCTGCTCGCGACCGACCTGCTGCACGAAGCGGCGCTACAATTCGTGGCCGAGCACCCGCTGCGAGCGCTGGACATCTTCATCTGGCTCGCGCGTGGCAAGAGCAATCTCAAGGCGCGCCTTGCCGATCACGCCGACCCCGGCATCGCGAGTGTTCCGCTCCGGGCGGAGGTCATGGCTCTCATCCGCGCGGCGCAGGCGGAGCGTCGTCCGGTATATCTCGCCTCCGCCTCGGACCGCCGCTACGTCAGTGCTTTGGCCGAGCGGATCGGGGGCATCGCCGGCACGTTCGGCACGGACGAGAGGGTGAACCTCTCGGGGAAAGCCAAGGCGGATCGGCTCGTCGCGACGTTTGGTATCGGTGGATACGACTACGTGGGTGACATGCCGGCGGACTTCCCGGTATGGGATTCGGCCCGCAAGCAGCTCGTCGTGGCCCGCAGCACGAGGTTCGCCGACCGCGCGATCACGGCGTTCCCGGACGCAGCGATTGTGGCCCGGCCAAAGGCCGCCTTCCGCGACTATTTCCGCGCGCTCCGACCGCATCAGTGGGCTAAGAACATTTTGCTGTTCCTGCCGATGATCGCGGGCCATCGGTTTGATCTGCGCACAATCGTGCTGACAGCACTCGGGTTCGGATGCTTCTCGCTCGCGGCCTCGAGTGCCTATGTGCTGAATGATCTCCTCGACCTCCGTGCCGATCGCGATCATCCGCGCAAGGTGAAGCGCCCCTTCGCATCCGGGCGAATTCCGGTCAGCCACGGCGTCGTGCTGTCCGCTTTCGCGTTGGCCGCAGCCTTCGGGCTCGCTTCATTCTTACCGATCAAGTTTGTCGAAGTCCTCGCGATCTATGTGGCCCTCACGCTGAGCTACTCGCTGTTCCTGAAGCGCAAGCCGCTGATCGACGTGGTGACGCTGAGCGGGCTGTACACGATCCGCGTCTACGGCGGCCTCGCCGCCGTAAATGTGCAGCAGACGCAGTGGCTGTTGATGTTCAGCCTGTTCTTCTTCCTGAGTCTTGCGATCGTCAAACGCTGCTCGGAACTCGTCGTTCGCGGCAAGATGGGCAAGTCGACAGTCATGGGCCGCGGTTACCGTGGCGAAGACCTGAACGTGCTGCTGGCGCTAGGCGCCGCCGCAGGCTACGGAGCGGTATTCGTGGTGACGCTGTATCTGTCGAGCCCGGACGTGAAGATCCTCTACACGCATCCCGGCCGGATGTGGCTGATTTGTCCGGTCCTCATTTACTGGATCAGCCGCGTGCTCATGATGTCCAACCGCGGCGACCTCGACGACGATCCGGTGATCTTCGCGCTAACCGACCGAATCAGCTGGGCGACCGCGGCGTGCGTCGGGTTGATCCTTCTCGTCTCTGTCTGAGAGCATCGCCGACTGAAAGCAGCGGATGCGCTGTGAGCCTCA
This sequence comes from uncultured Acetobacteraceae bacterium, assembly GCA_964434035.1. Taxonomy (GTDB): domain Bacteria; phylum Pseudomonadota; class Alphaproteobacteria; order Acetobacterales; family Acetobacteraceae; genus CAYSTX01. The sequence continues at coordinate 5,334 of CAYSTX010000039.1, forward strand.
CGCTGGGCGTTTGATCCCGGCTGCGGCCGAGCCGGAACCCGCTAACGACCGAGTTCCGCGTCGATCGCGTCGGCCAGGCCGGCGAGCGTGGTGTAGTGAAAGTCCGGCTTCGTCAGCTCGGCGACCTCAAGTGTCCCGCCGAAGCCCTTCATGCCTTTGCGCCGCTCGATCCAGCAAACCTTGTAGCCTAGCCGTTTGGCGACGCCGATGTCGTGATACTGGCTCTGGGCGACGTGCAGAATGTCTTCGAACTGGACGCCGACGGTGCTAAGGCGGCCCCGGACAAAAGCGAAAAATTGCGGATCCGGCTTTTCGAAGTGGACGTCGTCGACGGAGACGCGGTCATCGAACGGATGACCGAGCTTCCGGTCCATGCGATCGAGCGCCCAATGCCGTGCATTAGTCATCGCGACGAGCCGGAAGCGCTTACGCAGGCGCTTCAATGCTTCGACTGAGTCCGGAAACGCCGGCCAATTCGCAACCGAATCGCACAGACCCTCCGCAAGACCGGGCGCTCGCGGCAGGCCGAGCGCTGCCGCCATTCGCGCGTATACCCGGACGAGATCGTCGGGAAACAAGCCGGCCTCGGCGTCGGCACGTGCGGCGCGATAAGGGCTGAGGATCTCGTCATCGCTCAAGGAAGCGGCGGCCGATCCTCCAACCTCACGGATGTAATTGACGATGCCAGTCTCGAAATCGATCAGCGTTCCGACGACGTCGAACGTAAGCACCTTGAACGAGGCAAACGACATTGCTGACCACTCCTTGACGGCGCCTGCCCCAATCCGGGGTCGTGGTATCTTCCGCCTGATTCCCCAGTGGAAATCGCTCTTTTCGCCTTGCCTGGCGCATAGCGTGCCGAATTCGCAACAGGCCGCGGCAGCAAATATCAGCCGCCCAGAGAGCGATCGATAAAGCGACCGACGGCGAAAGGTTCGAGCGGGGTCGATGTCTGCCCGGTGTCGATCAATTCGGCCATCGTGTCCCCGACACCAGGCCCGAGCTGAAAACCGTGGCCGCAGAAGCCGAAGGCGTAGTACAGGCCGGCGACCTTGCTGCTGGGACCCATGATCGGCCGATCGTCCGGCAGATAGGCCTCGATACCGCTCCAGACCCGAATGAGGTTGAGCCTGGCCAGTGCCGGCACGAGCCGGCGCAGCTGCGGTAACTGGTTCAAGGTGTTCTGCGGCAGGACGTAGGAACGACGCAGGTCGGGATAGGCCGGGCCACGATTGCCGCCGCCGAGAATGACGTTGCCGCGTGGGATCTGGCGCAGATAGACACCCTCCTCCGGGATGCGGCCGACGACGCCGATCACCGGCTCGATCCGGTACGGTGCCGGCTCGGTCACCCCCATTTGCGGTCCGTGAGCCGTTAAGGGAACGGCCTCGCCGAACTGGGCGGACAGCACGGAAGCCCAAGCGCCAGCGGCGATCAGCAGGACCGGCGCCCCAAAGGTCCGGCCGTCCGCGCTTTCGACCCGGAAATCCTCGCCGTCCTTCTCGGCCGACAGGATCTCCGTCTCCTCCAGCACCACGGCACCATCCCGAGCGGCCGCGCGCCCAAAGGCGGGGGCGGCGAGACGCGGGTTGGCGTGGCCGTCGAGCGGCGAATAGGACGCAGCCACGACCTCCGGCCCCAGAAACGGAAAGCGCTGGCGCACCGCGTTGTGGCTGATCATTTCCAGCTCGAGACCATAGTCGCGCGCGGCAACGGCATAGGCTTCGAACTGATCGGCCTGTTCCTGTGTGTAGCAGACACGGATATGACCGCTCGGCAAGAACTCCGCATCCTCACCCAACAGCCTGCTCAACCGGCCCCAGATCTCACGCGACCGGTTGGCGAGTGGCAGTTGCGGCAGAAACCTTCCCTGACGCCGGACATTGCCGAAATTGGTGCCGCTCGCCTGCTGGCCGATCAGCCCGCGCTCCAGAAGAATGACCGACCGGCCCCGGCGGCGCAGGAAGAAAGCGGTGGCGGCGCCCATGATACCGCCGCCGACGATGATGACGTCTGCCTTGGCGCTGAAGCCTCCGCGCGCCGTCATGCGGGCTCGCGCATCGCGGCGATCGGCAGGGGTTTGACCGGCGCCTGCCCGCGCAGACGACCGACGGCCTCGATCGGCACACCGGTTGCGGCGGCAACGATCTCGGCCGCGGCATGGCCGCAATAGCGCCCCTGGCAGCGACCCATGCCGACGCGGCTGAACGCCTTGCCGCGATTGACCTCGCTCGCGCCCATATCCCGAACGGCCGCACGCAGCGTGCCCACAGTCACGGCCTCGCAACGACAGACGATCGCCTTGTCCGGCAAGTCGGCGGCCTGCGTGGCCGGCCAGGGATAGGCTTCGGCGAGGCCGCGGCGAAAGCGATCCATCCGCTCACACACCCGGCGGAGACGCGCCATCCGGCCTTCCGACACCGTACGCCCGAGATCGCGGATCGCGGCGAGCGCCGCCAGTTCGCCCGCAGCCTCGGCGCCGTCCGCACCGAGGATGCGGGCGCCGTCGCCTGCTAGATAGACGCCTCGCACGCTGCTGCGCCCGTCGGGATCGATTTGGGGCACAAATTGCCGGCTCGCCGGGTCGAAGACAAACGCGCAGCGCGCCAGATCGGCCAGCTGGGTTTCGGGCCGGAG
>CAYSTX010000039.1:8070-12363 GCA_964434035.1 uncultured Acetobacteraceae bacterium
GGTCGAAGACAAACGCGCAGCGCGCCAGATCGGCCAGCTGGGTTTCGGGCCGGAGATGATAGCCAAGTGCCACCGCGTCGCAGGCGAAGGACCGCTCCTGGCCGCTTCTGTCCCGCACGCGCACGGCAGCGACCCCCGTCTCGGGCGCCCCGCCGATCTCGATTGGCGTCACCCCTGATAGGACCGGGACGCCCGCCCGCCGCAGCCCGGCAATCAGCAGCATGCCGCGCGCGAGCAGATGCGGCCGGGCCAGCAACTTCGGCAGAGCCTTCGCCGGCAGCGAAGCGGGCGCCGTGTCGAGTACCGCCGCGACCCCTGCCCCAGCCTTGTGATACTGGGCCGCAACGAGATAGAGCAGCGGCCCGGTCCCGAGGAACACAACATTCCGCCCGATCGCGCAGGCCTGGGATTTGAGCGCAATCTGCGCGGCGCCGAGGCTGTAGGTCCCGGGCAGATTCCAGCCTTCGACTGGCATCAGCCGATCGGTGGCCCCCGAGCAGACGATCAGCGCATCGAAGGGCAAGGTCTCGGCCGCGGTGCCGCTGACCACGTGCAAGGCGCCGTCGGTCAGGTTCCAGGCCAGGGTTCCGGGCCGGTAGACAATTTGACCCGCAATTCCGTCAAACGTGCGGTGCAGCGCCGCCGCCTTGAGCGCCTCGCTTCCATAGAGAAGCGCATAGGGACGCACGAATCCATCCGGCTGGCGACGGTAGATCTGACCGCCGTCGCGACGCCCCTCCTCGATCACGGTCGGGGTGATCCCCGCCGCGACCAGCGTCGCCGCCGCCCGCACGCCCGCTGGGCCGGCACCGACGACGATTACGCGAGGGCCGTCCATGTCGCCTCCGGCTCCTCGGTCAAAATTTCCATGCCGTCGGTCACGGGCACGCCGCACGCCCTGAGGCGCTCGCCATCTTTCGTCCAAACCCAGCAATCTTGGCAGGCGCCCATCAGGCAGAATCCGGCCCGCAGACCGTCGCCGAATTCCGAGCGGCGCAGATGCGTTCCATTGACGAGGAGCGCCACAAGCAGCGTGTCGCCCACGAGCGCCGTCGCGGCTTTGCCGTCGATGGTGAAGGCAACGGGGGCGCGATTGGTCTCAGCCAGACGGACGAAGCGCGGCCCAGAGATCACTCGATCGTCCCTCGGAACAGCCCTTCGATCGGGTAATGGTTCTTAATGAACGGCGACTTTATGACGATGTAGCTGAAATACTTCTCGATGCCGATATTTCGTTCGAGCATGCCTTCGATGATTTGCTGGTAGTGATTGACCCCCTGCGTGATGAACTTTAGGAGGTAATCGTAACCACCGCTGACCAGGTGACATTCGATGATTTCGTCGATGCCGCGAATGGCGGCTTCGAACCGGCTGAAATCGTCGCGGCGATGGTCGGATAGCGTGACCTCGGTGAAGACCATCACCACGTCGCCCAATTTCTTGAGCTGGATCTGCGCGCCATAGCCGGTTATGTAGCCGGCCTGCTCGAGACGCTTCACCCGCATCAGACAGGGGCTCGGCGATAATCCGACCACCTCGGCCAAGTCCACATTCTTGATCCGGCTGTTCTTCTGCAGCTGGGCGAGGATCTTGAGGTCGATGCGGTCGAGCTTGAGGGACGCGGTCATTGAGCGGCTCACCTGAACCGCTTGAGCTATATGGTCTAACGGACTGGCGCGGTAGGTAGACAATCTATTCGCGCGTCAGGCGGACTTCAGCGCAAGGCGCACGTCCGGCTCGTCCAGAACCTCATTCAGCGTGGCGGTTAGGCGGGCCAGCAGCTGTTCCATCTCGCTTGCTGTGCAGGACAGGGCCGGCGCCAAGCCAATCGTACCGTCGGCGAAAGCCCGGAATATCAGCCCGTTGCGATAGGCGCTTTTGAACAGGCGATCGGAAAGCCGCAGCGCGGAGGGGAACAATTCCTTGCTCTGCTTGTCGGCAACCAGTTCGAGCGCTCCCAGCAATCCCACGGAACGGGCGTCGCCAACGAGCGGATGATCCTTCAGGGCGTTGAGACCGGACGCAAAGCGGGGCGCGACCGCCTGACCATTGGCGAGAATGCCGCCCTCCGTATAGAGACGCAGGACTTCAAGACCGACCGCGGCGCTGACCGGATGCGCCGAATAGGTAAAGCCGTGCCCGATGGGCAGATCGGGCGCGGCACCGTCGGCGATCCCGGCGTAGATCCGGTCCGTCATCAGAACGGCGCCCATCGGCGAATAGCCGGCGGTCAGTCCCTTCGCGACGGTCATTAAGTCGGGCACGACGCCTTCGCGCTCGCAAGCGAACATCGGGCCCGTGCGGCCGAAGCCGGTGATGACCTCATCGGCCACGAACAGGATGTCGAGCTCGGCGCAGGCGGCGCGCATCGCCGCGAGCCAACCCTTTGGCGGCACGATTACGCCGCCCGAGCCCTGCACCGGCTCGCAGAAGAAGGCGGCGACGCTTTCCGCGCCAAGCTCCGCGACCTTCGCGCGCAAATCGGCGACCGATCGGGCGATCAGCGCGTCGGCATCGCCGCCGACCGGGCTGCGGTACGGATAGGGCGACGGGATATGGTGTTGCCACGGCCGCGGCACGTCGAAGTTCCGATGGAACACCGGCAGCGCCGTCAGGCCGGACCCGACCGTTGACGAGCCATGATAGCCGCGCTCCAGCGCGATGAAGTGCTTCTTGTTCGGGCGGCCGATCGCGTTGAAGTAATGGACGATAAAGCGGATCGCCGAATCCACCGCGTCGGACCCGCCGAGCGTGAAATAAACGTGCCGGAGACCGGGCGGCGCCAACTCGGCCACGCGCGCCGCCAGCCGAATGGCCGGCTCGTTGCCGAAATGGAAATAGCCGGTGGCATACGGCAGCCGCGCCATCTGCTCGGCCGCCGCCTTGACGATACTGTCCTGGCCATAGCCGACGTTGACGCACCAGAGACCGGCGAAGGCGTCGAGCAGCTCATGGCCCTCGCTATCGCGCAGGAACATGCCGCGACCCGACTCAAGGATGGTCACACCGCGCTGCTCATGCGCGCGAAACGCCGTGACCGGATGGATCAGGTGCTCACGATCGAGTTCGACCAGCGAATTCATCAGCATGGATTTGCCTCGCGCGTTGTCGGCACCGACGCTAGGCCAGGATCGCCACGCGAAAATTCCGACTTCCTACCCGGAACAGTGCCGGATGCCGTTCTTTGCCCGATGACGGCACAAACTGCCGAGAGCCCTCCGGGGCGAGCCACGGCAGGAAACCGCTAGTTGACGGGGACACGACCGCCGCCCATTTGATTGGGGCGCCGAGAACTCCGCTACTCGGTCAGAGTCCGGAGACTTTCGATGCGCATCCTCTTTATATCGTCCAACAGAATCGGGGATGCGGTGATCACATGTGGCATCCTCGACCATCTGATCCACAACTATCCCCATTGCCGCATCACTGTCGCCTGTGGTCCCGCCGCCGTGGGTGTGTTCGACCGCATGCCGAACCGCGAGCGGACGATCATCGTCGACAAGCACAAGCGCGATCTGCACTGGCTCAAGCTTTGGCGTGAGGTCGTCTTCACGCTCTGGGATCTCGTCGTTGACGTGCGTGGCTCCGCCCTCGCCTTCCTCGTGCCTGCTCGCAGGCGCGCCGTGCGGCGGCGGGTCCCGGGCCGAATGTTTGAGCAGCACGCGGCCATGCTTGGAGTTACACCTGCGCCACTTCCCGTCGTCTGGACAGCCGAAGCTGATCGCGCGCGGGCCACCGCACTGCTGCCAGCCGGTCGCCCGATAATCGGCTTGGGCGCAACCGCGAACTGGGCGCCGAAGGTCTGGCCAGCCGACCGGTTTGCCGAACTCTTCCGCAAGCTCGCCGATGGGCCGCTCACGGACGCAGTCCCGGCCGTCTTTGGTGGTCCGGGGGAGGAAGAGCGGTCAATCGCAGCCCCGCTGCTGGCAATGCTTCCGGGCGCAATCGACCTGTGCGGTAAGCTCACGCTTCCAGAGGTGGCGGCATGCATTCAACGATGCTCGATTTACATCGGCAACGATAGCGGCCTGACGCATCTCGCCGCCGCCTCCGGCGCGCCAACGATTGGCCTTTGCGGCGCGACGATCGACCGGGCCGAGGAGATGGTGCCTGCTGGCCTGCACGCCGACTGGGCGCTGGCCGATGGCCCGACAATGGAGGACCTCTCTGTCGAAAGCGCCTACGCGGCGTGCGTGAGGATGCTGGAGGCGCGTTCTTAGTAGCCGCGACCTCGGTCGACGAGACCGATAAGTGGTTCGCCTCGGCGGTGGCGGTGAAGATTGTCGAGAACGG
>CAYSTX010000039.1:12463-16278 GCA_964434035.1 uncultured Acetobacteraceae bacterium
CGCGGCGACCGGCTCCATCCGGCGCAGTCGAACTTCAGTGACCGAAGCTGCTGCAGGACGGCCTGACCCAACAAACCAAGCCCCATCACGCCGACGCGCCGCGCCGCGGCAGGACGGACCCTGTGAGGCTGCCAGACACCGCTTTTCTGCTGCGCGAGGTAGGTGACGAGATCCCGGTGGAGGGCCAACGTCGCGAGGGTTGCGTATTCGACCATGGCGTCGACGATGCCGGGCTCGACCATACGAACCACGGGTAGATGCGGCGGCACCCGCGAGAAGTCGATCTGATCGACACCGGCCCCGACCGAGAACAGGATCTCCAGGTTCGGAAAGCGGTCGAACAGATCGTCCGGTGGAACCCACACCGCGAAATAGCGCACCGCCAGCGGATCGCCGATATCGGGCCAGATGCGGAACGGCAGGTCGGGCGCAAGCTCGGCGAACAATCGCCGCCATTCGGCGCCACGCTCAGGATCGGCCTTATAGAGAAACGTCACGGACGAAACTTCCTCGGTAAAGGATCAGCCGAGCGCCTGGCTCGCGATCGCCCAGTATCGGCTGGTTTCGGCGCCATGCGGCGGCGTGCCGCGTACCATAGTCGTGACGGGGCCGACGCCGGCGAGACCGAGTTCGTCGAGCCATGGCGAGAGGAAGCTGTCGCCCAGCACGTCCACGCGAATGAACATGCCCGGATTGGAGGCCATCCAGTGCGAAATCAGCGCCTTCGCCCCCTCGATCTTCGGCGCGCTCACCGGCCCGATCAAATGCCCCTGTCCAAACCGCCGATAGAGCGCGAAGCCGATTGCCTCGCCGTCGCGATCCAGAACCACGCCTTCCGCCTGATCCAGTAGTGCCGCCACGAGCCGGTCCCGGCTGAGGCCGGTGGCCGCGCGGTCGAGCGCCGCCAAAACCGCGCCATCGCCACGGCCGATCGGGCGGATGCGCTCACCCGGTCCCAGCGGCGCCACGGGCACCGCGAAGGCAGCGCCCTGATGCTGCTGGATCTCGCCAATCGGCTGAAAACCAAGCGACCGATAGAGCGGCAACCCGTCGGCGGTCGCGTTCACCATCACGGCGCGGCCGTCCAACTCGCCGAGCGCTGCCGTCATCAGCGCACGCCCAATCCCCTCGCCCTGATGCGCCGGATCGACGATCACCATACCGAGCGCCGCGGCGTCGGAACCATAGGGCCACCACATCGTGGTCCCGACCGTTACCCCGTCCCGCTCGGCAACGATTCCTCGGCCGAGCTTGTAATTGAACGACCACTCTTCCGGGCGGTGCGGCCAGTGCACGCGCCGCGACAGGCCATGGACGGCTTGCACGTCGTCCTCGGTCATCGGGCGCAGACGACAGCCGGACTTCGTCAATGCATCGGTCACGTCACCCTCCAAGCCCGCCCCAACCTCGGCCAGCCCGTGCATAGTGACCGGTTTGGCGAAGTATGGGCTGCTGTTGTCGATGCCCGGTGCGCTCCAATCTTGTGCAATCAGCCGGTCTTTGCGGCAGCAAATGCCGTCCCGGTACCACGTGCCGGACCGGGGCGACGACGGAACGCCTGCCGCCCGCTTCCGGCGCAGACCTGCAAAGCGTCTGGCGAATGGCACAGAAAGCATAACGTGCCGTGAGCGGCCGCAAATCCGCAACGACGACACGCTTGACTCGGTCAGTGAAGCGCAAAATGCCGCGACGAGGGGCGTACCATCATTGCCACAACAGCCAGGCCACGAACCGCGCCGGCGCTGTCGCGATTTGCCGAGCGGACCGCGCGTGCATATCGGCGCCTTTAGCTCAAACCAGCACGGATGAAACGGATATGGCGGCTTCCCCCAAGTTCATCACCTTCGACTGCTATGGTACGCTGACCCGGTTCCGCATGGGCGACATGGCCCGCGAAATGTTCGCGAACCGCGTGCCCGCCGACCGGATGGACGCGTTCGTTCAAGATTTCGCCGCCTATCGCCTGGATGAGGTGCTGGGCACCTGGAAGCCGTATCGGGACGTCATCGTCAATGCCGTGAGAAGGACCTGCAAGCTCTGGGGGCTCGCGTTCGATGAGACGGAGGCGGCGCGGTTCTATGAGGCTGTGCCGACCTGGGGGCCGCATGCGGACGTGCCGGCCGGCCTCGCGCGCGTCGCCGAGAGGTTTCCGCTGGTGATCCTCTCCAACGCCTCGAATGACCAGATCCACGAGAATGTCGCCAAGCTCGGTGCGCCGTTCCACCGGGTCTACACGGCGCAGCAGGCGCAAGCCTACAAGCCGCGCATGCAGGCGTTCGAATACATGTTCGACCAACTGGGCTGCAGCCCGGCCGACGTGATGCACGTCTCGTCCAGCATGCGTTACGACCACATGACGGCGCACGACATGCGAATTGGCTGGCGGGTGTTCGTCTCGCGCGGCCATGATCCGGCCAATCCGGCTTACGGCTATCAGGAAATTTCCGACATCGGTGGACTGCCCGGCGTTTTGGGACTGTGATGCCGCAGTCGGCCGAGGCTTCTGCATGAGGACGGCGGACGAGGTTCGGTGGCGATGAAACTGACCTCCTACTGGCTCGATACCGGTCCGACCTTTCGCAGCGCCGCTGACGGCCCCGTGGAGGGGCGGGCTGACGTGGTGGTGGTCGGTGGTGGCTTTACCGGACTGTCCGCTGCCCTCACCCTCGCCCGTCGCGGCGCCGCGGTGACGCTGCTGGAAGCGGGCCGGGTCGCGAGCGAGGCATCAGGCCGGAACGGCGGGCATTGCAACAACGGTCTGGCGGTCAGCTTCTCCGCGGTCGCCGCCCGCTACGGCCACGACCGCGCCCGCGAGATGTACGAGGCGTTCGACCGCGGTGTCGATCTGGTGGAAAGCCTGGTTACGGAAGAAAAGATCGACTGCGGCTTCGTCCGGTGCGGCAAGATCAAGCTGGCGGCAAAGCCCGCGCACTATGACAGCCTGGCGAAAACCTGCGAGATCCTGGCCCGCGACGTCGATCCAGATGTGGCGCTCCTGTCGCAGCGGGATCTGGCGGGCGAAGTGGGCTCGCCGATTTTCCACGGCGGGCTGCTGCAGCGTCGTAGTGCCGCCATGCACATGGGGCGGTTCGGCGTCGGGCTCGCCGAGGCGGCGGCGCGCGCGGGTGCACGCATCCACGAGCAGGCGCCGGTCACGGCGATCGACCGTATCGGCGGCGGCCGGTTCCGGGTGACGAGCGAGCGCGGCACGATCGAGGCAGGCGGCGTCGTCGTCGCGACCGGCGTCTCGGCACGCGGACCGCTCGGCTGGTTCCGGCGCCGGATCGTGCCGATCGGCAGTTTCATCGTGGTGACCGCGCCTCTGACCCGCGCGGTGCAGGACAGCATCATGCCGGGCCGCCGGGTCTGTACGACGTCACTCAACATCGGCAACTACTTCCGCCTGGCCGACGATCGGCTGGTGTTTGGCGGACGGGCCCGGTTCGCCCTGTCGAACCCGCAATCGGACCAGAAGAGCGGCCGGATTCTGGAAAAGGCGCTCGCGGCGGCGTTTCCTCAGCTCGCCCCGGTGCCGATCGACTATTGCTGGGGCGGTCTCGTCGACATGACGCAGGATCGCCTGCCGCATGCCGGCGAGCACGACGGCATCCATTACGCAATGGGCTACAGTGGCCATGGCACGCAAATGTCCGTGCTTATGGGCCGGATCATGGCGGAGATCATGACCGGCGGTGACGCCGTCAATCCATGGCGCGACCGCAAATGGTCCGCGGTCCCCGGCCATTTCGGGCCGCCCTGGTTCCTGCCCTTCATCGGCGCCTACTACCGCCTGATGGACCGCCTGCACTGACCGC
>CAYSTX010000039.1:16378-20650 GCA_964434035.1 uncultured Acetobacteraceae bacterium
CGACGGACGCAACACGCCTCACCAGCATCAACGAACAGACGGAGAAGTCCATGAGCACCGAAAAGCCGACCTCCTTCGCGCTGCTGTCCGCCGCCGAGCGGCATCGTGTGCTTCATGCCCTCAATCGGGGCGCGAGCCGGCGCGACGTCCTCGGCATGTTGAGCATGCTGGGGCTTGCCGGCACTGTTGGCACGTCGCTGTTCGCGGGCGCGACACGGGCCTACGCCGACACGCCGAAGAAGGGCGGACGCATCCGTGTCGCCGGCTTCTCGAGCTCGACGGCGGACACGCTCGATCCGGCCAAGCAGTCGCTCTCGACCGACTATGTCCGCTGCAGCATGTTCTACTCCGGTCTCACGACGCTCGATGAACATCTGTCCCCGCAGTTGGCGCTCGCGGAATCGATCGAGAACGACAACGCGACGGTCTGGACGGTCAAGCTGCGCAAGGGCGTGCTGTTCCACGACGGCAAGCCACTAACGTCGGCCGACGTTGTCTATTCGCTCACCCGCCACATGGACCCGGCGGTGGGATCGAAGGCCAAGGCGCTGGCGGCCCAAATGACCGAGATCAAGGCGACCGGCCCGCTAGAGGTCACGATCCGCCTGGCTCATCCAAACGCCGACCTGCCGGTGGTGCTCGGCACGTACCATTTCCTGATCATCAAGGACGGCACGACGGACTTTTCGACCGCCATCGGGACCGGTCCTTTCAAGTGCAAGGAGTTCACGCCCGGCGTTCGCTCGATCGGGGTTCGGAACGAGCATTACTGGCGCAGCGAAGGCGGCCCGTATCTCGACGAGGTCGAGTTCATCGGCATCGCGGACAACAGCGCGCGCGTGAACGCGCTCCTGTCCGGCGACGTCGATTTCATCGGCGCGATCGATCCGCGTTCGAGCCAGCAGATCCTCGGCGCAAAGGGTTTCGAGCTGTTCGAAACCAACGCCGGCAACTACACAGACCTGATCATGCATCTCGACTCGGCGCCGGGAAACAATCCCGACTTCGTGCTCGGCATGAAGTACCTGTTGAACCGGGGCGTGATGAAGCGTGCCGTGTTCCGCGGCTTCGCGACCGTCGCGAACGATCAGCCGATCCCGCCGACCAACCGCTATTTTGCCGCCGATTTGCCGCAGCGCGCCTACGATCCGGAGAAGGCGAAGTTCCATTTGAACAAGGCCGGCGTGCTCGGCTCGACCCTGCCGCTCGTGTGCTCCACGGCGGCGTCGAGTTCGGTCGATATGGCGGTCGTGCTGCAGCAGGCGGCGAAAGACATCGGCCTGAATATCGACGTGAAGCAGGTTCCCGCCGACGGCTACTGGTCAAACTACTGGCTGAAGGCGCCGTTCGTGTTCGGCAACGTCAATCCGCGCCCGACCGCGGACATCCTGCTCAGCCTGTTCTTCGCCTCCGACGCGGCCTGGAACGAGTCCCAGTGGAAGAACCCGCAATTCGACCAGTTGCTGGTGGCGGCGCGCGGCGAGACGGACGAGGCGAAGCGCAAGCAGATGTATCACGACATGCAGGTCATGATTCACGACGACGCTGGCATCGGCATTCCCGTGTTCATCAGCAACCTCGACGCCCATACCTCGCGTCTCAAAGGGCTTCGGCCCATGGGGACCGGCGGCATGATGGGCTACGCCTTCGCCGAGCATGTCTGGCTCGCCGAAGCCTAAGTCCGCGATGACGCACCGCGCGCGAGGCCCAGGATGAACGGCAGGATCGTCAGCATGCTGGTGGCGCGCCTCGCGACCGCGGTGCTGACCTTGCTGTTCATCGCGACCGTAGTGTTCGTCGTTACCAGCCTACTGCCGGGCGACGTCGCACAGCAGATCCTGGGTCAGAGCGCGACACCGGAGGCGGTCGCGGGCTTGCGCCTGAAGCTGGGCCTCGACCAGCCGGCGAGCACGCGATTCCTGCTCTGGCTCGGCGGCATCGCCCGTGGCGATCTCGGCCACTCTCTTGTCAATGGCCTGCCGGTTTCCGAGCTGGTCGGCGGGCGGATCGGCAATTCGCTGATCCTGGCGGCGGTGACGGCATGCATCTCGGTTCCGATCGCGCTGCTGCTCGGCATCAGCGCCGCGATGCGGCCGGGATCGCTCCTGGACCGCGTCGTCGGGACGAGCGTGGTTTTCGTCGTGTCGGTGCCGGAGTTCCTCATCGCGACGCTCGCGGTCCTGATTTTCGCGGTGAAGCTGCGCTGGCTGCCGGCACTCGCCCAGGCGCCACGGTTTCACGACATCGGCGATATCGCGCGCAGCTTCGCCATGCCCATCATCACGCTCGCCTGCGTAATCGTGGCCCAGATGACCCGAATGACGCGGGCCGCGGTGATGGACGCGCTCAACGCGCCTTACGTCGAAACGGCGCGGCTCAAAGGGGCCGGCCCGATCCGGATCATGCTGATGCATGCGTTGCCGAATGCGATCGGCCCGATCGCGAACGCGGTGGCGCTTAGCCTGTCCTACCTCCTCGGCGGCGTCATCATCGTCGAGACGATCTTCAACTACCCAGGCATCGCCAAGCTGATGGTCGACGGCGTCTCGACCCGGGATCTCCCGATCGTGCAGGCCTGCGCCCTGATCTTTTGCGCCGGCTACCTGCTGCTGGTTCTGCTGGCCGACGTCGCTGCCATTCTCTCAAGCCCGCGGCTCCGGCACCGATGAGCGATGACAGCGCCACCACCGCGCTTGCGGTCGCAACGCGTATCCCGCGTCGCTGGCCGCGCCTCGGCTTTGCCGGTTGGATCGGCGCGGCGCTCGTCCTGTTCTGGTTGGCGATGGCGCTGTTCGGGTCCTTCCTCGCCCCGCATGGCGTCGGCGAGATCCTGGATGCGGATGCGTTTGAACCGATGAGCCGGCTCTACCCGCTCGGGACCGATTATCTCAGCCGCGACATTCTAAGCCGCATCCTCGCCGGCACGCGGGAGACGGTCGGCATCGCGCTCGTCGCCACCTGTCTCGCGGCCCTCGGCGGCTCCACGCTCGGCTTGGCCGCCGCGGTCATCGGCGGCTGGTTCGATGCCTCCCTCAGCCGTTTCCTCGACGCGCTGGTTTCAATTCCAAGCAAGATGTTCGGGCTCTTGCTCGTGGCCGCCTTCGGCTCGTCGATCCCGGTCCTGACCCTGACGCTGGCCGTGATCTATCTGCCCGGCTGTTACCGGATTGTCCGTTCGGTCAGCGTCAATATCGCCGCGCTCGACTTCGTGCTCGTCGCCCGCGCGCGGGGAGAGGGAACTGTCTACATCGTCACGCGCGAGGTGCTGCCCAACATGGTCGGCCCGATGCTTGCCGATTTCGGGCTGCGCTTCGTCTATGTGTTGCTGCTCCTGAGCAGCCTCAGTTTCCTTGGCCTCGGCGTGCAGCCGCCCGATGCCGACTGGGGCTCGCTCGTCCGCGAGAACATCAGCGGCCTACCCTACGGCGCGCCCGCGGTGCTCATGCCGGCGCTCGCCATCGCCAGCCTGTCGATCGGGGTCAATCTTCTGTTTGACGGGCTGTTCGGCAGGCGTCTCAAGCGGCAGGGAGGCCATTGACGTGACCGTACTGCTCGAGGTCGAGCATCTCACGGTCGCAGCTCGTGGCGCCGACGGACGCGAGACCGAGATCGTCAAGGACGTGAGCTTTTCCGTCAGTCGCGGGGAAGTGGTCGCCCTCATCGGCGAGTCCGGATCGGGCAAGACGACGATCGCGCTCTCGACGATGGGCTATGCGCGCGCCGGCTGCCGGATCATCGGCGGTCGGATCCGGCTCGGCGACAGCGAGGTGACGGCACTCGGCGAGCAGGACCTCACCGATATTCGCGGACGCCGGATCGCCTATATCGCCCAGAGCGCCGCCGCGGCCTTTAATCCCGCGCTCACGATCATGGCGCAGGTGATCGAGAGCGCATTCATCCACAAACTGATGACGCGCGAGGCGGCGGAGACCAAGGCCCGCGCTTTGTTCAGGGCGCTAGCCCTGCCCGACCCGGACCGTATCGGCGACCGCTACCCGCATCAGGTATCAGGCGGGCAGCTGCAGCGGTTGCTCGCGGCGATGGCGCTGATCACCGATCCGGAGCTGGTCATCTTCGACGAACCAACGACCGCACTCGATGTCACGACGCAGATCGAGGTGCTGAAGGCGTTCAAATCGGTGATCCGCGAGCGGGGCACGACTGGTCTTTACGTTTCACACGATCTGGCCGTGGTCGCGCAGGTCGCCGACCGCATCGTCGTGCTGCGCAACGGCGCGGTTCAGGAGAGCGGGCCGACCGGGCGTCTCATCA
>CAYSTX010000040.1:0-2353 GCA_964434035.1 uncultured Acetobacteraceae bacterium
CACCGCCCGTCAGCACCTTGCCTGACGACGGCACGACGGTGTTGTACGCGCGGGCGAGGCGCGTGATGCTGTCGAGCAGGATGACGACGTCGCGCTTATGCTCGACGAGGCGCTTGGCTTTCTCCAGCACCATCTCCGTCACCTGCACGTGCCGCGTCGCCGGCTCGTCGAACGTGCTCGCGATGACCTCGCCGTTGACCGTGCGGGCCATGTCGGTGACTTCCTCGGGCCGCTCGTCGATAAGCAGCACAATCAGGAAGACATCCGGATAGTTCCCGGCGATCGCGGTTGCGATGTTCTGCAGCATGACCGTCTTGCCGGTGCGCGGCGGTGCGACGATCAGCGCGCGCTGACCCTTACCGATCGGCGCGATCAGGTCGATCACGCGCGGCGTGAAATCCTTACCAGGACCCTTGGCGACGGACTGGAAGTTCTCGACTTCCATCTTCAGCCGCTTGTCGGGATAGAGCGGCGTCAGGTTGTCAAAGTTGATGCGGTGACGGACCGCCTCGGGCGGCTCGAAGTTGATCGTGTTGACCTTGAGCAGCGCGAAATAGCGCTCTCCATCCTTCGGCGCCCGGATCTGACCCTCGACCGTGTCACCCGTGCGCAGGCCAAACCGGCGGACCTGAGAGGGCGAGACGTAGATGTCGTCCGGCCCCGGCAGATAATTCGCTTCCGGGCTGCGCAGGAAGCCGAAACCATCGGCGAGGATCTCGAGCGTCCCTTCGCCGTGGATCGCTTGATCATTCTCAGCGAGATTCTTCAGAATCGCGAACATCATGTCCTGCTTGCGCAACGACGATGCGTTCTCGATTTGCAGGCTCTCGGCGAAGCTGAGCAGGTCGGCTGGCGGTTTCTTCTTGAGTTCGGCGAGATGCATGGGGAGCCTTATCGCTCGGGGGAGGGAGCCGACCGGCAGGAAAACCTGCCGGCAGTCGAAAGTCTGGGGAGTGCGGCCTAGCCCGGCGGATCCGCCGAGCGCGGCGCCACGATGGCGGCGTCCAAAGGGAGAGCCAGGATACAGCGGCCATAAGGAAGGGAGCGCGCCGAGCCGCCACCGGCATCGCTTGGGCAAAGAGGTAGGAAATCAGCGTTCGGCCGTCAATGGCAACCGTCGCTTACCCGTCGTCCTCAGAACGGCTTGACGATCACCATGATGACGATGACCAGCAGAAGAACCGTCGGAACCTCGTTCGCGATCCGATAAAACCGCTGAGGCCGCGTGTTCCGGTCGTCGCGGAAATCCTTTCGCCATTTCGACGTGGCGCCATGAAAGCCAGTCATCAGGAGCACGCCGAGCAGTTTGGTGTGCCACCAGCCGGCCGTCCAGTCGATGACGCCGGGTGTCAGGACAAGCAGTATGCCGAAGGCCCACGTCGCCAGCATCGCCGGCGTCATGATTTGCTTGAGCAGCCGCCGCTCCATGACCTTGAAGCGCTCGCTCTCAACCGAACCCCGCCGGACCTCGCAATGGTAGACGTAGAGCCGGGGCAGGTAGAACAGCCCGGCCATCCACGCAACCATCGAGATTATGTGGAAGGATTTTGTCCAAAGGTAGAGCGGCGCCAGAAACGAGAGCGTCATGCTGCCCACCGTTCCTGCGCTTCCCGCAGCAGCCCCGGTAGGTGCGTCAAGTCGTGCAGCGGCACGGCCGCACCGATGGTGATTTCAGCGCGGAACGCCAGACAATCCATGCCCGCTGCCGCGGCAGCGGTTATTCCCGCGACGCTGTCCTCAATGACGAGGCAATGGTTTGGGTGGACGCCGGACGCGGCCGCGGCGGCCAGGAACACGTCGGGCGCGGGCTTGCCTCGACCACCGACGGCTATCACGTCGGATGCGCTGTGGTATCGGTCGCGAACGAGGTCGGTGATCTTCGTCCGGGCGAACTTCGCCTCGAGTTCCGGCCGGCCCGAATTGCTCGCGATCCGCCAGTCGAGACCGAGGGCGGCGACGCCGCTGATCGCCTCCAGCGCGCCATCCATGAGGATCGCTTCCTCCGCCATCGTCGCCACGAGCCGATCGGCAAGCGACACAACCCAGTCGCCCGGGAGCGGGCTGCCGATCTGCATTTCGATCAGCGGTTTCATGTCGGACAAGGACATACCCAGAAACATCCGGTGGCTATCAGCCGGGCTCAGTGGCCAGCCGAGCTCGGTCAGGGAAGCCGCGACAACCCGGCTCGCGATAGGCTCGCTATCGATCAAGACCCCGTCGCAATCGAAGATGATCAGCCGGAGTGGCATCTGACGCGCTGCCAGAAGACGACGCGGGCCATCTACGGCTAACCTCACGCGACTGCCGCCGGCATCCGCTCCGGTTGCGTCGCCTTAGCGCGGGCATGCGGGCA
>CAYSTX010000040.1:2453-7307 GCA_964434035.1 uncultured Acetobacteraceae bacterium
CTGGGTCCGATCCATTTCTGCGGCGTCGCGCGCGACTGGTAACAGATCGCGTGGTCGAGCTGCGCCGCATCGGGGCCCCAAGCCTCCAGGATCGCGGCGGCCGACGCTTCGATCTGATACTGATACGGGTCGCCGGCCGTGACGATGACTTCGGGCAGACCATGCGCCGAGAACAGGATTCGGAGCGGGACCGAGGGATCGAGCTTCGCACGCGCCTCCTCATAAGCCCGGCGAAGAAGTGCCGCCGTCGCAGCCACGAAACCAGCGTCCGAGTAATAGCAGCAGAGCGATGTCGTCTCGGCAGCAAGCCCGACCTTGGCCGCGGCTTCGCGCCAATCGGTGAACGAGCTGCCGGTCGTTGTGGTCGAATAATGCGGATAGAGCGGGAGCAGCAGAACCCGGTCTGGGTTCCACGCCCGCACCTCCCGCGCCGCTTCCTCGGCGAACGGGTGCCAATAGCGCATGGCGATAAAGCACCGCACGTCCCAGGCCGGCAGAGCCCGTTCGAGCGCTTCGGCCTGCTCAACCGTCAGCTCGAGCAGCGGGGACTTGCCGCCAAGCAGCGCATAGTTTTCGCTCGCGGGTTTAACGCGCGCGCGCGCGATGATCCGCGCCAGCAGCGGCCGGACGAAAAACGGCACTCGCAAAATCGCCGGATCACGAAACAGGTTGAGTAAAAACGGCCGCACAGCCTCGGGCCGGTCGGGGCCGCCGAGGTTGAACAAAACAATCGCGACGCGAGGCCGTCCCATCGGGACGCCCGACCCATCAGCCGCCGGCATGAACCAGCTCCACTAGCTGCCGAACATGATCCGGCGAGGTCTGCGGCACCACACCATGTCCAAGATTGAACACAAATGGACGGCCACGCATCGCAAGCAAGATCGCGCGTGCCTGATCTTCCATCGCCAACCCGCCGGCTACGAGCGCGAGTGGGTCGAGATTGCCCTGAAGCGCACACCGCTCCGGAACGAGCCAGTGCGCCCGTGCCGGGTCCATCGCGGTGTCCATCGCCGCCGCGTCGACCCTTGTCGTATGAGCGTATTCGCCGAGCATGACCCCGGCCAGCCGCGGGAATCCAACGACCGGCACGCCCGGGTATCGCTCATGGATCGCGGCCGCGATCACGGTCGTCGGCCCAATGACATGCTGGCGGAACAAGGCCGGCGGCAGGATGCCTGACCAGCTATCGAACAGCATAACCGCCTCGGCGCCCGCCTCGATTTGCTGGCCGAGGTAGTCGATCGTCGACTCCGTCAAGAGGTCGATCAGGCGTCGAAACAGCGGCGGATCGTCGTACGCCATGCCGCGAATGGCGGCGAACTCCTTCGATCCACCACCCTCAACCATGTAGCAAGCGACCGTGAACGGGCTGCCGGCGAACCCGATCAGCGTCGTCGTCGAACCAGCCAGCGCCGCGCGGAGGGATCGGACCGTGTCCAGAACCGGCGCCGTGCGGGCGGCGACCGCCGATGGATCAAGCCGGTCGAGATCGGCGTGCGAGCGGACACGCGCCAGGACCGGGCCCTCGCCCTCAACGAAGCCCACCTCATGGCCGAGCGCCCAGGGCAGAACCAGAATGTCGCTGAAGAGGATCGCGCCATCCATGCCGAAGCGCCGGATGGGCTGCAGCGTAAGATCGGTCGCAACGCGCGTATCGAGGCAACGCGCCAGAAAATCGGGCTGACGTTCGCGGATGGCGCGAAACTCCGGGAGGTAGCGGCCGGCTTGGCGCATGAGCCAGATCGGCGGCGGCCACACGGCCTCGCCCTGCCACGCGCGCAGCAGGGGCTTGCCGGCTCTGCCGATCCGTCCGTCGCTCATCGGTCCGTCGATCCTCGGTCCATCGAAACCCTCCTAAAAGAGAAGAGATAAGAAGAATACTGGTTGGGGTGAGGGTTGATCCCTGTGGATGATGGGGTACCCGGCTCAACCGGCGTATGTAGCCGTTCGTCCACATTCACCCGTCGCACGAAGCTGCTGATGTTCCGGGAACCTTCCCGGTTGTCCCGGACATGGGATTGATTGAGCGAAAAGGATCCGGAGCGCTTCGGTTTGTTTCGTGCGTTCCCGACATTCCCGACGGGCTTTTCCGCGAGTCGTGCAGACCCCGGTTATCCCCGCTATACACGTGTCTCAATGGTCGTCGAACGCATCAACCTTCACCTTGTCTCTGACGCCACAGGCGAGACCCTGAACGCGATCGCACGGGCCACGATCTCGCAGTTCGAAGAGACGCGGGTCGTCATCCATCGCTGGAGCCTGATCCGTACGCGCTTTCAACTGCATCGGGTGCTGGAGGGGATCGAGGCGGAGCCGGGTCCGGTACTGTCTACGCTGGTCGACAAGGGTCTGCGGGCCGACATGGACACGACATGCGCACGTCTCGGCGTTGCCGTCGTGAATGTGCTCGATCCGGTCATGACGCTGCTGCAGGATCAAATCGGCACGCAGGCCGCGGCGCGCCCCGGCCGGCAATATGTTCTGGACGCGGATTATTTTCGCCGGATCGACGCAATGCACTACGTGCTCGCGCACGATGACGGCCAAAGCCCTGCCGGCATCGCCGAAGCCGATGTTGTGCTCGTCGGCGTGTCGCGATCATCCAAAACGCCGACCTGTTTCTATCTCGCCAACCGCGGGGTGAAGGCGGCCAATATCCCGCTCGTGCCAGGCTTGCCCGAGCCGGCCGGTCTCGACGCGACGCTTCAGTGCCCGGTGATCGGGCTGACGCTCGACGCCGACGCGCTGATCGAAATCCGGCGCCACCGGCTACGGCTGATCGCGCAAGGCAGTCCGGTGATGGGCGTCGTGCGTCAGGATTCGCAGGATTACGTCGACCAGGAGACCGTGCAGGACGAGCTGCTCTGGGCGCGCCGCCTGTGCAACAGGCGCGGCTGGCCCGTGATCGACGTGACGCGGCGCTCGATCGAGGAGACGGCGGCGACCGTGTTACAGCTGATGGATGCCTGGCATGAGCGCCGCCGGCGAGCTGCCGGCGCTACGGCGTCCTGAATGAATAACGGGCCGCCGATGGCTCGTCTGCTCGTTCTGGCGAGTGGCTCGTCCGCGCGTAGTCGGCTATTGGAGCAAGCGGGCGTCCCGCACGAGGTACGTGTGCCGGCCGTCGACGAGTCGGCGATCAAACAGGCGGCCCGGCATCTCGGTGCGCCGGCAAAGGACTGCGCGTACGCATTGGCCGTCGCCAAGGCGCGCGCGATTTCGGACACGTTGCCGGATGCCTACGTGATCGCTGCCGACCAGCTCCTCGTGCTCGCCGATCAATGGCTCGACAAACCAGCAGACCTGCAAGAGGCCCGGGCGCAGCTGCGGAGCCTCCGCGGCCGCACGCATCACCTGGTCACCGCTGCCGTTTGCCGTGTTGGCAGTTCGATCGTTTGGTCCCATGTGTCGGCACCTGCTCTGACGATGCGAACTCTCTCGGACGCGCTGATCGATGAAGCGATCCGCATCGAGGGGTCCGCGCTACTCTCATGCGTCGGGGCGTATCGGATCGAGGGGTTCGGCGCACGACTGTTTTCGTCGATCGAAGGCGATATCTTTACGATCCAAGGGTTGCCGCTTCTCCCCTTGCTGGGTCATCTGATCGACGCGGGTCTGCTGCCAGGTTGAGATTTCGTTGAGCCGGGACGACAGAACGCTCACGCACGCCGACGCGCCGGAACCGACCAATATGACACCCTCCGCCATTGCCCAAACCGACGGTTTGCCGCCGAACCGCCGAATCTGGGCGATCATAACCGTTGCCATTGGTTTAGTGATGGCGGTGCTCGACAGCTCGATCGCCATCGTCGCGCTCCCGACGATCGCGCGCGATCTTCACGTAACGGCGTCGGACAGCATCTGGGTGGTCAACGCGTATCAGCTCGCGGTAATCGTCACGCTGCTACCGTTTGCGTCACTCGGCGATATTCACGGCTACCGCCGGATCTATCAGATCGGCGTCATCGTATTCACGATCGCTAGTCTGTTCTGTGCATTGTCAGACAGCTTGTCTGCGCTCTCGCTTGCGCGTGTCGTGCAGGGGCTCGGCGCGTCGGGGATTATGAGCCTCAACACGGCGCTGCTTCGCGTGATTTACCCGCGCCGGATGCTCGGGTTCGCGATGGGCATGAACGCGACGATGGTCGCGATTTCGTCGGCCGTCGGACCGACCCTGGCGTCGGCGATCCTGGCCGTCGCTCCGTGGCAGTTCCTGTTCTACATCAATGTGCCGCTCGGCATCATAGCCGCAATCCTCGGGTTCTGGGCGCTTCCAGCAACGTGGCCGTCGGGCCACCGCTTCGATGCGATCAGCGCGGTCCTGAATGCCATCGTTTTTGCGAGCCTGATTGTCGCGATCAGTGGCGTCGGTCAGGGTGCAAACGGCGCCCAGATCGCGGCTGAGTTTTTGGTGGCGCTTGTTGCCGGTTTCTTTCTCGTGCGTCGGCAGTTGTCGCGCGTGGCCCCGCTGTTGCCGATCGATCTGCTGCGGATTCCGGTCTTCGCGCTCTCGATCATGACGTCAATCGGCTCGTTTTGTGCGCAGACGATGGCTTATGTTGCGTTGCCGTTCTACTTGCAAGATTCGCTTGGGCTCAGCGCGGTTGCAACGGGCGCTTTGATTACGCCGTGGCCGTTGGCAATTGCGGTCATCGCGCCGATCGCCGGCCGGCTCGCCGATCGTGTGTCGCCGGGGATTCTCGGTGCAATCGGCCTTCTTGCTCTCTCTGTTGGCCTTGTGCTGTTGGCCGCGCTGCCTGCACGACCCGAACCATTCGAACTCGTCTGGCGCATGATGATTTGCGGCTTCGGGTTCGGCCTGTTTCAAACGCCCAACAACCGCACGATCAT
>CAYSTX010000040.1:7407-19709 GCA_964434035.1 uncultured Acetobacteraceae bacterium
CCTAACCTTTAGCGAGACCTGCGCCGGCGTCATCCTTCAATACGCGGACGCACGGAACGGCCGGCAGCGAGATGGCTGCGATCACGAGAAACGCGGACGAGAAATCGGCGATGCGCGGTTGCGCGTGGCCATTGACGGCCATGATGGCTGACAAGGCGGCTGCGCCCGCCGAGATCCCGAGCACCTGCGATAATTGCTGGATAGTGGTATAGAGGCTAGTCGCGGCCGACATCCGCGCGCGCGGGACATCACCGTACGCAATCGTGTTGAACGCCGTAAACTGTAGCGAACGAAACGAACCGCCGATTAGCAAGACCCCGTAAATCGCAGCCAGTGGCCAGCTTGGCCGAAGCGCCGCAAGCGCCGCGATGCCGGCCGTGGACAGCACGCCATTCCACAGCAAGGTCAGGCGGAATCCGATCCGATCGATGAGAGCGCGCGTCAACGGCTTCATCACCAATGCGCCCGCGGCCGATGCAAACGTAATGGCGCCGCTCTGCGCGGCGCTCTCGCCGAAACCGACCTGAAGCATGAGCGGCAAGAGGAACGGTATGGCGCCGACGCCGACGCGAAACATTGTCCCCGCGATCACCGAAACGGCGAAGGTCGGCTCGCGCATTAGCGTCAGATCGAGGATCGGGCTTGGATGCCGGCGTGCATGAAACAAATACAGGACAGCGGCAACGGTGCCGGCCGTCAGGAGGGCGATTGTCACGCTTTGTGGCAGCAGGCCACGACCGGCACTTTCGAGACCAAGCGTGAGACCGGCAAGACCGATGGCAGAGAAAAGGAAACCGACGGCATCGAGGCGAGCTGGCGATGGGTCACGCACATCGTCGACAAACAGCGTGACTAAGATTGCGCCGACGATGCCGACGGGCACATTGATGTAGAAGATCCATCGCCAATTAGCGTACGTAACGATCAGCCCACCGATTGGTGGCCCGAGAACGGGCCCAATCAGTGCGGGCATCGTCAGCCACGCCATTGCCGAAACGAGTTCGGATTTCGGCGCCGTCCGCAGCAGCACGAGCCGTCCGACCGGTACCATCATTGCGCCGCCGATTCCCTGAACGATGCGCGCGCCAACCAAGGCTGGGAGCGAGCCCGCCTGCCCGCAGAGAATGGAGCCGATCGTGAAGACGACGATTGCGGCGCGGAAAATCGTACGCGTACCAAAACGGTCCGCAACCCACCCGCTCGCCGGGATGAAGACCGCGACCGACAAAAGATATGCCGTTAGTGCAACGTTCATCGCAACAGGGTCGGCGTGAAACACCCGCGCCATGGTCGGCAGTGCGGTCGCGATGACCGTCCCGTCCAATTGCTGCATGAACAGCGCAAACGCGACGATCAGGGCCGTGAAGCGGGTGCGCTGCGACGTCGGCTTTCGCGGCGGCCCGACGTCACTGGCGGTCAAGGCGGCGCGCCGGCGAGTCGGCGATCAGGGCAGGAGCACTGTGCTGCCGGTCGTTTGGCGTGATTCGAGGGCGCGGTGGGCGGCCGCCGCGTCAGCCAGTGGGAACGTCTGATTGATCTCGATCTTTACCGCCCCGCTTCCGACGACATCGAACAGAGCCTTGGCCGACTCCTGAAGGTCGGCGCGTGAGGATGTGTACGACGCGAGGCTGGGACGGGTCAGAAAAAGGCTGCCCTTGGCCCCGAGAACGCTGATGTCGAACGGCGGAACCGGGCCGGACGAATTGCCAAAGCTGACCATCAGTCCGAGCGGCGCAAGGCAGTCCAGGCTCGCCATGAACGTGTCCTTGCCGACGCTGTCATAGACGACGGGGACCATCGCGCCGCCGGTGATTCGCTTCACTTCGGCGGCGAGATTGGCATGACCGACAATGACATGCGCCGCGCCATGCGCACTGGCAGTCGCCGCTTTCGCTTCGCTCGAGACGACGCCGATCACTGTCGCCCCGAGGTGCTTGGCCCATTGGCAGAGGATCAGCCCGACGCCGCCGGCCGCGGCATGAACGACGATGGTCTCGCCGGCCTTCACCTGATGCACCCGCCGAACGAGGTACTCCGCCGTCATTCCCTGCAGCATCATCGCCGCGGCGGTCTGGGTGCTGATGTTGTCCGGAACATGAACTAGGCGGTCGGCGGAGATTGTCCGCTCGGTTGCGTACGCACCGATTGGGGCGGAAGCGTAGGCAACGCGGTCACCAGGTTTGACGGCCGTAACGCCATCACCGACGGCGACCACGACACCTGCGCCTTCCATACCGAGCGTCGCCGGCAGGCTCGGCGCTTTGTACAGCCCCGTTCGGAAGTAGACGTCGATGTAGTTGAGCCCGATCGCCTCGTGACGGATAAGTGCCTCACCCGGAGCGGGCTCAGGCGTCGGCACGTCCTCGTAGCGCATCACTTCGGGACCGCCGGGCGCGTGAATTCGAATGGCTTTGGTCATGTAGCTCTCCAATCGGCGGGCGGGGATGTACACGGAACGGCGGTTCGCGACGACCGCTCCAGCGCCAGCAAAAAGCGTTTCGTATCGACGCCGCCGCCGCCCGAATAACCGCCAGCACCACGGGCAGCCACCACGCGGTGACATGGGATGAGGATGGGTATGGGGTTCGCGCCAAGCGCCTGCCCGACGGCGCGCGCGCTGCCGCCGGCAGTGCGCGCGATCGCGGCGTAGGAAGCCGTCTCGCCAGGCGGAATGCCGCACGTTGCGTCCCAAACGCGGCGCTGAAACGGCGTGCCGTAGGCGGGTCGGGTCGCGATCGGCGGCAACGTGGCGCCGTCGAAATATGCATTCAACGCGCGCCGCACGTAATCGAGGAACGGGGTCGGGTCCTGGGACGCGGCCCACCCCCAGTCGATGGCAACGATCGCCTGATCCGCTTCGAACAGAGTAAGGTCGCCGAGCGGAGAGTGCATCGATAAGTGCGGCACGCGAAGTCTCTCCCGGCGCACGAGCGCCTTTCCCTCATCGCAGACCTGCGGCGCTGTCGCTGTCAAGGCCCGCGAATCGCCGGCTAGACCATCGTCGGCCGGCGTGCTCGCAGGATGGCGCGGAGCTCGGCATCGCTTGTCACACCAAGCTCGCAAACGCCGTTCCGGCATACGTAAGCGAGCGGGTCGCCATTCGCTGCCGCCCTCTTCCCCGAAGCGGGATGCGCGGGCGGCAGGCCGGACGGCGGAACGAATTGCGTGACGACCGCGGGGTCGGCCGCCGTACGCGCGGCTTGTGCAAGCGCACGCGTCGCCGGGTGGTCCGGATCGCCGGCGATCACGACCGATGTGCTGGATTCGAGCGTATCCACTGCCGCGAGCAGCGTGCCCATTGCGGGGAAATTGGCGCGGTTGCCGGCGAAGCCCCGCGCCAGCGCCGTCGCTCGACCGCGGTAGCGCTCATCGCCCGTCAGAAGCGCGAGCCGCGCGAGGACATCTGCCATCATGCCGGCCCCGGATGGCGTCGCGCTATCGGTTGCGACTCGCGGCGCCGCGCCAGCACCCCGCGGGAGGTCCGTCGCATCGCCACCAACCAGGCGATAGCCGCCGTCTGGATCGGCAAAGAGACGCTCGGCTTCGTCCGCGAGGCTGATGGCGTCACGGAGATCGGCTTCTTGCCCGGACGCACCGTAGAGTGCGAGTGCGGCGCGGGCCAATGCCGCATAATCGTCGAGGAACCCTGCGGGTCCGGGTTTTCCGTCTCGCCAGGAATGCAGCAAGCGGCCATCGGCGCGGATCATAACCGTCCGAAGCCCATCGTAGGTAGAGCGTGCCAGTGTAATCCACGGCTGCTGGTTGAACACAACGCCAGCCTTGCACAAGCCGAGCACCGTCAGCGCGTTCCAGTCGGTCAGAACCTTGTCGTCGCGATGCGGTCGGGGTCGTGCGGCACGACGCTGCGCGAGGCGCTGACGGTCAGCAGCGAGCGCCGCTTCGGCCTCATCCGGCCCGATTTCGGTCACGCGGCGAAGAATGGTCCGGCCCTCCCAGTTGCCGGCCGCGGTGACGTCATAGGCCGCTTTGAACGCGGGGGATCGCGCGCCGAGAACCGCGTCGATCTCGGCCTCGGTCCACACGTAGAAAGCCCCTTCCTCGCCGTCGCTATCCGCATCCTCGGAGGCAGCAAAGACGGCGCGCGCCGATCCGGGGTCCGCGTCGATCGGGATCGCCATAACGCTCGTCATCCATGCGACGATGCCCTCGCTTGCCTCGCGGTACAGCGGATGCGGCGCGTCCAGCATCGCCTGCGCAAACAGCTCGAGGAGCAGGCCGTTGTCGGACAGCATCTTCTCGAAATGCGGGACGAGCCATGCCTCGTCGGTCGCGTAGCGAGCGAATCCGCCGCCGAGGTGATCGTGGATCCCGCCGCGTGCCATCGCCTGCAGCAACGTGTGGAGCGCCACCCGTCCATCGGTCGAACCCCGGCGGAAATCATCCTGGACGAGGAACTTGTAGATGGGAGCGTTCGGAAATTTCGGCGCGCCCTGAAATCCGCCGCCGACCGGGTCTAGTCGTGACAGCAAGGTCGCGGCAGCCTGATCGAGGTCCGCCGGACCGATCGCGTCGCCGGCGGTTTCGGTTGCGATTCGCGACAGGAGTCCAGTCAACCCGGCGGCGGCACGGTCGATCGACCGGTCCTGCGCGGCCCAGGCCGCCGCAACGGACGTGAGCACTTGGCGAAAAGATGGCCGGCCCCAGCGGGGCGTTGGCGGAAAATACGTGCCACCCCAGAACGGCGCCCCGTCGGGCCGGAGGAACATCGTCAACGGCCAACCGCCCGCCTCGCCCGTCGCGTGCAAGGCGGTCATGTAGATGTGGTCAACATCCGGGCGCTCCTCCCGGTCCACCTTGATGCAAACGAAGTGCTGATTCATCAACGCGGCGGTCTCCGCGTCCTCGAACGACTCGTGCGCCATGACGTGGCACCAGTGGCACGCCGCGTAGCCAATCGACAAAAGGATCGGCCGGTTGGTTGCTTTTGCGTGCTCTAGCGCCGCGGGCCCCCAAGGTTGCCAATGGACAGGATTGTCGCGGTGCTGCAGGAGGTAGGGCGATGCTTCATGGCGAAGCGCGTTTTCATTGAACACGGCGATCCTCCTGGGTCTCCTGGACCGGGCCAGACGGCGATCCGTCAGACAGAGTTAACAATGCCAGAGCATAAAAGCTTCTACGCCGCCCATATCTTCGTCTGCACGAACCGCCGGCCGGATGGTCACGAACGTGGAAGCTGCGCCGCACGCGGGTCGGAACGTGTGCGGGATCTGATGAAGGCCCGAGCCAAGGAACTCGGCCTGCCGGGAGTGCGCGTCAATGGTGCGGCGTGCCTTGACCGCTGTGAGCTGGGGCCGTGCGTCGTCGTGTATCCCGAGGCGCAGTGGTTCCGGATTTCGTCCTCATCCGATGTCGACGCGCTGCTGGAGCGCCATGTGCGC
Source organism: uncultured Acetobacteraceae bacterium (assembly GCA_964434035.1). Taxonomy (GTDB): domain Bacteria; phylum Pseudomonadota; class Alphaproteobacteria; order Acetobacterales; family Acetobacteraceae; genus CAYSTX01. Next base: position 12,807 of record CAYSTX010000040.1, read on the forward strand.
GACGGTGAGGAATTGCCGGCGCTGCGTCTGCCGGACAGCGAGGCGGCCGATTGAACGCCCTTCCCGCTGCCGTTCCCGATGTTTCACGTGAAACGCGGGAGCGACTTGAGGGGTTCGAGGCATTGATCCGGCGATGGTCGTCGTCGATCAATCTCGTCAGCCGCGGAGACCTTGCGCGGCTTCGCGAACGTCACACCGAGGACAGCCTTCGCCTCGCGACGTTGATACCCGAACCAACTCCACGTGACGCGATTGACCTCGGCAGCGGCGCCGGCTTCCCGGGACTTGTCATCGCAATCGCGACGGGGATCCACGTTCACCTGATCGAGGCGGACCAACGCAAAGCGGCCTTCCTCCGCGAAGCGATCCGCGTCACCAGCGCCTCAGCGACTGTCCATGCAAACAGGCTGAAAGACGTGACGTTGCCCCCAGCCCCGCTCGTGACCGCCCGCGCGCTCGCGCCGTTGCCGTCCTTGCTTGGGTCGGTCGCGCGTTTTTTGGCCCCGGATGGTGTCGCGCTGCTGCCGAAGGGCAAAACCGTCGATCAGGAGTTGATCGACGCGGCGGCACTGTGGACGATGCAGGTCGAGAGGTTCCACAGTGAAGGCTCCGCGGACGCGACCATTCTGCGGGTCCGAAACTTATTTCCCGCCGAGCGCGAGCAGAATGCATAAGCAGACCCGCCGGATCGTCGCGGTCGCCAACCAGAAGGGCGGCGTTGGAAAGACCACGACCGCGATCAACCTGAGCTGCGCGCTCGCCGCCGTTGGCCGCTCCGTTCTCCTCGTCGACCTCGATCCGCAGGGGAACGCTTCCACCGGCCTGGGATTCGAGGCCTCGCGGCGGTCGCCGGACTCCTACGCAATGCTGTTGGGCGAGAGTACGGTGGCGGCGGCGGCGCGGCCGACCGCGATCCCGAATCTCAGCATCGTGCCCGCCACGTCCGATCTCGCGGGTGCGGAAATCGACCTCGTGCCGCTCGAGAGGCGGGCTTACCGGCTAGCAGCCGCGCTGGCCGACGATGGCGGCGCGTTCGACCTGATCATCGTCGACTGCCCGCCGAGCCTCGGTCTCCTGACCATCAACGCGCTCACGGCCGCATCGTCGGTGCTGGTCCCGGTTCAGTGCGAGTTTTTTGCCCTGGAAGGCTTGAGCCAATTGACCCGAACTTTGGACGTAGTCCGCCGCGAACTGAATCCCGACCTGTATTTAGAAGGCGTGCTGCTGACGATGGCGGATCGGCGCAACCGCCTGTCCGAGCAGGTCGTGAGCGAAGTGCGGGCGCATTTCGGCCAGGAGGCCTTCGACACAGTGATCCCACGAAGCATTCGCGTCTCGGAAGCGCCGAGCCACGGCAAGCCGGTCCTGCTCTACGACCTGAAATCCGCTGGCGCCCAGAGCTATCTGAACTTGGCGCGCGAGGTCATCGATCGGGAGCGCCTTGTGGAGAGTGCCCCATGAGCCGCGCCGACGCTCCCCGGCTCGGCCGGGGTCTTTCCTCCTTGCTCGGCCCGAGCGCCGGAACCGGATCGGAATCCGGCGTCCGCTCGCTCGCCATCGCGCGCCTCGCACCGGGGCCGTTCCAGCCGCGCGGCGCTATTGATCCTGACTCGCTCGCCCCACTCGCCGACTCGATCCGGACGAACGGAATCCTTCAGCCGCTGCTCGCCCGCCCGGATCCCGTGACGCCGGGTCAGTTCCAGCTGATCGCCGGGGAGCGTCGGTGGCGCGCGGCGCAGATGGCCGGGCTCCACGAAGTTCCGGTTCTGGTCCGGCCGCTCAGCGATACCGACGCGATGGCCGCCGCGCTGGTCGAAAATTTGCAGCGGGTGGACCTGGATCCGATCGAGGAAGCCGAGGGGTTTCGGCGTCTCCTCGATGAGTTCGGCCTGACGCACGAGGCATTGGCAGAGGCCGTTGGCAAGTCCCGCAGCCACGTCACCAACACCTTGCGCCTGCTCAACCTGCCGGAGGCGGTGCGGTCGGCGGTGCGTCGCGGGGCGCTATCGGCGGGGCACGCCCGAGCGCTGCTCGCCCATCCCGACCCCGAAGCGGCAGCCAATGCGGTTATTGCGGGTGACCTCAGCGTGCGCCAGACCGAGGCGCTGGCGAACCAGCGACCGAAACCCGCATCGCCCCAGCCGGAGCCCGACCCTAATACGACGGCGCTCGAAAGGCGGTTGAGCGACCGGCTTGGCCTCCGCGTTGAGATCACCGGTCGCGGACGCGGCGGGTCGCTCCGCATCGCCTTCCAAAGCTTGGATCAGCTGGATGGCATCGTTGCCCAACTGATGGGCGAAACGTAAAGCCGCGGCCTAGCGCAGCAGTAGTCCCAGCACGCTATCCAGCCGGAGTCGCCCCGCCTGGGTTGCAGCGAGACAGCTATCATCCAGCGTGACGAACTGCTCGCTCAGCAGGAGGTTCAGCCCGCGCTGATCGAGCGTCTCGCCGAACGACAGCCCGGTGCGATCCATGAGATCGCTCTCGCGCACGCCCTCCTGCAGACGAAGCCCCATCATCAGCATCTCGCGCCCTTGCTCGGTGGGCTCAATGACCGCCTCGCCGCGGGAGCCGTGCCCATCCCGCTCGACAAGGCCCGCCCAGGTTTCGGGCGCGCGATGCCGCCGGGTCGCGATCCGGCGGCCACCGATCGTCAATCGGCCATGCGCGCCGGGTCCGATGCCCGCGTAGTCTCGATAGCGCCAATAGGAGAGGTTGTGCCGGCCCTCGTCGCCAGGCCGCGCGTAGTTCGACACCTCGTAAGCCGTCATCCCGTGGCGTGCGGTCTCCTCACGGGTCGCCTCGTAGAGACGCGCGCCATCGTCATCCCCCGGAAGAACGAGCTCGCCTCGGCGATGCAGTGCCTCGAATGGCGTTCCGGGCTCGATTGTCAGCTGATAGAGCGACAAATGCTCGCACCCGATCGCAAACGCTTGGGCGAGTTCCGCCCGCCAAGCATCCGGCGTTTGCCCTGGCCGGGCGTAGATCAAGTCGAGGCTCATCCGGTCGAACAGCGTGCGCCCAAGCTCGAGCGCCGCGCGCGCGTCGCTCACCGAATGCGTGCGCCCGAGAAGCCGCAGCGCCGTATCATCGAAGGCCTGCACGCCGACAGACAGCCGGTTAACGCCGGCAGCGCGAAACGCCCGCAACCGGTCGCGCTCGATGCTGGTCGGATTTGCCTCTAGCGTGATTTCGATGTCATCGGCTACCGCAAACAGCACGTGTGCGTCGTCGATGAGTGCGGCGACCGTCTCCGGCGCCATCAGGCTCGGCGTGCCACCGCCGAAGAAGATCGATGTCAGTCGTCGCGGCCCGACTCGCGCTGCCTCGCTCGCAAGCTCCTGCCGTAGCGCGCGCGCAAAGCGCGCCTGCGGAATAACGTCGCGGACATGCGAGTTGAAGTCGCAATAGGGGCACTTCGACAGGCAGAACGGCCAGTGGATATAAAGCGCTATCGTCTCCATCTGGCGGATATAGGCATGAACGACGGCCACACCGAACCGGTCGCGCGCGTCGCCGCGGCCTTGCGGCGCGCCGGGCACCCCGACGCGATCGTCGGGTTTGGCGAAGGCACCCATACATCGGCGGATGCGGCGGCCGCGGTCGGGTGCACGCTCGCCCAAATCGCCAAGACGATCGTATTCAGGGCGGGTCGACCAGATGGACCGGACGTCCCTGCATTAATCATTATTTCTGGGTCGGAGCGTGTCGATCGCGCAAAGGCGGAGACTGCTCTCGGCGTCAAGCTGAGGCGCGCCGAGCCCGCGTGGGTGCAGGACGCAAGCGGCTTCGCGGTGGGCGGCGTAAGCCCGGTCGGCGTGGTCGGCCCTGCCCTTTTCGTCATCGACGAAGGTTTGCTGTCGATCGACCCGATCTGGGCCGCGGCTGGCTCACCCAATCACGTGTTCCGAACGGATGCTGGCTGGCTTCGTCGGTTGACCGCGGGAATCGTCGCTGACGTCAGGGTGCCGTTGCTTTGATGCTTCGCACGCAGGCGGTGACAAATTGCCGGAACGCGACCGCCCGGTGGCTGACCGTCTGCTTTTCGTCGCGAGTCATCTCGCCGAACGTCAGATCCTTTCCGAGAGGCACGAAGATCGGGTCGTAGCCAAAGCCCAGCGTGCCGCGCGGTGGAAACGTGATGTGGCCGTCGACTCGCCCGACGAACGTATCGGCATGGCCATCGGGCCATCCGACCGAAAGAGCGCACACAAACCAAGCGCGCCGGTCGTCGGACCCGCCAACCAGGGATTCAACGCGCACCATCGCACCGATAAAATCCTTGCCGGGACCGGCCCAGCGTGCGGACAGCACGCCTGGCGCACCGCCAAGCGCCGCGACGCAAAACCCGCTGTCGTCTGACAGCGCCGGATGACCGCTGCCACGGGCGGCGGCCAGCGCCTTCAGCCGCGCGTTGCCCGCAAAATCGGACTCCGTCTCCTCCGGCTCCTGAAGCCCGAGCGTGGCGACCGAGACCACCCGAATGCCGGTCGGCGACAGCAAGGCCTCCAGCTCGGCGACTTTGCCCCGGTTATGGCTGGCGATGACAACCGTCTGCCCAGCGACAAGGCGTCTCGCCATCAGACGGGAGCCTCGGCGGCGGCAATCGCCTGGCGCTGAGCCTCAAAAAGCGTCGCGGTGCCGGAGCGCGCTAGCGCCATCAGTGCGAACAGCCGGGAGTCGTCAAACGGTGCCTGCTCGGCTGTCGCTTGCACCTCGACGATCCCACCATCGGCGGTCAGTACGAAATTGGCGTCTGCTTCCGCGGCGCTGTCCTCCGCGTAGTCGAGATCGAGCACCGCCTCTCCCTCGAAACTCCCGCACGAGACAGCCGCGACCTGCCCGAGCAGCGGCGCCGCCGGGATTACACGCTGGCGAACGAGATGTATAAACGCGAGCGACAGCGCGACATAACCGCCCGTGATTGCGGCGCAGCGCGTGCCGCCGTCGGCGTTGATCACGTCGCAATCGACCGTGACGGTCATCTCGCCCATCGCCGCCCGATCGACGACGGCGCGTAACGACCGCCCGATCAGGCGCTGGATCTCCTGCGTCCGTCCCGACTGTTTGCCGCGGGCCGCTTCCCGGTCGCCACGCGTGTGCGTCGCGCGAGGCAACATCCCGTATTCCGCGGTGACCCAGCCCTTCCCGCTACCCCGCAGAAAGCCAGGCACGCGCCCCTCGACGCTCGCGGCGCACAGGACCTCCGTTCCGCCCATGCGGATCAGGCACGAGCCTTCGGCGTGCCGGGCGAAGCCGGTCTCGATCGATACGGGTCGCAGCATGTCTGCGGCACGGCCTGACGGGCGCATAGGTTAATCCTGGCGAAATGGAGACGGGGCCCTGCGTTATGGAGCGGGTCGATACGTTTGACCACCCGGCTGGCCGTCCCGTACCGTCCGCGTCGTGGAAGTTTGTTTGTCCGCCATGAAATCCGCCCGCACCGATCCCCCGCCTGCCGCATCGCCTGATTGGTCGCCGCTTGACCCGCGCTCGGCCGTGATTTTGCGTGAAATCGTCGAGCAATACGTCGAGACCGGAGAACCCGTCGGAAGCCGAACACTGTCGCGGCGCCTGCCGCTCGGCCTGTCGCCCGCGACCATCCGCAACGTCATGTCCGACCTCACCGAAGCCGGTCTGCTGTTCGCGCCCCACACCTCGGCCGGACGGTTGCCGACGGACCGTGGCCTGCGGCTGTTCGTCGACGGTCTGCTGCAGTTTGGCGCGCTCGCCGAAGACGAACGAGAGGCAATCAGCGTTGCACTCGACGCAAGCGGCCGGTCGCTCGAGGACACGCTGTCCGAAGCGGGCTCGTTGCTATCCGGCCTGTCGTCGGCGGCCGGGCTCGTTCTGGCACCGAAATCAGACGGCGCGCTCCGCCATATCGAGTTTGTGGCGCTCGGTCCCGGTCGCGCCCTGGTCGTGCTCGTACAGGCCGATGGACACGTCGAGAACCGGGTGATCTCAACGCCGCCCGGGATGCCGCCGGCGGCCCTGGAGCAGGCGAGTAATTTCCTCAATGCGCGGCTGTCGGGCCGGCCGATCGCCGAGCTGCGCAAGATCGTCGCGGATGAAATCGCCGCCAACCGTACCGAACTCGACGCCATTGCCGCCGAAATCGTCGCAACCGGCCTTGCGACGTGGGCGGACGATAAACGCCACGGATCGCTGATCGTCCGCGGTCAGGGCCGCCTGCTGGCCGACGTCACGGCCAAGGAAACGCTGACCGCGCTGCAGGCCCTCTTCGATCGGCTTGAGACGCAGGAGACGATGCTCAAGCTGCTCGAATTGGCCGAGCAGTCGGAGGGCGTGCAGATCTTCATCGGCGCCGAAAGCGGCCTTTTTGCCACGACCGGCATGTCGATGGTTGTCGCGCCAGCGCGCGCCGAAGGCGGCCGGATCGTCGGGGCGATCGGCGTAATCGGCCCGACGCGGATCAACTATGGGCGTATCATTCCGGTTGTGGATTACACGGCAGGGCTGATCGGCCGGTTGCTCGGCTAATTTGCCGCACCCTCACGCGCTTCTTCCCTCCGTCAGAGTTGGTGCAGCAGGCAGTCGGCGACGTTTCATTACGCCGTTGGGTTCGTCACTGGCGCTGTGCTTGTTCGCGAAACAGGGCTTGTCCGGACAATTCTCGCGCGACATCACACGTGGTTCGTGAGCGCCTTACTGTGTAGATTGTTTAGCAATACTTGGCATCGATTGACCGCGTTTCTCCCCATTATCTCTCGCGGCGGGCAGCACGATGCTCATCGGCGTCGCTTTGGCGCGCGGACGCGTCGCGAAGTTCTTGGAATAACTGAACCGCCGCGCTTCATCGGCCGGATTTCGTACAGCCGCTATCCTGAGCATCTGCTCTTGCCGCTGACGATGGCCGCTCTTCTCCGAGGCGTTATCGCC
>CAYSTX010000041.1:0-19286 GCA_964434035.1 uncultured Acetobacteraceae bacterium
AGGCAGCGGATTTTGATTCCGCCATACGGAGGTTCGAATCCTCCCGCCCCAGCCAGAACCCTCTGCGCGACCCCGTCAGATCGGCGGATCGAGCGGCAGCGCCCCACCGTCCTTGAGCTCCTCGAGCGACAGCAGCGACCGCACCCGCTTCACGCTCGGATGGCCGAGCAACGACTCGTTGAGGAGCGTGCCGAGCGCCATCAGATCGCTGACCGCGACGCGCAGCAGATAGTCGGCGTCGCCCGTGACCGCGTAGGCCTGCAGGATCGCCGGCGTGCGCGCGACCAGGTCGCGAAAGGCGCGCGCGGTGTCCGGCGAGTGGCGGACGAGCGTGACGTGGACGAACGCAACGACCGGCAGACCTAACCGCGCCGGGTCCACCGCCGCGCGATAGCCAACGATCAACCCGTCCAGCTCCAGCCGCGCCCGCCTGCGCGCGCATTGCGATGCGGACAATCCGACCCGCTCGGCCAGCGCGTTGTTGGTAAGCCGTCCGTCCGCCTGCAGCGCCGCGAGCAGGCGACAGTCGAAACCGTCAAGGCCCACGGGAGAATGCGACAGATGGCCGCTCGACGCACGATCCATTACGCTATCCTGAACGCGTCGTTGCAGAACGCAAGTGGTCTCAACCGCGCGCGTGTGCGCTGGGCTTTGTCCTTGCTGGCCGACTTAGGATGCCGGTTTAATGCGTGCTCGGATCGGTTGCACGGGAAAAGGAAGGTTTGCATGCGGACTGCGATGTCGCTGGCGGCGAGCCTCGTTTTGGCCGTGTCGTTGAGCGCCTGTGCATCGGCGCAATCATCGACGCTCGCCTCGGCGGAGGCGAATTATCCGCCGCTGATTATGGGCGCAAACGTCACCCCAGCGACCGGCGCCGGTCCATTTCCGCCGCCGTGCCCGAAGGCCGGCAGCCGTGTCGAGCAGAAGGGCGGGCCGACGGTCGAATATCTCGGCGTCGCCCCCGGCGGCAACGACGCTCTCTGCCGCATCCGGATGGGCGGGGAGACGGCGGATTGGTGGTACGGCCTCTGGGTCAACACCTGGGCGGGCGCGGACGATGCTTATGTTGCGATGCGAAAGACCATCCACGGCAAGACCGGCGACATTGCCGGGTTCGACACCGATGCGGGTCCGGGCCTCCGCTGGCACGAAGTCATCCGCAACGAGGGGATCGAGCGGATCAACCTGCTCGGCAAGACATACACTGCGCTGAAGCTGTCGCACTACCGCGAAGGTTACGACGGAAACATCTATCGCTCCGTCGCTACGGTCTGGATAGACATGGACAGCGGCATGGTCATTTACTGCACGTACAACCACATTTCCGGCCGGCCGGAGATCGAAACCCCGCTGATCCCGACCGCGATCGTTCCCGCGCGCTGATCCGTCAGCGTCAGCCGAAGCCGAGGTCGTCGAGCGCGCCGTGGCCGGCGCGGACGAGTGCCTGCACGATCGTCGCGAGGAAGTCGCCGCCGGCGGTCTCCGTCGTCCACGGATCCATCGTCGTGGAGATCAGGAAATTGACGCCGCCGCCATCCACGCGCGGCGCGACGCCGAGGCGGCGGCAGAACGTGTCGACGAAGCTCCGCCCATAGACCGCCGGCTCGAATCGGGAGCTGGTGAGCAGCAGATCGAGCCCGTCGAGGCATTCGCGCGGCTCGATCATGCTGCACCGCGCGAAAACCGCCTCGTTCAGCATGTTCGCGCGGTCGAGCTCGTGGTTGAGCCGCCCCTTCGCGTCCTTGAAGTTGAGCGCGAACGCAAGGATCACCTGATCGGACCCGAGCGACGTGAACAGGGCATGCGCCTCCTCGTCGCGTTCGAGCAGGTCGCGCAGCGCATTGTTCTCGAGATCGACGAAGCACTTGATCGCGGCGCGTTCGGCCGCAAGCTCCTCCGCCCGGCCGCCGGCGCGCTCGGCCGGCGTCATGTTGAACATCGTCACCGTGAGGCGCGGGTCGTCGAGTGTGGCGAGCCGGCAGAACAGGCGCTTCGACGTCCACATGCACTGACCGAGGATCCGCCCGTAGCCGCTCCGGTCCGGCCGGATGACGCGATGCGCGAGCCAGACGGCGGCCGCCGCGGCGCCGGGTTTGGAGCCTTCAAGGCCGTAGATGCCGACGGTCGGCTCGGTCTGGCTGTGAAAGATCACCGGCGCCTGGAGCGACACCGCGTCGCGCATGGCGCCGTTTCGATAGCAGAGCGCGCCGGCGGGATACGGCACATAGCCGCCCTTGTGCGGATCGACGGTGATGCTGTCGGCCTTTGGCAGCGCCATGTATTGCCGCCGCGCATAGTCGCTCATCGCGATGATCGGCACGCCTTCGCCACTCTCGGGCCTCTCGCTGCCGCGCAGCATCGAGCGGAAATAGCCGCCCCACGCGGCATCGGCGTGGATCGCGAAATCGAGGCCGCGCGCCCGGAACCGGTCGCGGAGCGCGAGCAGATCGGCCAGCGGATCGACGGCGCTTTCCTCCGTGCTGCCGATCACGGCGACGACCGAGATCAGCGGCACGCGGCGGCGCAGCAGATCGTGCAGCGTCGTCTCGACATGCTCGAGGTTGAGGCGCGCATCGACATCAACCCGCTGCACCAGCACCGCGTTCTGACCTAGGCCGAGCACGGTCGCCGCCTTTGGCCAGGAGTAGTGACCGGTCGCCGGCGCGAGGAACACCGGCGGCTCCTGCACGTCCGGCATGAAGTTGCGATAGAAACCGATCAGCCCGACGTTCTGGATCCCGTAGGCGCTCAGCGCCTCCGTGAGCGTCACCGGATCGATCCCGAATTCGCCGACCGCACGCGGCAAGCCGGCGAGCGTGTCGACGGTGAGGTTCAGCAGCGTCCAGCTATCCAGGTCGATCAGCCGCGCCGTCTCGCCGCCCCAGAGCGGCACGGTGAGGTCGCGCGCGGTGGCCAGCGCCGGCGATTCGCGGATCGCGTGGCGGAGTGCGACGGCTGCGAACTTCAGGTTCCGCGCTGCCCACAACGCCTCGATGTTGGAGACGGACCCGCAGCTGGTGATGTGGCCCCATGGCGCGGGCCGGTCGGAGACGGCGTGCAGATGGCCGGTTGACGGCACGTCGTAGCCGAGCATCCGGCAGAGATCGTTCGCGGCCTCGATCTCAAGTCGCGTCGTGACGGGGGAGGCTTCGGCCGCGACGTTGTTCTGATTGTAGAGAAGGCCGGCGATCAGCCCGATCGTGGCGGGCATCGCCTGGTCCCACAGCATGTGGCCCTGATAACGCATGCTCGCGAACGGCGCCGACAGGCGGAGCGTGTTGAGCAGCGTCTTCGTCTCTGTCCGCAGCCGGTCGATGCCGGCGCGAAACGCCGGGTTTTCGCGGGTTGCCGCGGTGATGTGGCTCGGGTCTTCGGGGTGGAACGCGCGCCGGAATTCGAGGTGGTTGTCGATCGCCTCCTCGATCAGCGCACGCAACACCTCGGCATTTTCGCCGCGCGGGCCGAGGAACCAGGCTTCCGGTATCCCCTCCGCCGCGGTCTTGGCGCAGTAGGCGAGGTCGAGCTTGGCGCGCAGCCGTGCGTCCCAGGCGACGCGCGCGGCGTGGCGCCGGTCTGGATCGGTGACGGGTTCGGGCGCGGCGGGCCGGCTAGGCAGCAGGCTCATGGCACCCTCCGCCGCGTGGTCACCTCTGTGTGCTGCCGCCGAAGCCGAGGAAGCCGACGGCTGGGTTGGGCGTGCCGCCATTGCCGCTCGCGAATTCCTGCGACGAGCGAATCGGCGCCGCCACCGGCTCGCGCGCGGCAACCCCGGTCGTCGGCGGGTGCGCGCGGGTCTTGGTTCTTGCCTCGGCCCGATCCGCAGTAGCAGCGGCGGCAGCAGCCTTACGGCTTTTGGCAGTAGTCGTCTGCGTCTGCGCATCGAGTTGCGCCGGCGCGCGCGCACTCCGGCTCGAATCTCCGGTGCCGCGCAGGCTCAGCAGCAGGAACGTAATGTCGTTCCGGCCGAGGTCGATCGACAGTTCGAGCGGCGACTGACCCAATACGCTTTGGCTGTCGAGGTCGGCGCCGCGGCTGATGGCGTCGCGCACGGTCGCGATGTCGCCGCGATTGATGCCGTCGAACAGCGCCTCGTTGGGCGGCGTGTCGTGGATCGACTTGTCGGCCGGGGCGACGCGGCTCGGGTCGGTTTGCGCGCCCGGCAGCGCGGTTGGCGCCGGCGCCGTGGGGGCCGCGCCCTTCGGCTTGAACAACGGTCCGGCGCCGGCGCTGTTGCCGTTCAGCCCTTGGCCCGCAACGATCTGTGCCCGTGCCGCCGTGAGGGGCATCAGCAGACCGACGGCGACGGCGGCAATGAGACGGGTTCGGTCGGCGTGCATCGGAGCTGGGAATCCCTCATCGGTTGGTCGGGTCAACGCGCAATCCGTTCTGATAGCGCCGATCCGCCGCGCGGGCGACTCAATCACGGTGGATTGAGAACGACAAACCCCGCATTCAGATACGCGGCATAGACCAGCCAGGCGACATAGGGGGCCATGAGCCATGCCGCCGGCTTACGGATGCGGAAGAATATCCGGGTCGTGACGATAGCCAGGATCAGCAGTGGCACCATCACCACCAGACCGAGTCCTGGCGAATGAAGGCCGAAAAAAGCCGGCACCCAGAGCGCCTTGACTGCGAGCTGCCAGCCCCAGAGGCGAACTGCGCGGCCCGCGCCGGTGCGCCGCCAGACCATCCAGCCCGCGATGCCGATCAGGCAGTAGAGCACCGTCCAGACCGGGCCGAAGATGGCGTGTGGCGGTGTGCCGGGGGGGTGGATCAGTGTCGGATACCAGGTCGTGAGGCTCGCCGCGGTCAGCGCGCCCCCGGCCGCGCCGACCAGCAAGCACAGGCCGACAAACCCAACCAGCGCGAGCCAAATCGCGCGGGGATGGGAGGCGCCGAACGGTACGCCGCGATCGTTTGACCCTGTGTCCTGGAAGACACGTTCCTCCGTCTAGCACGAGCAGCTTACACCAAACCTCATATGGCGTTCATCTGCTCTCCCGCCGCCAAGCCAGCAGAATGAGCGCGATCATCAGCGGCAATGCGGCTGTCGCCGGCAGGAGCGGGCGCGAATCGACACCTGTCGTAACAGCGGCGTGACGGCGGAGGAGCCCGATCCAGTCCGACCCTTCGGCGCGGCGATCGGGCTCGACCATCAGCAATTCCGGCATATGCGGCGGCGCATCGGCGGCGGCGTGGGTGGGAGCGATGAAGCGCGTGTCGCCGCCGCTGGCGCGAGCCGCCGGCCCAATCACGCTGGCCGTCGCGCGGAGGTCGGCGAGTTCACGCGGGTTTGCGGCACCGACCGCGACGAACGCGGTTTTCGCGCCGTCGCTGATCCGCCACACGCCTTCGGCCGACGCCGCGATGTCGGCCGTCGCGATGCCCGGCGTCGCCGCGGGAGCGAGCTTGGCGGTGGTCGTCTTTCCGTCCGGATCGGTCACGGTGAGATCCGGCGCCGCGGCCGGGTCGATCGACCGCCGCTCGATATGCAGCTGCCCGCGCGATGCCGTCGCGACCAGCGCATTCTCCTCCAGCTCCGGCTCCTGCATCAGCCAGTGCGCGAGCCGTCGCAGCAGCTCCGCCTGCGGCCCGCCACCGTCATGGCCGCGCGACCACAGCCAGATCTGATCGGACAGCAGCAGCGCCGTGCGGCCGCGCCCAACGCGGTCGAGGATCAGCAGCGGATCGGCGTCCGCGCTGGTCATCACCACCTCGCCGGTCGCGTCGGCCGGGGCGATGCGGCGATACCACACGCCCCAATGTGGCGCCGCGCCGGGCGCGCCGGGTGCGGCAGGGGCGAGGCCGGCGGTAACCGGATGGCGCTGCCCGAGGTCGCTAACGCGCGGGCGAAACGGCTCCTCGACCACCGCGCCGACGGATGCAGGCCGCGCCGGCAGCACTGCGCCGAGCGGGCTCGCGGCGAGCGAGCCGGGGCCGGAAAACTCGGGTCCGGCGCTCAGCAGCAGGGCGCCACCGTCGGTCACGTAGTCGGCGATGTTGCGCAGATAGGGCTGCGGCAGCAGGCCGCGATTTTGAAACCGATCGAGAATGACGAGGTCGAAATCGTGCAGCTTCACTTGAAACAACTCGCGCACCGGAAAGGCGATCAGCGCGAGTTCGTTCAGCGGCGTCATGTCGTCGCGCTCGGGCGGGCGGAGGATGGTGAAGTGCACCAGATCGACGGCCGGATCGGCCTTCAGCAGGCGCCGCCACGTCCGCTCGCCCGGATGCGGCTCGCCCGAGATCAGCAGCACGCGCAGCCGGTCGCGCACTCCGTTGATGGTGATGACCGCGCGGTTGTTGAGCGTCGAGACCTCGCCCGGCAGTGGTGCCGCGGTGAACTCAACAACGCTCGGCCCCGCCCGCGTCACCGGCAGGTCGATCGACACCGGCTGCCCGACCGGGATCGGCTGCGTTTCGGGCGGTTCGCCGTCGCGGCGCATCGTCAGCCGGGCCATCGGGGGAACGCCATCGGCCGGCGGCTTCGCGCCGAGATCGTCGATCGCGAGCCGCACGGTGACCGAGTGGCCGACGATGCCGAAGCCGGGGGCGGAGACGATGCGGATGCGGCGATCCGTCTCCTCGCCGTGCGCCGGGATGAGCACGTGCAGCGGTGCGCCGATATGGTCGGGCGCGCCGGCGGCGGGCGCGTCGTGCGCCTGACCGTCCGTGATCGCGATGACGCCAGCACGCTGCGCCGCCGGAATGTCGCCGAGCGCGCGGTCGATCGCGCTGAACAGCCGCGTGCCGCCATCCTCCGGGGCATCCGGCACGGTGATCGTGCGCAATTCGAGGCCCGGAACCTTAGCCGCCTCCCGCGCGAGCGTGGCCGATGCCGCGTCGGTCAGCCGGGCGCGGTCGCCAACATGCATCGACGCCGTCTGGTCGATCGCAAGCAGCGCGATGTCGGGCAGCGACTCCCGCGTCTCGCGCACGAGGCGGGGGCCGGCGAGCCAGAAGATCAGCACCGCGAAGGCGAGCGCGCGCAGCACGGTGCCTTGCGCGCGACGCCAGACCGCGACGATCAGAACGAGCAACGCCGCGACCGCGAGCGCGATCAGCACCGCCTGTGGCACGAGCGGCGTGAACCGCATGCCGGCGATAACGGAATTCATCACTGACCGAGCCGCTCCAGGATCGCCGGCACGTGTACCTGATCGCCTTTGTAGTTCCCGGTCAGCGCGTACATCACAAGGTTAATTCCGAAACGATACGCCAACACGCGCTGCCGCGCGCCGCCCGGGATCGTCGCGTACATCGTGTTTCCGTTCGCGTCGGTCGCCCAGGCGGCGGCCCAGTTGTTCTGTCCTAGGATCAGGGGGCTGACGCTGTCGTTCGCGCGGTCCTGGTCGCGCTGCACCCAGACCGTCGCGCCGTCGAACCGGCCAGGATAGTCCTGCAGCAGATAGAAACTCCGCGCCAGGACGTGATCCGTCGTCAGCGGCACGAGCGGCGGGATCAGCAGGCCGGCGGTTTGGTTCCGCAACAGTTGATCGGCCTCCGGGGCGAAGCCGGCGCCGCTGCCGTCGGCCCCTTCGGCGCCGCCCTGCGTGTCAATCAGGACGATGCCGCCATGCGCCATGTAAGCATTCATGGCATCGATCCCGGCGGTGCCGAGCGGCGCCGCGTTGGCGACGATCGGCCAGTAGAGCAGCGGATAGACGCTGAGGTCGTCCTGCCCCGGCGTGACACCGTCGGGCGCGGTCAGCACGGCGGCGGTCCGCCGGTCGACGCTGTCGGTCAGCCCAGCAAGCCCGGCGCGCGACATTTCGTCAGTCGTCGGGTCGCCAGTGACGACATAGGCGAGGCGCGTCTTCAACGCTGCCTGTTCGGCGCGGTCGCCCCGGTCATCGGTTGTCGCGTGCGCTGGCAGCGGCGTCGCGGCCGCCGCCAGCATCAGCGCGAGCAGCGCTGCCGTCGCGCCGCGCGCGGCCGCCCGGCGCGACGGCAGTAGGCCGCGCAGCAGCATCGACAGCAGCAGGTCGAAGATCAGCGCCGCGATAGCGGCCGTCATGAGCCACGGTCCGAGTGCGCGCGCGGGCGCGGCGGTCGCGAGCGACGCCTCGGCCGCGCCCGCGATTGGCGGCGCCGCGACGGGCGGTGGGGTTGCCGCGCCGAGATCGAGCGCGCGACGGTCGCTTTCGGGACCGTACAGGCCGGGTGGATGCTCGGGCGACGGCACGGTGGATGCAAACCGGTTGGCGGCGAGGCCGCGCGCGGCGGGAGGTGAGGCGGCCGGCTGACCGTAGGCGTCGAGCAGCGACGCGGGTGCTAGCACCCGGTCGTCGCCGCCAGAGGTGACACCGACCGACAGCATCACCATCCGCCGTAGCATGTCGACGAACAGACCGGACAGCGGCAGGTTTGACCAGTCGGCGTTGGCGGTGACGTGCACCAGCACGACCCGCCCAGCGCCGCGCGCGGCCGAGGTGACCAGCGGCGTGCCGTCGGTCAGGCTCGCCCAGGTGTTGCGCGGCAACTCGGCGGATGGCTCGGCGAGCACCTGCTGCGAGATCTTCACATCGGACGGCACCGTGAGGCCCGCGAACGGACTGCCGCGCGGAAAGGAGGCGAGGGCGGCCGGCTGGCTCCATGACATCGCGCCGCCAAGCTGACGATCCCCGATCAGCAGTCGCTCGGGCAGCAAGGTGTCCACTGTCGCGCCGGCGCTCGCGGCGTCGGCGAGGTTCGGGCCCGCGAACCGCACCAGTAGCCCGCCCGCCTGCACCCAGCGTGTGATTGCGTCGCGCTCGGCGGCGTTGTCGAACGGCCGGTCGGCCACGACCAGCACAGACAGCGGCCGCGCCAGCAGCTCTGCGGCGTCGCCTTCCCGCACCTCCGCATAGGGCGAAAGCGCGCGGCGAACGTAGAACAGTGAGCCGGTGAGCGGCGCGTCTGCCGACGTGCCCTTGCTGCCGCCGGCGAGCAGGCCGACGGGCCGACGCCGCCACCGCTCATCGAGCAGCGCCGTGCCGCCGGTGGTCGGCTGCCCTTCGACCACGAGACGGGCAAGCTGATTTCGGAGTTCAGGTGGTAGCACGATGGTCGCCTCGCCCGTGGTTGCACCCGCCGGCACTGTCGCGTCGGCGCGTGCGATCGTCCGGTCATCGCCGGTGCGGGCAAGCACGCCGAACGTCGTCGGCTGCGGCCGCGGCGTCTGTGCGACGCGCGCGACCAGCCGGTCCGCCTCGGCCACGGGCGTCAGCATCAGCCGCGCGGGTGGTAGCGGATCGGCGACACGAGTGAGCGTGCCGCCCGCGCCCTCGGCTTCGGTCAGCGCGCGGGCGAAGTCCGCCCATGCAGTGCCGTCGGTCAGCCCGTCGGCGATATAAACCGCCTGCGTGCCAGCGTGTTTCCAGCGGCTGAGTGCGGTCGCGGCGGTGGCGCGGTCCACCGGCCAGGGCAGCGGCCGCATCGCCGCGAGCCGGACCCGAAGATCAGCCGCCGGCATTACGGGACCGATCGCCGGTGCCGATCCATCCTCGGCCGGCGCCGTCGCGAGTAACGCAGCGGACCGTCCGTCGCGCTCGGCCCGGTCGAGCGCCGCCTCGGCCGCCCGCTGTCGCGCCGGCCAGTCAGTCGCCGACGCCCAGCCGTTATCGATCACCAGCAGCATCGGCCCGTCACTGGCCGCAACGCCGCCTCGCGCCGCGTCCAGCACCGGGCCGGCGAGCGCGAGGATCACACAGGCGGCAGCGGCGAGGCGCAGCGCCATCAGCCACCACGGGGTGCGGGCCGGCGTCTCCTCGGTCGCGGTCAGCCCGAGCAGGAGGCGGACCGCGGGGAACGCTTGGCGTCGCGGCGCCGGGGGCGTCACGCGCAGCAACCACCAGATGATCGGAAGGCCCGCGAGTGCGAGCAGCAGCCACGGCGACGCGAATACGAGACCGCTCAGCATCATCGCCCCGTCCATCCGGCGAACGACGCGGCCGGCGACGGCCCGGCTTCCATGAGCGCCACCGAGAGACCGAGCAGCGCCGTCGCGGGCGAGGCATCAGTGCGATGGATAGTGTAACCGAACCCGGCCGCCGTCGCGGCGGCCGCAAGCGCGTCCTGATGCCGCGCCAGCCGGTCCTGATACGCGGCGCGGACTGAGCCGACGCGCGCGATCAACGCGGACGGCCCATCGCTATGGCGGCCAGCGTCCATCGCCGCCTCGAACTTCACTCGTCCGTCATACGGCAACAGCACCTCGGCCGGATCGAGCACCTGCACCAGATGCCCGCGCACCGGCACGGCGGCGAGCCGTCCGATCATCGCCGCGACCTGCTCGATTGGGGCGAGGAAGTCGCCGAACAACACGGCGCGCGCGTGGCGTGGCAGCGGCACGTTGGGCGGCAGGCCGGACCCTGCGTCGGCATTCGCGCGTTCATCGTCCAGTGTGCGCGCGATGCGGTCGAGCGCGCCTGCGCCCGCTGTCGGCGCCGCGCCAAACAACTGCACGCGCTCGGCGCCGCGCAACAGGAGCGATGCGAGCGCCAGCAACAGCAGCTCCGCCCGCGCGCGCTTCTCGACCGTCTCGCCGGATGACCGCCAGCGCATGGACGCGCCGCCGTCCCGCCACAGGCAGACGGTTTGGGCCGCCTCCCACTCCGTCTCGCGGACAAACGCGCGGTCGGATTTCGCCGATTGCCGCCAGTCGATCCGGGCGCGTGTGTCGCCGGAGACGAAGGGTCGGAACTGCCAGAAACTATCACCCTGGCCGACACGCCGTCGTCCATGCACGCCCTGTGCAACCGTCGCCGCGACCCGCTCGGCCGCGACCAACAGCGGCGGCAGCCGCGCGCCGAGCGCCTCGGCGGTGCGTGGGTTATTAGCCAAGCCGTGCAACCAGCCGGTCGACGATGTCGGACAGCATCACGCCATCGGCCCGCGCCGCGAAGCCGAGCGCCATGCGATGCCGCAGTACCGGCCGCGCCAGCGCCGCGACGTCGTCGATGCTGGGCGCAAGGCGGCCATCGAGCAGTGCGCGCGCTCGTGACGCCAGCATTAGCGCCTGCGCCGCGCGCGGGCCGGGGCCCCAGGCGACATGGCGGCGAACGGCGTCATCATCCGCCGTCTCCGGCCGCGCGCCGCGCACGAGCGACAGAATTGCCTCCACCACGGTCTCACCCACCGGAATACGCCGCACCAGGCGCTGCGCCGATAGCAGCGTCTCCGACGACAGCACGGGCTTCGGCACTACTTCCTCGGCGCCAGTTGTCGCGAGCAGCATTGCGCGTTCGGCCTCGCGCTCCGGATAGCCGACCGTCACCTCGAGCAGGAAGCGGTCGAGCTGCGCCTCGGGCAGCGGATAGGTGCCCTCCTGCTCGATCGGGTTCTGTGTGGCGAGCACGTGGAACGGCGCGGGCAGCGGATGCAGGACGCCGCCGACCGCAACGGTCCGCTCCTGCATCGCCTGTAGCAGCGCCGATTGAGTTCGCGGGCTTGCGCGGTTGATTTCGTCGGCCATCAAGAGCTGACAGAAGACCGGGCCAGGCACGAAGCGGAAAGCGCGCCGCCCGTCGGTTTCCTCCAGCACCTCGCTGCCGATAATATCGGCCGGCATCAAGTCCGGCGTGAACTGCACCCGCCGCGTGCCGAGGCCGAGCACGGTGCCGAGTGTTTCGACGAGCTTGCTCTTGCCGAGGCCGGGAACGCCGACCAGCAGCACGTGGCCGCCTGCGAGCAGCGTGACCAGCGTCTGCTCGATCACCTCCTCCTGACCGTAGATGGCGCGGGCGATCTCGGCCCGGAGCGCGCCGATGCGGCCGCCGAGGGCGTCGATCTCAGCCAGCAACCGCTCACCGTCGGCGGCGCCGGGAAGGTGTGTCGTCGATGCACCGTTCGGCGGCATTGCGCGATTGCCTTTCATGCTTGGTGCGGTTGACCCCCGCCAGGCTCTTTCATCGAGGCGGTATCAATCCCTATATCAGCCATAAGGGATGACGACGCCGCATCGCCAAGGGGAGCCCGATACGGACAATGAGCCGATGGGTACGACACTGAGACCGCACACTCCCAATGGTCCTTCACCGTCCTCCCCCCAAGCGGTCAGTCGGCCGCGCGTGCGGGTTGAGTGCGGGGATCTGCCGTTCATCATCCGTCGTGACGGCACGTGGCTTTATCGTGGCAGTCCGATCGGCCGGAAGGAACTCGTTTGTCTGTTCGCGAGCGTGCTCCGTCGCGCGCCGGACGGTTCCTACTGGCTTGAGACGCCGGCCGAGCGCGGGCGGATCGAGGTCGAGGACGTGCCGTTCGTCGCGGTCGAACTGGACTGGACGGGTGATGGGCGGCACCAGATGCTGTCCTTCCGCACGAACATCGACCAGGTGATCACGGCCGGGCCGGAATATCCCATCCGTGTCAGTCACGACCTCCTGACCTGTGATCCGACGCCCTACGTCACCGTGCGGCCCGCGAACGGCGCACCAGCTATCGAGGCACGCATCGCCCGCCCCGTTTACTACGAATTGGTGGCGCTCGCCGTGCCGGAACTGATCGGCGGGCGGCGCAAGCTCGGGGTCTGGAGCAACGGACGGTTTTTCTCGCTCGGCGACCTGCCGACGAGCGACACCTGAGCGGGGACGGCCCCACAGAACGCCCCTTGTTGGACGGGGACGCAATCAGGGCGCGGATCGTTCGCGGTTCGACGCTTCCGGCCGCGA
This sequence comes from uncultured Acetobacteraceae bacterium, assembly GCA_964434035.1. Lineage (GTDB taxonomy): Bacteria > Pseudomonadota > Alphaproteobacteria > Acetobacterales > Acetobacteraceae > CAYSTX01. Next base: position 12,654 of record CAYSTX010000041.1, read on the forward strand.
TGCGATCCGACAATGCCGACGCGCTAGCCGCGGCGCTGCGCGGGGAAACCGCGCCGATTGCGGCCTCCGTCCTCGTCCCGCTCATCGTCGGCCCGGCGCCCGGCGTCCTGCTGACGCGACGTACCACGCATTTATCGAACCACGCGGGGCAGGTTAGTTTTCCGGGCGGCCGCATCGATCCCGAGGATACCGACGCGGAGGCTGCCGCGTTGCGCGAGGCGCGTGAAGAAATCGGCCTTCGCCGTGAGGATGTCGACGTGATCGGCCGCCTCGACGATCATCTGACCGGCACCGGCTATCGCATCACACCGGTCGTCGGGCTGATCCCGCCTGGCCTCGCTTTGCAGCCGAACCCGCAGGAGGTGGCGGCGCTACTCGAACTGCCGATGGCGGTCCTGCTCGACCCGAATGCGCCGCAACGGCGGGAGGTGGAATATTTCGGGCGTCTCCGCCGGTTCTGGGTCTGGCCGCATCCGGAGCATTATATTTGGGGCGCGACCGCCGCTATCCTGATGCAACTCGCCGAGCGGCTGCGCGGGGATGCCGAGCCGCGATGACCGAGTGCCAATGACTGAGCGCCAATGACTGAGCGACTGGCTGAAATTCTGCTGTTTCTGCTGCCGGTGGCGCTGTTCGTCGTCTGGCGGCTGATCTCCCTTGGCCGAGGGCCGTCGCCATCGGTGCTGATCGCGATGCTCGCGATTTTGGTGCTCACGATTGCCAGCCTGTTGTGGATGGCCGGGTCGAACTCGCTCCGCCGGGGACAGGTCTATGTGCCGGCGCATTTGTCGCCGTCGGGCGACATCGTGCCGGGGGGAAGCGCCCCGCCGCACTCGTGACGGTGCGCTCGCGGCTCGACCCGTTGCCGGATTTTCTTTCGGACCCGAAGCTCGTCGCCGTGCTCGACGCACTGCCAACGGCGCGGATCGTCGGCGGCGCGGTGCGGGATGCGGTCGCGGGCCGGCCAGTCGCGGACGTCGATCTCGCGACTCCCGACCGGCCGGACGCGGTCGCCGCCGCCATCAGCGCCGCCGGTCTCCGCGCCGTGCCGACCGGGATCGACCACGGCACGATCACCGCCGTCTCCGGCGGGCGGGGCTACGAGATCACGACGCTCCGCCGCGACGAGGAGACGGACGGGCGGCACGCCCGTGTCGCGTTCACCGACGATTGGCGCGAGGACGCGGCGCGGCGGGACTTCACAATCAACGCGATGTCGATGACGCGAGACGGCACCGTGTTCGACTATTTCGGTGGTCTCGACGACCTCGCCGCCGGCCGCGTCCGCTTCGTCGGCGACGCCGCGACGCGGATTGCCGAGGATTACCTGCGCATCCTCCGCTACTTCCGTTTTCAGGCGCGCTACGGCAACGGCGACCGTGATCCGGCGGCGCTCGACGCCATCCGCGCCGGCGCGGGCGGAATCGACGCGCTGTCGGTTGAGCGGGTTTGGAGCGAACTCGGCCGCATTTTGGCCGCGCCCGATCCATCGGCGTCGGTGCGGCTGATGGCCGAACTCGGCGTGCTGTCGCACGTGCTGCCGGAGGGCACGGACCCGGACCGACTGGCGGCGCTGATCGCGCGCGGGGCCCCGGCGGACCCGGTGCTGCGGCTGGCCGCTCTGATTGACGGCGACGCAGAGGCGGTCGCCACGCGGCTCAAACTGTCCGCCGCCGAGCGGGACCGGTTGCTGGCACTCCGCGCCGGACCGTCGCCGCCGGACGACGCAGACGATGATGCGCTCCGCCGCGCGCTCGCCGATGAGCCGGCTTATATCCTGATCGGCCGTGCCTGGCTCGCCGGTGGGGCAGAGGCGTTGCGCGAGCGTCTCGCCGCCCTGGAACGGCCGCGTTTCCCGCTGGAGGGGCGCGATGCGCTGGCGCTGGGGCTGAAACCCGGGCCGGCGGTCGGGGCCTTGCTGCGGGACGTGCGGGACTGGTGGCTCGCCGGCGGATGCCGCGCCGATGCCGCCGAATGCCGGGCCGAACTGGCGAGGCGGGCGGCCGGCTGATACACGGCGCCCATGGACGCATCCACACTATCCCCCCTCGACGGGCGGGACGGCTCACGCGCGCTTTTGGGTCGGCTCTGGCGGGAGCACGTTCGCTACCAGCGCGGCCGCATCCTGCTTGTGCTGCTGCTGACCGCGATCATGGCCGGCACCACGGCGCTCTATCCGGTGCTGATCGACCACGCGTTTTCGATGTTCACCAACCGCGATCCGCGCATCCTCTATCAGATCCCGGCGCTGGTCATCATCGTCACGTCGGTCAAGGCGGCGAGCCAATATTTCCAGAATGTGGAGGTGCAGCGCGTCGTGCTGCAGGTCATCCGCGCGCTTCAGGGACGGATGTTCGAGCACCTCGTTCACACGGACCTGGCGCGACTGGAGCGTGAGCCGCCGGCGCAGCTGGCGCAGCGCTTCACCACCGACGCGACCGTCATCCGCGAGAGCCTGACCCGCGCCGTCAACGGCGTGGCCGACAGCATCACCGTCGTCGGTCTCGTCGCGTCGATGATTTATCTCGACTGGGTGCTGAGCTTGATCGCCGCCGCGCTCTATCCGCTGGCGGCGCTGCCAATCGACCGCATTGGCCGTCGCATCCGCCGCGCCTCGGGCGGGATGCAGGAGCGGATGGGCGAGGCGGCGACGCTGCTCAATGAAAGCTTCTCGCAGGCGCGCACGGTGCGAACGTATCGATTGGAATCAATCGAGGTCACCCGCGCGCGTGGCGTCTTCACCGACCTCTACCGCGCCTTGATGCGAATGTCGCGAACCCGCGCGCGCGTCGATCCGGTGCTGGAGGTGCTGGGTGGTGCTGCGGTGGCACTCGTCATCGGTTTCGCCGGCTGGCGTGCGGCAGTGGGCACGAACACGATTGGCAACTTCACCGGTTTCGTCGCCGCCCTGCTGATCGCCTCGCGTCCGCTTCGGGCACTCGGCTCGCTCAACGCGGCGGTGCAGGAAGGCCTGGCCGGACTTGTCCGTGTCTTCAGCGTGATTGACGAACGGCCGACCATCGTTGACCGGCCAGGTGCTATGCCGCTGCCGGCGGGGCCGGGGCGTGTCGTCTATGACCACGTCGCCTTCGCCTATCCGGACGGACGTGCCGGCCTTGTCGACCTGTCGTTCGAGGCCAAGGCCGGCACCACAATCGCGCTTGTCGGCGCGTCCGGCGCGGGCAAATCGACGGCGCTCGCGCTGCTGCCGCGGCTCTATGATGTCGCGTCCGGCGCCGTGTTCGTCGATGGCGTGGATGTTCGCGACGTGACGCTGCAATCACTGCGCGAGGCCATCGCCTATGTCGCGCAGGACACGCTGCTGTTTGACGACACGATCGCGGCAAATATCCGGCTCGGCCGGCCGGACGCGACTGACGCCGAAGTGATCGCGGCGGCCGAGGCGGCGGCAGGCGGGTTCATCGCCGACCTGCCGGACGGGTTCGCGACGCGCGTCGGCACCGGCGGCTCGCGGCTGTCCGGCGGGCAGCGGCAGCGAGTGGCGCTGGCGCGCGCTCTGCTGCGGAACCCGCGCATCCTGCTGCTGGATGAGGCGACCAGCGCGCTCGATACCGACAGCGAGGCGGCGGTGCAGGCGGCGCTGACGACGCTCCGGCGCGGCCGCACCACCATTGTCGTCGCGCACCGGCTCTCGACCGTTCGTGATGCCGATCTCGTGATCGTTATGGCGGACGGACGGGTTGCCGAGCAGGGCACGCACGCCACCTTGATGGCCGCCGATGGCGTTTATGCGCGGCTGGTTCGCGGCCAGGCGTTGGCTCAAACGGCCGCAGTCTGATAGCAAGACGCAACTGAGGGGCGGCGTTCTCGTCCATTCTGACCGACCGTGGCGTTCACGACGGAGCCTTTCCCGTATGGCCGACCAGCTGGACCATCTCGACCCGAGAGGGGCTGACGGCGGATTGATCCGTGCGGAGGAGCGCGTCCGCCCGGGTCGAGCCGACGCGCCGCGCGAGAGACGTCTCGACATCGGCGAGGGCGATAACGGCGAGAACGGCTCCGATCGGGCCAGACCGCGCAAGCGCTGGCCGCTGTTCTTGGTGGCGGTCGTCGTCATCGGCATGATCATCGGGGGCGTCTGGTACTACCAGACGACGAAAAATCTCGTGAGCACCGACGACGCTTCGACCGACGGACGGGCGATCGCGGTCGCGCCGCACGTCACCGGCTACGCGACGCAACTGCTGGTCAACGACAACCAGCGCGTCACGAAGGGGCAGCTGCTGGTGCAGATCGACCCGCGCGACTTCATCGCCGCGCGCGATCAGGCCGAAGGCACGCTCAAGGTGGCACTGGCGCAGCTCGACAACGCTCGCGTCAACCTTGAGACGATACGCGTCACTGCGCCGGCACGCCTGCTCGCGGCGAAAGGCGCGCGCGAGCAGGCGCAGGCGACGCTGACCAATGCCCAGCTTGAATACAAACGACAGCACTCGGTGCCGCGCGCCGCGACGACCCAGCAGGCGGTCGATCAGTCGACCGCGTCTCTGCAATCAGCCGCTGGGCAGCTCACCCAGGCCGACGCGCAGGTGACGCAGGCGGCGCTCGTACCGCAGGCAATCACGCAGGCGGAGGCGCAGGTGGCGCAGCTCGTGGGTCAGGTGGAACAGGCGCGCGCGCAATTGGCGCAGGCCGAACTCAACCTCTCCTGGACGCGCGTCATCGCGCCGCAGGACGGCTGGATCACCAAACGCAACGTCGAGGTTGGCGATCTTTTGGCCAGCGGCCAGTCCATCTTCTCGATCGTCACACCCGATCTCTGGGTGACGGCGAACCTGAAGGAGACGCAGCTCGATCGCGTCCGGCCCGGCCAGAAGGTCGATGTCGCCGTCGATGCGCACCCGGAGCTGAAGCTGCACGGGCATGTCGACAGCATTCAGATGGGGTCGGGCGCGAAGTTCACCGCCTTCCCGCCGGAAAACGCGACGGGCAACTTCGTCAAAATCGTGCAGCGTGTTCCGGTGAAGATTGTCATCGACAGCGGGATTGATGCGTCACTGCCGCCGCTGCCGCTCGGCCTGTCGGTCGAGCCGACGATCAACGTGAAGTGAGCGGTCACTCTGAATCGGGCCATCAGACGGCGAACCCGTGGCTGATCGCGGTCACGGTTACGCTCGCCGCGTTCATGGAGATCCTCGACACCACGATCGTCAACGTCAGCCTGCCGCACATCGCCGGCTCGCTGTCGGTCAGCAATGACGATGCGACGTGGTCGCTCACGTCCTACCTTGTCGCGAACGCGATCGTTCTGACGATCTCCGGTTGGCTCGGGCGCGTGTTTGGTCGCAAACGATACTTCCTCGTCTGCATCGCGATGTTCACGGTGTTCAGCTTTCTGTGTGGCTCAGCGCAGTCGCTGCCCCAGCTGCTCATCTTTCGCGCGTTACAGGGGTTCTTCGGCGGCGGTTTGCAGCCGAATCAGCAGGCGATCATCCTCGACACATTCCCGACCGAAAAGCGCCGTCAGGCTTTCTCGGTCACGGCGATCGCGACCATTGTCGCCCCAGTCCTCGGCCCGACGCTCGGCGGCTACATCACCGACAATACGTCGTGGCGGTGGATCTTTTTCATCAACGTACCGTTCGGGCTGCTCGCCTTCTTCGGTGTTCTCGCGCTCGTGCGCGATCCGCCGGTGACGGAGCCGCGCAAGAAAGGATTCGACTTCATCGGCCTTGCTCTGATCGCGCTCGGTCTCGGCTGCCTTCAGGTGATGCTCGACCGCGGCGAGGACGAGGACTGGTTCGGCTCGCCGTTCATCGTCACGCTGGCGATCCTGGCGGGGATCGGTATCATCGGCTCGGTCTTCTGGCTGTTGTGGGGCACCCGCAACCCGATCGTTGATCTCCGCGCGCTCAAAGACCGCAACTTCGCGATCGGCTCGGTGGCGATCTTCGCGATGGCGTCCGTGCTCTATTCGTCCGCGGTGCTGATCCCGCAGCTCGCCCAGCAGGTGCTCGGCTACGACGCGACGCTCGCCGGCCTGCTGTTATCACCGGGCGCCGCGATGATCATTGTGATGATCCCGATCGTCGGTCAGCTCATGCGCGTCGTGCAGACGCGGTTCCTCATCATGGCCGGATTCATTGCACTTGGCTTGGCGCTGACGTATTCACACCGGCTCGTGCCGAATATGGATTTCTTTGACCTGGCACTGATGCGCGCCACACAGGTCATCGGAATCGGGCTGCTGTTCGTGCCGATCAGCACGCTCACGTACTCGACGCTACCGCAGCGGTTCAATTCCGATGGCACCGCGCTGTGGACGATGTTCCGCAACGTCGCCGGCTCCATCGGCATCTCGGTCGCGACCGCGCTCGTCACACAGCGCTCGCAGGTGCGTCAAGCGTATCTGGCGACCAACCTGAATAGTTTCAATCCGAACTATACGGCAACGCTACACCAGACGGAGCAGGCGATCGCCGCGATCCGAACCAACCCGACACCGCCCGCCGGCCTCCAACACGCCGCACTCGGCCACATGCTTCAAACGTTGCACACGCAGGCGCAGGTGCTCGCTTACACCGACGTCTTCGCCGCGTGTGCGATTATATCGTTCTGTATCGCGCCGCTATTTATCTTCGCATCCGGCGCGAAGGGCCGCCGCGGACCGCC
>CAYSTX010000042.1:0-1077 GCA_964434035.1 uncultured Acetobacteraceae bacterium
TCCGATGTGCCGGCGCAGGTGATCCCGTTCAACCTGCCGCCAATCATCGGGCTCGGCACCGCTGGTGGTTTCGAATACCAGTTGCAAAATCTCGAGGGCCGGCCGGCAACGGAGATGGCGCAGGTCATGCGCGCGCTTGTGCTCGCCGCCAACGAGGACCCGGCGCTGCAGCGCGTCTTCTCCACCTACGCCGCCAATACGCCATCCGTGTATCTCAAGATCGACCGCGACAAGGCGCAGGTTCTCGGCATCCCGATCGACGAGATCTTCAACGCCCTGCAGGCTTCGCTGGGCAGCGCCTACGTCAACGACTTCAACCTGTTCGGCCGCACTTGGCAGGTCAACATCCAGGCGGAGGCGAGCGACCGCGCCAGGATCGACGACATCTACCGCGTGCACGTGCGCACGCCGAAAGGCGACCTTGTGCCGATCCGCGCGCTTGCGGAGCCCAGCATCGTCTTCGGGCCTCAGACAATCATACGCTATAACAACGTCCGCGGCATCACGATCAACGGCGAGCCGGCGCCCGGCTACAGCACCGGCGACGCGCTGGCCGCCATGGAGCGGATCAGCCGCGATACGCTGCCGCGCGGTTACGGCTTCGAGTGGACCGGCACCGCGTTCCAGGAGAAGGCAGCCGCGGGCAAGACGCCGATTATCCTGGCACTGGCCATCCTGTTCGCCTTCCTGTTCCTGGTCGGCCTCTACGAGAGCTGGACCATCCCCGTACCGGTGCTGCTCTCAGTGACGGTCGGCATCCTGGCGGCGATCGCCTCGATCGGAGTGTCCGGCCTGGCACTCGACCTCTATGCCCAGATCGGCATCGTCGTGCTAATCGCCCTGGCGGCGAAGAACGGCATCCTTATCATCGAGTTCGCCAAGGAGCAGCGCGAGCACGGCAAATCGATCCAGGAAGCCGCGATCCTCGGCTCTCGGCTCCGGTTCCGCGCCGTCATGATGACGAGCCTCGCGTTCATTCTCGGCCTGCTCCCGCTGGTTATCGCTGAAGGCGCCTCCGAGATCAGCCGCCGCGCCGTCGGCACGCCGGTGTTCTGGGGCATGCTTGCGGCCTCCAGC
>CAYSTX010000042.1:1177-10550 GCA_964434035.1 uncultured Acetobacteraceae bacterium
CCTCCCGGCTTCGGTGTCGCGCCTCTGGCCGCCGCGCGTTCGAGGAGTTCAGCACGGCGTCCTATCCTCGCCTCGACGACCACGGCCCGGCGGCGGAGCACCTCCCGCGGCCCTTGCTCCAGCCGCGCCGCCTGCTCGTCGAACACACGCCGTTTCGCGGCCGCCTCGCGGCGTAAGCCGGCGGCGAGGTTGCTGGCACGTCGGATGGCCGAGGCCAACTCGGTCCCCTTCGAGCGGTGAAGGTTCGCAGTCGGGATCACGCTCTCCTGCCGACGATTGAGCATGTCCAGCCGCGCAAGTTCGTGTCGAAGCGCCTGGATTTCCGCGATCAGCCGGCGTTCAGCGAAGGCGCCTGCGAGGCGCTGGCGCAGCAGGCGACCCCCGTGCTCCAGGCTGAGCGCGTCCAGCAGCAGCGGTTGGATTTCTTCCACCTCAGCCAGCACCGCGCCGCCGCCAGCCGGAAAATCGTCCGACACCTGTTCGAGGAAAGTGGCATTCAGCCCTGCATCATCGAGGTCACGGATAGCCCCGACCAGACCCAGCGGGACGGCTTTCATTGCCGCGGCAAGAGGCCCATCCAGCAGTGACACCAACGCCCCGACCGCGGCCCCAACGGAACGGCCTGTTGCCGCTTCGGCCTTGCCGAGCGAAACGCCGGGAACGGGCGCGGTTCCCGCCGCGCTCCGCGCGAGCGTCGCCGCAGCGTAGACCGTGATCCGGCCTTGATCATGCAGCGCGCGGAGGCTTCGGAGGAACTCGCTCGTCCGCGCCTCCCCGTCGAATACCACGACCGCCAGCATACCCGTTCCCTTCGCCGCCGCTTGCGAACCATTTCGACCGCCGGGTCCGGTAGGCGCGACGCAGTTGGGCATTCTGTACGCCCGAGACGCGCTCCGGCGCCGCATCGTCCGTTGAAACTTTACTTGGGGCAGGCCTCCGCTAGCCGAAAAAGCATATCGGTTTCCCACAGAAAGTCGTTTCTGGCCCAAATCTGAACGCGCCGCTCTCGATCTGGATCAAACGGGTGCGTTCCTGTTGCGATATCAGAATGGACCGAGCCCGTGGGAGCCCGTCATGACGGGACAAGCTGTCTCGAGCTACATCTTCTCGGAGCCGTCAGAGCTGCCTGCGCGGCTCCAGACCATGCAGGTGCATGGTGTCGCTCTGTCCCCGCACGCGTTCGAGGCGTCAGTTGCGTCGCTGGACTTCGGGGATTTCGCGGTAGAAATCATCCGGGCGTCGCCCGCATTGCTGATCGAGGCGTCCGAAAGCGGCCGCGCCGGCTGTCTTTTGATGCTGGACGGCGTGAAACACGCCAAGTGGGACGGCCGCGCCGTCCACCGATTCGACGTCGCGTCGCTCGAGCCGGCCATGAGGCTGGTCGGTAGTTTCTACGATCCTTTTGCATGCGCCTTCATCAGCACCGAGAAGGATGCGGCGGAGGCGTTCTTCGGGTCGAGGAAGCAGTTTGCCAATCGGCGTTCGGGCGCGCCGGCCCAGCGGGCCACTCCGCCAGCCCATGTCCGGCTCTCGAACTGCATGAGGGAGGCCGAGCGCATCGCCCGCTATGCGCCGGACATATTCCGCGACGATGCAAGCCAGATTGGCCTACGCGCATCCTTGATCGACGCCGCGCGGAGCCTGTTCGTGTCGGCCGACGTCTCGAGCCCGGCGCGGAACCGCACTGCACGCCGCAATCGTATCGTCCGCCTAGTCGATGAGCACCTTTGCGCGAACCCAGTCCGGCCGATCTACACGGATGACCTCTGCCAAGCCCTCGGCGTGTCGGCTTCGGCATTGCGCGAGGCGTTCCATGCCGTGTTCGGCATCAGCCCGCATCGCTACCTGAAGCTACGACGCATGAGCCTGGCCCGGGCGGCGCTCCTTTCGTCCTCCGGCCCTTGGCACTCGGTGAAAGCGGCCGCGCTGTCGCATGGGTTCTGGCACCTCGGACAGTTCGCGCAAGACTATCGCGAGATCTACGGCGAGGCGCCGTCCGCGACGTTGGTCCGGGGCAGGCCAGACGTGCATGGCTGACCCGATCGCGTCCGGTTCCGACGACTGCCGGACGATCTCGACCTGGCGGTTTTGCGGCTCGCGCACGCCGTTCGCCGAGCAGTGATCGCTTGCCGGGGCAACTCTGGCCTGACCCCGTCGGGCGATTCAGGCTGAATGCAGAACCGGCCGTTCAGGACCTCAGGACGACCGTTTGCCCGTCGACACGGTTTCATTGTCAGGCAACTTCGTACCCGGGAGACGCGCGGCCTAGATCTTCGTGATCTTGGAGCCCTCGAGCCCGAGCCCGGCCATCAGCCCCTTCTGATTGAAGATCATCGCATAGATGTCCTGCGTCAGCGTCGACGACGTAATCTTCCTTGCCAAACCCTTGTCGACGACAACGACACTCGGACCGACGCCGATCTCGAAGCCAGAGGACGAATTCAGATAGTTCAGCGCGCCCGGATTCATGAAGAACAGCGCATAGCCGAACGATTGAGCACCCGCTTGCAGCCCATACGATGCGGCCGCGGAGTTGTAATAACCGGTCGTGCGGCCGCCTTGCAGCAGCGCGCCTTCGCCGTACGCCCCGCCGAGCAGGAACCCAACCTTGACGATCCTCGGAAAGACCAGAACGGCGTATGCCTTGCTGTTCAGCGTCCGCGCCGCCGGATCAGTTCGGACAAGATGAGCCAAGGCGGCGTTGGCGACCCGGTCGAGCTGCGGGTCCGACTTATCTGCCGCGAACGCAACCGCAGTCGGTGCGAGTGCGGCGAGGCCAGCGAGCAATCGGCGCCGACGGACTGGCATGGGTGGCTTCCTTTTGGGAAAGACGACGCCGCGTTTCTACGGTTTCGAATGGTAAACGGAGAGCGGTGTCGAAATCAATCACGAGCGCTCGGACGCGAAGGCCTGTACTCTATCTGGCGGCCCTCAGAGTGGTCCGGGGAACGCGAAGACGACGTGGCAGCCGGCACGACCAGGAAACCTGACGGGTGACAGCGGCCGCATGGCAGCGGCCTGCCGGCCGCCCCACCTTCCTGACGTTGGCCAACTGAGGCCCGCTAGGGCGGCCCGAGCCGTTTCATCGCCTTCGGCCGCAGGATTGCCGGCAATTCGCCGGGAGCGGAACTTGAATGCCGTGAGTGCGCGCGGTCAAAAAGCGGCTGTCGACGGTGCGCAGTTCGAATGTGCTATCCGGCCTTCGGAAGGAATGCGAACCGAGAGAAACGTGCCCGTGTAAGCAGCGGCGCGACGGCCGTGTAAGCAGAGCGCCCAAGTGCCGACATGGCCATCCCGATGCACGCCTGGACACGCTCAAACCGCACCGAACTCTCGCTGGACTCTCCAGCTTTGTCGCTCATCTCACCTCTCCCCGCCGACCAGCTTGGCCATAGCAAACGACGACGAATCTCAGCACGTCGCTACTGCTGCGGTGCTTGACGGGCCGGAGATCGCGCAGCGGGTCATCGAACTGCTTCTCGACCCGACCCTACGGCAGTAGCGTGCCGTGGCCGGCGCGCTTGCGCCTGAGCGCGCGCGCCCGGTCCGTTTTGCGAACTCCGCGCGATCCTGCCCCTTATTGATTGCCCGTGTTGACCGTCCGGTTGCGGGCTGCCCAGACGGAGATGACCGTGAGCGCACAGCAGACCATCAGATACAAGATCACCAGCCGCGGCGTGCCGCCGGACATCGCGACCAAGGCGGAGGCGATGAACGGGGTCGGGCCAGCGATGATCAGGCTATTAAGCTCGCGGGCGAAGGCGATCCCCGAAAAGCGATAGCGCGTCGGAAACAGGTTCGCGAGGAAGGCGCCCTGAGCGCCAGCCATGCCGCCGAAGCCCAGACCATAGGCGAGGCCCATACCGACCGTCGCCAGGACCGCATCCTTAGCGTCGAGGAGCGCGAACAGCGGAAATGCGAACAGCACCATAAACACCGCGCCGAACAGGTACACCCGCGCGTAGCCGATACGGTCTGAGATCGCGCCCAGCACCGGTGTCGTGACGACGCCGACCGCGGTCGCAGCGATGACCGCCATCAGAGAGTCGGTGCGGGGCATTTTGAGCGTGTTGGTCATATAGCTGAGCGCGAAGGCGTTCAGGATATAGGCGTTCGCGTTGTGGCCGGTGACGGCGAGAAAGCCCAGGACTACCTCTTTCGGGCTGTTGCGAAGGAGTTCTCTCACCGGCACGCGGTTCTCGCGACGGCGCGCATCGGCCTTCTCGACCGCTTGGACATATTCCGGCGTTTCGTCGAGCCGGTTGCGGATATAGAGCGCCACCAGGAACAACAGCGCCGAGATCAAGAACGGCACGCGCCAGCCCCAGCTCAGCATGTCCTCTTCCGGCATGGCGGAGATGGCGAGGAAGGCGAAGGTCGCGATCAGGATGCCGACGATCGTCGCCGACTGCAGATACGAGGTGTAGTAGCCGCGGCGCGAGGCCGGCACGTATTCCGAGACGAGCGTCACGGCACCGGCATATTCGGCACCGGCGCCGAAGCCCTGAAACAGTCGGCAGAGGACCAGCAGCAGCGGGGCCGCGACGCCGATATGGTTGAAATCCGGCAGCAGCCCGATGGCCACGGTCGAGAAGCCCATCAGGGCCACGGTGAACACCAGCGCCGGCTTGCGCCCGATCTTGTCCCCGAAATGCGAGATGATCAGCCCGCCCAACGGCCGGGTGAAGAAGCCGACGGCAAAGGTGGCAAAGGCCGCCAGCACGCCGGCGACCGGTGAGAGCTGCGGGAAGAACAGCTTGTTGATGATCAGGCCCGAAGCGGCGCCATAGAGCGCATAGTCGTACCATTCGATAATGGTGCCGACCGTCGCAGCCCACACCGCCTTGCGGACGTTCGCGGCGTCTGTGGCGGGCGCGTCATCCTCATGGATCGCCGCGGTTTGAACCGTCTGCATGGCGCATAGCCTCCCTTCGTTTTTGTCCGCGTGGTTGTTCAGCGGGGCACCGGCAACGGCACTCCCAGTTTCTCCGCCCAGGGGCCGAGTGCGGTGATGATGTCCGGATCGATGCTCATGCCGTCGCGGATCTGTTCCGTCCGTCGCGCGCTGCTTGCCTCGCCGGGCAGGCGCACCCGGTCGAAGCCCGGCCGGGGCGGCGAGGCGTGGCAGGCCGCGGCGAGCGCCTCGACTTGGCGCAGATAGGCATCGGTGCTGCCGAACGCGGCCGGATCCACGATCTGGATGAAGACCGAGGCACTCCAGCCGTCCTTGGGTTCCGCGCGGCCATGGCCGGACAGGCAACCCGACAGGAGCTCGACCATCATGCCAATGCCGTAGCCCTTGTGGCCGGCGGCGAGCCCGCCAAGCGGCAGCACGCTGCCGGGCGGATCGGCGAAGATCACCGACGGGTCGGCCGAGGCCACGCCATCGGCGTCGAGCAGCCAGGGCTGGGCGAGCGGGCGCCCCTCGCGCCGGTGGCGCGCGACCATGCCGTTCGTGACCATGGAGGTCGAGATATCGATCAGGATCGGCTCGCCCGCGGTGGGTGCGCCGAAGGCGATCGGATTCGACGTCAGCACCGGCGCCGTGCCGCCAAAGGGCGCGACACTGGAAAAGCCCGGATCGGTCAGCGTCAGCAGCATCAGGTAGCCGCGTGCGGTCGCCCGCGACAGATAGGCGCCGAGCGAGGCGGTGTGATGGCTGCGCTGGATCGCGACCGCCGCCATGCCAAAGCGGGCCGCGCGCGCCATGGCCTCGTCCATTGCCCGCAGGATCAGCCAGGGGCCCGGCAGCTTGCGGCCGTTCCAGGCGAGACAGGCGGCAAAGTCGGAAACGACCTCCGGCTCGCCCTCGACCCGCATGCCGCCGGTCTCAATCTCCTTCAGGTAGGGGGCGAGAAGGGCGAGGCCGTGGGTCGTCCGACCGGATAACTCGCCCTCGACCAGGATATCGGCGACGGCAGCGGCCTTGTCCGCCGGCATCGCGGCCCGCACGAACAGCGCCCGTGCGAATTCGGTCATCGCATCGCGGTCGTAGCGCGGCTCGCTCATCGCCCCGCCCGCCCGAACGGCCAGCAGGCGGCGAACAGAAGGCCGGCCAGGATCATCATGGCGCCGATCACGTTGACGCTGAGCTGGGTGCTTTTCGTCAGGTCCGTGACCCAGCCGATGAAGGTCGGACTGAAGATGCTGCCGAGATTGCCGACCGAATTGATGAAGGCGATGCCGCCCGCCGCGGCGACGCCGCCGAGAAAGCGCGAGGGCAGCGTCCAGAAGACCGGGAAGATGGCGAGGATGCCGAATGTCGCGACCGACAGCGCCGCGATCGCGACCGTCGGATTGCCGCCATTTTCCGCGCTGACGATATAGCCGAGGCCGCTCGCGATCGCGCAGAGCGCCAGATGCCACCGGCGCTCGCCGGTCCGGTCGGAACTGAAACTGACCAGCACCATGCCGATGCCCGCGACGAACCACGGGATGGCCGTGAACTCGCCGATCGCGAGCGTGCCGGTGATGCCGCTGTTCTTGACCAGTTGCGGCATCCAGAAGGTGATGCCGCCCAGGCCGACCAGAATGAAGAAATAGGTGAAGGCGAGGTAGAGCGCCTTTGGATGGACGAGGGCGGCGAGCACCGAGTGCCGCGCCTTGGTGCCCGGCCCCTCCGCGACGAGATCGCGGGCGATTTCCGCCTGTTCCCCGGACGAGAGCCAGGTCGCCGTCTCCGGCCGGTCGTCCAAGCAGAAGAGCACGACGACGCCGAGGACGACGGCAGCGATGCCCTCGATCAGGAACAGCCATTGCCAGCCGGCCCAGCCGTTGGCGCCGGCGAGACCGGTCATGATCCAACCGGCAAGCGGCCCGCCGGTCACACCCGAGAGCGAGATCGCCACCATGAACCAGGAATTGGCGCGCGCCCGGCGTTCGCCAGGGAACCAGTAAGTCAGGTACAGCACCACACCCGGCAGGAAGCCTGCCTCCATCACGCCGACGACGAAGCGCATGGCGTAGAATTGGAACGGTGTCGCGACGAACATCATGAGCGACGAGGCGACGCCCCACGAAATCATGATGCGCGCGATCCATTTCCGGGCGCCGACCCGGTGCAGGATGACGTTGCTCGGAATCTCAAACAGGATGTAGCCGACGAAGAACAGGCTGGCGCCGAGGCCGTAGACCGTGTCGCTGAACTTCAGTTCCTGCTGCATCTGCAGCTTGGCGAAGGCGATATTCACCCGGTCGTAATAGGCGACGATGAAGCAGACGATCAGCAGCGGCAGCAGACGCAGCATGACCTTGCGGTAAACCCCGCCCAAGGCCTCGGCCTCGAGGGTCGATGTTCTGGTTAGGCTCATGCGTTTCCCGGACTTTTTGTTTTCTTCGCGCCCACGGTGCTTCGACGATGTCCGTTAGGGCGCGCCCTCGCCCTGCGCCCGCCGGACATTTGCCAGCAAGGCCTGGCCGCTGCGCTGCAGATGTCGCTCCAGCGCGTCGCGCGCCTGGCCGACCGAGCCGGCCTTGAGGGCGTCGAGAATGTCCCGGTGCTCGCCTATGACCCGGCTGGTGTCGTTCACGAGATAGACGTAGGCGGTATGGGTCTGTGCTAGGATCCGCTCGTGCCAACCGGCGATGACCGCGTTGTCGCGCGCCTGGACCAGGCGCTGATGGAACTGCCGATCGAAGGCGAGCGCCGTCGTGAGGTCCTTCATCGTGTTGCGCGCCAGATGGAAGGCGTGCTGTTCCAGCGTCTCCGACAAGTCATCGAGGAGCGCCGGGGTCACGGCACCGCGCGCGAACGCGACCTCCAGCGACGCCAGCTCGACGAAGATGCGCGCCTCGTACAGCTCCTCGACATCCTTCGGCGTGAACCGGCGGACGGCCGCACCCTTGCGCAGCCCCGACACGACCAGCCCATCCGCCTCGAGCCGCAGCAGCGCCTCCTTTACCGGCGTCTGGCTGATCGCGAGGTCGCTCGCCAGTTCCTCGGGCAGCAGGCGATGGCCGCCCGGCAGCTGGCCGCCGAGAATGCGCGAGCGCAGCTCCTGGTGAGCCTGTTCGGAAAGGGTGGCACGGACGACGCTGCTCATGGCGGCCATGATCCGCCTTCGAACAAAATATGCAACGTCTAAAATGGAAAATTTTCTATTTGACCGGACAGCCGCGGCGGTCAACGATCAGGCCGATCAACAAAGACCGGGAGGCCGCCTCATGAGCAAGATCGTCTCCGTCGAAGTGCTGCAGGTCGACCTGCAGCCCAAGGTGAAGCGCACGGACGCCGTGCAGAGCTTCGAATGCCAGGAGACGCCGATGGTGCGGATCCGCGATGCGGATGGCGTCGTCGGCACCGGCTATTCCTATACGATCGGCACCGGTGGCTCCTCGGTCGCGAAACTGCTCGACGACCATCTGGTGCCCCTGCTGCTCGGACGCGATGCCGATGATATCGAGAAGGTCTGGCGCGACCTGTTCTACCGGGTCCATGCCACGACGGTCGGTGCGTTGACCTCGATCGCGATTGCCGCGATCGACACGGCATTATGGGATCTGCGCGCTCGGCGCGCGAACCTGCCGCTGCATAAGGTGGCCGGCGGCGCCAAGGACCGGATCAAGCTCTACTATACCGAGGGCGGCTGGCTGCACATCGACGAGACGGAGCTGGTCGAGGAAGCGCTGAAGGCGAAGGAGCGGGGCTTCGGCGGCTCGAAGATCAAGGTCGGCCGGCCCCATGTCGCGGAGGATGTCCGGCGCCTCGCGGCCGTGCGCGGCGCCGTCGGCGACGAATGGGACGTGATGACCGACGCCAACCAGGGCTTCGCCATGGATGAGGCGATCCGGCGCGCCCGCCGCTACGAGGAATTCGACATCGCCTGGTTCGAGGAGCCGATCCACGCCGACGACGTGGCGGCCCACAAGCGGCTCTGCGCGTCAACTTCGATCCCGATCGCGGTCGGCGAATCCATGTACAGCATCAGCCAGTTCAAGGACTATCTGCAGGCGGGTGCCTGCTCGATCGTGCAGGTCGATGTGGGGCGTATCGGCGGCATCACGCCGTGGCTTAAGGTCGCCCATATGGCAGAGGCGTTCAACGTACCGGTCTGTCCGCATTTCCTGATGGAGCTGCACCTGCCGCTCTGCTGCGCCGTGCCGAACAGCCGCTGGCTCGAGTTCATCCCGCAGCTCGATCTCGTGACCCATGCGGGCATGCGCATCGAGGACGGCCATGGTATTCCATCATCGGAGCCGGGCCTCGGCATCGAGTGGGATTGGCAGGCGCTCGACAAGCACGTCGTTCATCGCAACCGGCACGGCCAAGCATAGTTCGAGACTACCGATGACGCGTCGTCTGGAGGGCAAGGTCGCGCTGGTGACCGCCGCAGCGCAGGGCATCGGCAAGGCCACCGCCCTGCGCTTCGCAAGC
>CAYSTX010000042.1:10650-14692 GCA_964434035.1 uncultured Acetobacteraceae bacterium
CCGGTTCCGGGCATCGTTGGTTGCTATGTGGTAGCTACGGAATATGACCGCTCACGGCAGAACGGCGAGGTCGGTCGTCTATCCAACCAGTAGCGAATCAAGATGGTTACGTACAGCAACTATCTTGATTCGCTACACAACGCATGGTCGGCCGGCCGGGCCGGGTCTGCAGCCATGGCTACCGATTGAAAGAGGTGTTCCGGCCGCGCGGGTGGGTAAATCTTGCCGGCACCTTTC
Source organism: uncultured Acetobacteraceae bacterium (assembly GCA_964434035.1). Classification (GTDB taxonomy): domain Bacteria; phylum Pseudomonadota; class Alphaproteobacteria; order Acetobacterales; family Acetobacteraceae; genus CAYSTX01. The sequence continues at coordinate 10,888 of CAYSTX010000042.1, forward strand.
ATAATCATGTCACCGTATCGAGGCTTATTGTAACGCTGGTAGCGCGCGATAGACCGCCTGCGAGCGCTGCCATCCCCTCGCACGAATTTGGTGAGTGCAATTTAGGAATCGCCGTGAAAAACTCGACGTTTTTGACAACTTTGCCGATGCTGTTGACCCTCGGTCTGGTCGCACCGGCATCCGCGCAGCAGAACGGGCATCTGTTGGAACACGAGCCTTTGCCGAACTATAACGTCGGCACTCAGGCGAACGGCGACGTGGTCGTGCCAAGCCACCAGATCATCACACCCGCGGGAACCCAGATTCAGATCTCGGGAGCCCGGCCGAACGCGGTGGCCTTCAGTCCAGATGGCAAGAAGGCGGCGATCCTTATCGCGGGATGCAACGGCTGCTCTCTCGTTTCCATCGTCGACCTCGCGACCAATCGCGTGCAGCAAACGCTGAATCCAAATGACGGCGGGGCACCGCCGGATGGCATCGTTTATTCGCGGGAGGGACAGCAACTGTTCATGTCCGACACCAACGGTGAAATCATCGTTGCATCCGTGGACTCTGCCGGGCAGTTGACACTTTCCAACAAGATCGCGCTCCCTACATTGGGCGGCGGGACAAGTTATCCGATTGGCCTGGCGCTCTCCGACGATGGTAAGAGCCTTTACGTTGCTCTGAGCCGGCTCAATTCGATTGGCGTGATCGATATCGCCACCCAGAAGCTTGTCTCCCAGATCCCCGTTGGCAACGCGCCCTACGGGATCGTCGTCAACGGAAACAAAGCGTATGTCAGCAATGAAGGCGGCCGTGCCGCCACCCAGGCTGACTTCACGAACAATTCCAGTGGAACCCAGATTGTTGCTGACCCGAGTTCAGGCGGTTCGATCACAGGGACGGTATCGGTCGTCGACCTGCAAGGCGGCAAGACCATCAAGACCATTACCGTCGGCCTTCAGCCGACAGAAATGACCATCGGCGGCCAGTATCTCTTCGTTGCGAATACCAACGGCGACAGCGTGTCGGTGATCAATACCGCCAACGATGAAGCCATCAAGACCATTAACATCCAGCCTTTCCCCGATGCGCCATTCGGCAGCACGCCCACCGGAGTCGCCTTGCTCGATGGTGGGACTCTGGCCGTTTCGTTGGGCGGCAACAACGCCCTGGCGCTATATGGATGGCAGGGGCCGAGTCAGCCCGTTTCCTTCCTTGGCCTGATCCCGACGGGTTGGTATCCGGGTCAGGTGAAACTTGATTCGTCCCAGCGCTTGGTAGTCCCAAACATAAAGGGCATTGGCTCTCTTGGTGATGGCACCGCCGAGGCGAAACATGCATATTCTGAGGTTGGCACTGTTTCCTTCATCAACAAGCCCACGCGAGAGGAGCTGCGTGGCCTCACGGACAAGGTGATCCATAACAACGGATGGGATCAGCTGGAAGGCGAGGGGCGTGATCGCGGAAGAGAAGGCGATGACAACCAGGGGGGCCACCGCGAAGCAGTGGCGATTCCCCACCATATCGGCGATCCATCGAAAATCAGGCATGTCTTTTATATCATCAAGGAGAATCGGACCTACGATCAGATTCTTGGTGATATTGGCCGCGGCAACAGTGACTCGAGTCTGACCCAATTCGGCCAGACGGTGACCCCCAATGAGCATGCTCTCGCGGATGAATTCCCGCTCCTCGACAATTACTACGTGAGTGGGATTGCTTCGGACGAAGGTCATCAATGGACCGACGAGGCATACGTTTCGAGCTATCTCGAAAAAATGGAGTTCGGTGGACGAGAGCGCGGCTACCCGTACAACGGCGGTGATGCACTCGCCTATTCTCCCGCCGGGTTCCTCTGGGAAAATGCGCTGAAGCACGGACGGACGACGGCGATCTTCGGCGAGTTCGCCAATCAGTTTAACAGTCCGAACGGGTCGTACGGTACCTATGCCGACTACCCAACATGGCAGGCCTGGTACAAGGACGCGCAGATTCTCGCGGGATCGCTGAAAGGCACGCTCCATGCGCCGGTCGGGTCCTTCCAGGCCGTGTCCGACGTCCCGTCCGCCCAAAAACTTCTGGTCAAGGACTATCCGCCCTTTCTTAGCATCGATGTGCCGGATCAGTATCGGGCGGCGATCTTTCAATTGCATTTCGACCAGTGGGTGAAGAATGGCGATCTCCCGGACCTGATCGTGATGACGCTGCCGGACGACCACACAGCCGGCACGAACCCCGGCTTCGCGACGCCGCGCGCCATGGTGGCGGACAACGATCTCGCGCTCGGCCGTATCGTGAGCGCGATTTCAAATAGTCCTTACTGGAAGGACTCGGCGATTTTCGTAACCGAGGACGACGCCCAGAACGGAACGGATCACGTCGAAGGCCACCGCACGACCGGCTTCGTGATAAGTCCTTACGCCCATCGGCATGCGGTCGACAGCACGTTCTATACGCAGATCGACATGGTGCGAACCATCGAACAGATCCTCGGACTGCACCCGATGAACCAGTTCGACCTGGCCGCGACGCCGATGGCGAATGCGTTCACGGACAAGCCGAACTTTGAGCCGTTCAGCGTACTGCCAAACCAGATACCGCTTACGGAGACAACCCCGATCACTCACGCCCTCAATGGGCTCCAGCGTGATTGGGCGCTGGCTTCGGCAAGCATGTTCCTGACCGGCTTCCGTCCGGACTCCGATGAATACGAGAACTTGATAAATCACGCGAACTGGTATTCGACGATGGGCTTCTCCACACCGTATCCGGGCGAGGGCCGGGTTCTTAAGCCGAGCGAGGTGAAAGAGTAGCAGAGAGGCGCGACGTCACCGCGCCGGTTCGCGGGGAAGCCAGGGCATTCCGCCCTGGCGATCCTCGTGGGGCTGAAGCTGTTCGAGCCGGACGAGTGGCTGGTCGCAATCGTTTACCGAGGCGGTCAGCATCTGATCCGCATGCGCCGATCTCTGAGGGGGCTTGGCGAAATATCAACCTCGTCTCGATCGCCGGCGCGGGATACGCGGGACGAACGGGGCTTCGTCCTGCTCATCGTGCTGTTGACCATGGCCCTGCTTGCATTATTGGCGATCGGCATCACGGGCAACGGACGGACGGAGATGCAACTGGCCAACGACCTCCGAACAAGCGCCGTGCTGGAGGCTGAAACGGACGGCGCCGTCTATGACGCGATTTTTCGCGAGATCACATCCCCAGGATCCACGGCGGCGACGCGATATACGACGCCGGCGGGCGTTGACGTCCGGATCGAGGACGAGGCAGGAAAGGTCAACCCGAATACCGCATCAACGGATCTGTTGAAGGCGTTGCTGCGAAGGGTCGGAGTGGACGCCCAGACATCTTATTCACTCGCGGCGGCGGTTGCTGATTGGCGTGACGATAACGCCAGGCCGCGGCCCATGGGCGCGAAGGCACCCGAATACAGGGCCGCCGGCAGGAAATATGGTCCACCGGAGGAGCCGATCGAGAGCTTAGGAGAGCTTTCGAACGTACTGGGCATGACTCCGCGAATTCTGGCGCGTATGGCGCCATATCTGTCGATCTACAACGATGGCGAGCCCGTTCTTCGTTTGGCGGACCCGGTGGTCGCGCGGGCTATTCATGACGTGGTCGGCGACCAGTACGTCGGTTCGGACAGCGCCAGCGCGACCGGCAGACGCACCCTGATGATTACGGCGACGGCGCACGGACTGGCGGGCGCGGTATTCGGACGCCGTGCGGTGATCCGCATCGCCGCTGACGCCACGACCGTTGGCTATCGAATCCTGTCCTGGGAGGTGCGATCGCCCGACCCGGCAGGCGA